>CAJTYN010000077.1 GCA_910584115.1 uncultured Lachnospiraceae bacterium
AAGAAATAGAAATAGAGGAAGAGATAGGAGCAGAGTCCGATCCGGAGACAGAGGAGCAGGCATCAGAAGGATCCGATGAGATCATCATGGAAGACATGGATCCTGAGATTTTCGGAGAGGATGTCCCGGATCTTCTGGATGAGGATCTGTCATCCCCGGATGATGAAGTCGTGGATATAACGGATCCTATTTAAAGAGAGACAGAAGGGAGATCCTTCATGGACCCGAATGTACTGCGAAAGGCCAAGCTGCGTTCCCTGCATCTCCTGGAATATATGGACCGGACGGAGAAGGGCCTCAGAAAAAAACTAGAGAAAGATTACCCCTCCGATGTCATTGATGAGACGATCAGGTATCTGAGATCCTATGGATACATAGACGATAGGCGATATGCAGCCAATTACCTCCGTCTGCGCCTGAACGGAAAAGGTCATCGCCGCTTATTCCAGGAACTATATCAAAAGGGCGTTCCATCCGCCCTGGTCCAGGAGGCATGGGAAGAACTCTGTATGGAAGAGTACGCGGAGGAAGGTCTGGACGAGAGGGCCAGTATCGAAAAGCTGATCACGAAGAAGATCGGGGATCAGACAGACCTCTCGCGCAAAGAGTACCAGAGGCTCATGGCTTTCCTCGCACGGCGGGGATTTTCATGGGAGGATATATCAGCAGTGTTTGAAGAGAAAGAGATCAAAATGGTATAAAAAGAGCATAGATCTTCCCAACTATGGGGATACTGTCTTAAATGACATATCCAGGAGGGAATATAAGATGTTTGGTGTCCTCATAGCATTAGTATCCGGCGCTCTGATGAGTATCCAGGGTGTTTTTAACACGCAGGTGACAAAACAGGCGGGACTCTGGGTATCCACGGGGTGGGTACAGATAACGGCTTTTTTGGTCTGTGTGGCGGCATGGCTGTTTACAGGGCGGCCTGCTGTCTCAGCTCTCTTCCAGACGGATCCTAAATATATGCTGCTGGGAGGTGTGATCGGGGCATTCATCACAGTGACTGTCATACAGAGTATGAGTTCCCTCGGTCCGGCAAGGGCGGTCATGCTCATCGTGATCGCACAGCTGCTCGTCGCGTACCTGATCGAACTTTCAGGGGTCTTTGGCGTGGAGAGGCAGCCCTTTGAATGGAGGAAGATGGTGGGGATGGCTCTGGCCATTGTGGGAGTCGTGATCTTTAAATGGTGAGAGACTCTGTGAGCAGATATCTGAAAGCGGGCAAGCTTTCCATAGATCAAAAGGCTTGTCCGCTTGAGCTGTCAGGCTGAGTGTTGTGCCTTTGTTTCACAGATACTACTCAACTGAACAGTATGGAACACATTTTCAAACTGTAACGAGAGATCCTTGACTAGGTCATCGTATACGGAATTCCCGTCCAGGATGGTTCCGAATGTATCGACCCAGCACGGCTTATAACCACATCTGTACGCCACCATCTGGGAACCGATGTTTGTTATAGAGGCGGAATAAAAAGGAACGATCTCTCGCGCCAGTAATGCCTCCGTCAATGTTCTCACTAAATGAGTTCCCAACCCGGCTTTTCGATACCCTTCCAGCACGTCCACGCCTATTTCCCACAGGTCAGGGACCGCGGATCCTGCGGCACCGGCCACTCCGATCACCCGTCCCCCATCCCGCGCGACGCACACGGCTCTTGTGGCTGTCTGGCCATTTTCATCAAACGCCAGAGCATTTTCAAAGCCAGTCAGTCCACGAAGACAGAACACATCCTCGCCGAAAAAACTTTCGCACGCATAGTCTGATGATGTGGAGTTCTCTTCTAGGCAGTCTTCATCAGGGACATAATGTATGGTCTGTCCATAGACCAACGGAAATTCGAAGATCTCGTCCCTGGTCTTATCTTGCAGGATCTTTCGCGTTTTAGAATAAAGACACTCGGATGTACAGATCACGACGTGATCTTTATAGGCCAATATCTTGATATAAGGTTGTTCTGTATCGGGATTTATGGAATAGATCGTTGTCTTTTCGTTTAATTCTTTCTGACTACAGTAAAATTCCTTTGTCAATGCCCGTTCTATCTTATTTTCGATGGATCTTTTTATAGATCGTCTCACAGTTTCTGTATTTTTTTCTTTTACCATATCGATACCATCCAAATAGCAGCACACACGCGGATGTGATGTTGATCTGTTAATGTGATTATAGCATAGATCTCCTTTCCTGGTCAAGTTTTTTATAGGCAATATATGACCGTATCTGGTCTGAAATTCACGCCACATTAGTGATATGCTCTTATTTTTTCAGTATATTATCCGTTTATAACAAAAAATATCACCAAATATCGACCAAAAAAATTGTTTATAATTACATATTGTATATTACATGTAATATGTTATGATGTAATCACGAAAACAGGAAATACTGTTTTGGGCAAAAGGAGAAGGTATCATGAGTATAGAATTAATGACTGGCAATGAAGCGATCGCACGGGGCGTGTATGAAGCAGGGATCCGATTTGCAGCCGCGTATCCGGGTACGCCGAGTACAGAGATCCTGGAGACGGTCGCGGGATGGAAAGATGCGGTGATCGCGGAATGGGCCCCGAATGAAAAAGTCGCGTTGGAATCGGCTTTTGGCTTTTCGATCGCTGGGGGCCGGGCATTCGCTTCCATGAAGCAAGTAGGCTTAAATGTGGCATCGGATCCTCTTTTCTCTATGGCGTATACCGGCTGCAATGGCGCGCTCGTGGTCGTGACGGCAGATGAGCCGGGGATCCATTCTTCGCAGACAGAGCAGGACAATCGTTATTATGCAAAGATGGCGAAAGTGCCCATGCTCGAACCCTCTGACAGCCAGGAATGTAAAGAGATGGTGTTGGAGGCGGTTAGACTCAGCGAACAGTACAAGACACCGGTCCTGATCCGGATGACGACCAGGGTCTGTCACAGCAAAGGGCTGGTAGAGATCGGGGAACGTCAGGAAGCACCGGCCTGCGCCTATGAGAAAGATATCTGGCAATATACGACGATGCCTGCCGTATCAAAAAAACTGCGGGTAGAGATCGAAGAGAGGCTGGCGAGATTAAGGGCCGTCTCTGAGGAGAGCAGATTTAACCACATTGAATGGAACGATAAGAAGATCGGGATCATGACCAGCGGGATCTCTTATCAGTATGCGAAGGAATCATTCCAGGAGAGCGCATCTTATCTGAAGATCGGGTTCAGTTTCCCACTGCCGATGGATAAGATCAGAGCCTTTGCAAAAGAAGTGGATACATTGTATGTGATCGAAGAGACGGAACCATATCTGGAAGAACAGGTGAAAGCTGCCGGGATCTCCTGCATCGGCCGGGAGAAACTCACAGGGGTCGGGGAACTGAGCGTTGCGATCTTAGATAAAGAGCTGCGCGGCGTAGAGACCACGAGCCTGCCCATCGAAGAAGAACGTCTGGTGGCACGTCCTCCGGCCCTCTGTGCGGGCTGTCCCCATCGTCCGGTCTTCTATGAGCTTGCAAAACGCAGAGATATCATCGTGTCCGGAGATATCGGATGTTACGGTCTGGGAGCGATGCCCCCCCTGAACGGCGTGGATACGATCCTGTGTATGGGCGCAAGTGTGAGCGGCGCCCACGGCATGGCAAAAGCCATAGAAACTTACGGACTAAATAAAAAAGCCGTCAGCGTGATCGGGGATTCCACATTCTTTCACTCCGGGATGACAAGCCTTTTGGACACCATCTACAACAAGAGCCAAGCCGTGACGATCATATTGGACAACCGCATCACGGGTATGACCGGCCATCAGGATCATCCGGGGACAGGGTATACGGCTCAGGGGGACGCCACCCGGGAGGCCGATATCGAGACGATCGTAAAAGCACTGGGGATCCAGGACGTCCGCAAGATCAACCCGTTGGATATGGAGCTTCTGCGGGAGACGCTGGACTGGGCATTTGAGCTGGACGGACCGGCGGTGATCATCACCAGATGGCCCTGCGCATTGAAGAAGATGTCCCAGAAGGATCAGACAGAATTTGGCACCTATTTCACCAAATGCGCCGTGGATGCAAAAAAATGCGTGGGCTGTAAGCTCTGCACCAAATGCGGATGTCCGGCGCTGCGTTTTGACAAAGAGGAGGGAAAAGCCAGCATCGATCAGGTGCAATGCCTGGGATGCATGGTATGTGCCCAGATCTGTCCGAAAGATGCGATCAGTGAAGTAAAGTGAGGAAAGGAAGGCTTGTGAACATGAATGGGGTAAAAAGTATATTATTGGCAGGCGTAGGAGGACAGGGCACCATCCTTGCAAGCAGATTGCTCACCATCGGCCTTCTTGAGATGGGTCATGATGTAAAGATGTCAGAGATCCACGGCATGAGCCAGAGAGGCGGCAGCGTGACCACCCAGGTAAGGTTCGGCAAAAAGATCTGCGCGCCTACGATCGGGATCGGTGGAGCGGATCTGCTGGTCTCATTTGAGGAGATGGAGACGTATCGCTGGCTGTCCTACATAAAGCCGGATGGGAAAGTGATCATGAACGACTACCGCATCCCCTCGGCGCCGATCCTGAGCGGCCAGGCAGATTACCCGGAGGGCCTGAAAGAGGAGATCCAGAAGAAGGCCGATCTTCAGATCATAGACGCGGCCAAGATGGCCATGGAGATCGGACAGCCCAAGGCGATGAATGTGGTCTTGCTGGGTGCTCTTGTCGGATCTATGGATCTGATGTCCGTGGACTGGGAGAAGATCATACGTGAAAACGTAAGACCGCAGTTTGTGGAAGGAAATCTAAAGGCATTCCGGCGTGGGATGGACTCAGTAAGAGCGGGAGAAGCACATGGTATTTAAAGATTTTGAAGGTTTGAAGGCTGCTCTGGGCACCAGAGGCAAAAAGACCGCAGCTGTGGTCTGCCCGGATGCATCTGCATTGATCGCGCTGGCCCGGTGCCAGAGAGAGGGTATCCTGGACGGGGTGCTGGTCGGCGATCAAAAAAGCATACAAAAAAATATCGAAGAACAGGCAGGGATACTTGGCGATACACTGAAAGATCTTCCCGTCATCCATGCGCCAGATCCCCTGGGAGCCGCTTATGGGGCGGTAGAGTGTATAAAAAGAGGGGAAGCGGATCTGCTGCTGAAAGGAAAGCTCGAAACATCCCTGCTGTTGAAAGCGGTGGTGGATAAGAAGTCGGAGATGCGCACCGGGCGGCTGATGTCCCACCTGGCATTCCTGAAGATCCCTGATCATCATAAACTGATCGTCCTGACGGACAGCGGGATGGTCATGCATCCCACGCTGGACCAGAAAAAACAGATCCTGGAAAATGCCGTGGATGCCTTACGGAAAATGGGGTACGACAGACCGAAAGTAGGCGTGCTGGCAGCCGTTGAAAAAGTCAACCCCGATATGCCGGAAACACTGGATGCCCAGGAACTGACCAGGATGAACCGGCAGGGAGAGATCAAGGGCTGTCTGGTAGAAGGCCCGTATTCCTACGACATCCTGATGAGCAGAGAGTCGGCGGAGAAAAAAGGAGTCGAAAGCGAGCTGGCCGGTGACCCGGACATACTCTTAGCGGGCGATATGACCACAGGAAACATCCTGGGAAAAGCCCTCGTGTTCTCGGCCAAGGCGGAGATGGCCGGGATCGTGGTGGGCGCCCGGGTGCCGATCGCTCTCACATCCAGGGGCGCTACAGAAGCTGAGAAATATCTGTCGCTCATCCTGGCAAGATCGTGTGCATGAGGAGGGGAGTCCTATGGGAAAAGAAAAGATCCTGGTGATCAATCCTGGATCCACATCCACTAAAGTGGCCCTTTACGAAGGCGAGCAGGAGCTGGATACGCTGAACATCGAACATCCGGTGGAGATCCTGGCAGGTTTTTCCTCGATCAATGACCAGATCAGTTTTCGACAAAGGGCTGTCAGGCAATACTTAGAGGAGCATCATGTCCGGCCCAGTGACCTGGACGCGATCGCTGTCCGCGGCGGCGTGGTGGGACAGCTAAAGAGCGGGGCCTATCTGGTGGACGAGGCATTTGCGGAAGCGTCCCTGCATTCCCCCGCGCCCCATCCGGCCAATCTTGCGCCGGTGATCGGGTACGAGCTGGCTAGGGAGGCAGATATCCGAGCCTATGTATATGATGCGGTCTGCGGGTGCGGCGTGCCAAATGAAGTCTATACTATAACAGGCGTGCCGGAGATCACGAAGCCGTTCCTGACCCACGTCCTTAACAGTCGCGCGGTCTGTTTTGAACAGTCGAAACGGGATAAAAAAGCCCTGCGGGATGCCACGTACATCGTCACACATCTGGGGGGCGGCATCACCACTAATCTGATCAGAGAAGGCCGCATCCTGGATTTCGTCGGGGACGACGAAGGCGCTCTCTCGCCGGAACGTTCCGGCGGCGTACCCGTCAGGCCCTTGGTGAAACTCTGCTACAGCGGGAGATTTACCGAGAAAGAGATGCAGGCCAGGCTAAAAGGCAAAGGTGGGCTGCTGGCTTATCTGGGGACCAGCGATATGCGGCAGGTGGAGGCAAAAGTCAGGGATGGAGATAAAAATGCCCGGATGCTGTTTGACGCTATGGTCCTGCAGCTCTCGAAGGATATCGCGTCCATGTCCGCGGTGGTGCGGGGTAAAGTGGACAAGATCATCCTCACAGGGGGCATGGCATACTCCAAGATGCTGACCGATGCCCTGAGCCGTCAGGTGGGATACCTGGCACCGGTCGCTGTCATACCGGGGACATCTGAGATGGATGCTCTGGCAAAAGGGATCCTCCGTGTGCTGCGGGGGGAAGAAACCTTTCATACATTGTAAACATATATAGATCATAAGAAAACACAGGAGGTAATAAGATCATGAACAGGAGTTTATATGCGCCGCTGATCGCGGAGGGACTCACATCCCTGAAACTGCGCTATGACTATCGTACGGACAAGGAATATGTCTGTGCGGCAAAGGAGTGGGAAGCGGACATCGACTGGAGTCAGTACAATAAGACTTTCTATATGGAAAGCCTGCTGACTGAGGACGATGTGCGACTGAGCAATAAGGAAACGCGGGCGCTGTTTGAGAAACATGGCCTGACAGATTATCTGGAAGAGGTCTTCGACCTTTTGCGCAAGGGAAAGTTTTTCGGGCTGGATTGTTTCTATAATGCACAAAAAGACATGCGTTTTACAGCAAATCTGCATAGTTTTGTACTGGGTAAGAACAATATGGATCATGCTATCTACACAGGCGGCATCCGCAGGCATGATAAAGACGAGGAAGAGATCGAGGTGATCATCGACGGGCTGAATCTGGGACGTGCCCAGAGCCACAAGAACGTCGCTTCAGAAATCCCTTACGGCGGCGGTAAGATCACCGTGCAGGCAGATCCCGTGGACTTAAGCGACCAGAAAGAACTGGGATTCCTGTCCTATGCCCTGGATCGGGTGCGTTTCTTCACAGGCCCGGATATGCGGTATCCCGTAGAGCTGGCGGACGAGATGGCTCCGTATACCAGGTATATCGCCGCCGGTCTGAAGAACAACCCGATCGGTCCGTCCGGCGATCCGACCGCATGGGGCGTGACGGCAGCCATGAAAGAGGCTGTGAAGTTCTTTTTCAAAAAAGACAGCTTAAAAGGACTTAAGATCGCAGTCATGGGTCTGGGAGCCGTAGGGTTCCCGCAGGCAGGTTATCTGCTGGACGAGGGCGCAGAACTGACCGTGTGCGATATGGATCCGGATGCGGTCACCGCCCTGAAAGAAAAATATCCGGATAAAGAGATCACTGTCGTGGATCCGAAAGAGATCCTCACTGTGGAGGCAGACATCTTGTGTCCCTGCGCCATCGGCGGATTTTTGACGGAGGAGGCGATCGACGCACTGAAGGTGAAGATGGTCTTCGGCGGCGCGAACAACCAGCTCCACGCGACGAACAAGGATGAGGAGATCGCGCTGGCAGAGCGGATCAAGAGCCGGGGGATCCTCTATCAGGAATGCTGGGTACAGAATATCGGCGGCGTGATGTCCGGGACGGAGATGTACCGTAAAGGCGCTAAGGCAGACAAGGCATCCCTGATGGATAAAGTCTATGAAGTCTGTGCCAGGAAGACGAGAGTGAACCTGGAAGAAGCAGAGAGACTGGGGATCACGCCTACAGAAAATGCATACCGCAGCGTAGAGAGCAAGATATATATCTAAAAAAAGGAGGGTTTAGAGTATGAAGAGTAATCTGAAAGTCGATATCTTATCCGATCAGCAAAAAGACCAGATCTTAGAGGGAGCACTCGACATCCTGGAAAAGACAGGTGTGAACATTTATTACGACAAAGCAGTGGAACTGTTGGTGGAACATGGCTGTACCGCAGACGGCGTTCACGTGAAGATCCCGAAACAACTGGTCAGAGACTGCATCCGCACAGTGCCCAAGGGCATCCAGATGTATGACCGGGATGGAAACGAGTCCATGCTGCTCACGGGCAGGAATACGTATTTTGGCGCAGGCCCCACATGCTGTTTCTTTATCGATCCTTATACAGGAGAACGGCGCAGTCCTCAGAAGCAGGATGCAGCCAATGCGGCGAAGGTACAGGACGCGCTCCCCAATTTTGACTATGCCATGTCTCTGTGCATGATCGCTGATCAGACCGCAAACCTGGCGGATGTCCATGAAGTGGACGCTATGATCCGCAATACGAAGAAACCGATCTGCACCTGGGCATTCAATGCCTCTAATCTGGAATACGTCCTGAAACTATGTGCGGTGGTCGCCGGGAGCGAGGAGAAGCTGGCAGAAAGACCCTTCGTCATCGTCTACAGTGAGCCGACTTCCCCTCTGA
Organism: uncultured Lachnospiraceae bacterium; assembly: GCA_910584115.1. GTDB lineage: Bacteria > Bacillota > Clostridia > Lachnospirales > Lachnospiraceae > MGBC164599. The sequence continues at coordinate 8,808 of CAJTYN010000077.1, forward strand.
AACATACGAAAGAGGCCATGGAAAAAGTGTTCGTAACGACAAAATACGGTGTCCCCACACTGTATACGCCCGGTATGATCATGGGCGGCACATCGCCGGTGACCATCGCGGGGTCTTTGGCACTGGGGTTTGCGGATACATTCGTGGGATTGGTGATCAACCAGCTCCTGCGCCCGGGCGCGCCATTTATCGGCGGCACATCCGGCACGCCTCTGGATATGTCCACGATGCATACACCTTACGGCGCACCGTCCACCAGCCTCCTTCTGGGTGCGTCTAATGAGATCTTGCGTTATATCGGCATCCCCTCATTTGACATGGCGGGCGCCACAGAGTCCAAAGTCGTGGACGCACAGGCCGGGATCGAGTGCTCTTTCCAGACCATGATCAGCCTGCTCACAGGCGGGAATCTCGTCCATGACTGCGGGTTTACGGATATCGGCCTGACGGGATCTTTGACCATGCTCTATGTGTGCAATGAGATCATCGGTATGGCGAAACGCTACTGTGACGGGGTCGCGGTGGATGAAGACAGGATCGGACTTGAGTACATCGACGAAGTGGGTCCTGGAGGGAACTTCATGGGCAGCGAGCAGACGATGGAATATTTCCGGACGGAATTTTATTATCCGGATATCCTGGAGAGGCGTTCCTATGAGGATTGGGAGGCAGACGGTTCTCTGACCATGGAACAGCGCGCAGCCGCCAAAGTGCGTACGATCCTGGAAGAGTACGAGCCAAAACCATTGCCCGATGATGTCCTGGCGAAGATGGATCAGGTGGTCCGTGAAGCGGAAGAGAGCGTAAAAAAATAAAGGGATCAAAAGATCATACAAGAGAAAGGTAGGGGATCTATGAGCGGACAAAGTAAAAAAGAACCTCACCCCAAGAACAATGGGAAAGATTTTGAGATAAGAAAAGGTGTCTTTATCAGCGGCCTGGCGATCTTCGGGATCACAGCCGTCATCGGGATCGTCAATAACCAGGCGCTGATACAGGGGACAGGCATGCTCTTCAGCCTTATCCTGGATAATTTCGGATGGCTGTTCCAGATCATATGTATGCTGAGCCTGGTCGTTGCCTTCCTCATCTGCTTTTCAAAGGCGGGCAATATCAAGCTGGGCGGGCCGGACGCGAAGCCGAAGTTTTCCTTTGGCTCCTGGTTCGCCATGTCACTGACCGGCGGCGTTGCTGTGGGGATCGTGACGTGGGGCGTGAATTTCCCCATACTGCTCTACGGCAACGTCGGGGGTGAACTGGACGGTTTCGGGATCAGTGCGTTCACTCCGGAAGCAGCCCGGTTTGCCATGGGACGGTCCTTCTATGAATGGACGTTCATGCCCTATGGATTTTATGCCCTCTGCGGTGCGCTCATTGCTTTTTTGTATTATAACAAAGGCCATAAACTCACAGTGTCTGACTCGCTGCGTCCTTTGCTGGGAAATAAGATCATGGATAAGTCATGGGTCGTCACCGTCGTGGACACGCTGTCCATGCTCGCGATCGGCTTCGGGATCACGTCCGGTCTGGCTGTCCTCTTGTCCACCGTGGCAGACGGCCTGTCCCTCTATGGGGTCAATACAGACCTGACATATTATGTGATCGGGGGAGTGATCGTGACTGCACTGTTTACTGTCTCCTCTTATGTGGGGATGGACAAAGGGTTGAAAGTCGTGGGAAATGCCAATGCGTATCTCTATTACGGTCTGCTGATCTTCCTGTTCATCGCGGGACCTACATTATATATCCTGCGCAATAGTCTGGGCGGCCTGGCCACCTGGCTGCAGAACTTCTGGATATGGGGCCTGGATCCCATCGATATCGGGGGAGAAGCGCTGACGAAGAGCTGGACGATCTTCAATATGTGTATGTGGATCGCTTATGCACCGATCATGGGTGTCCTCCTGGCCATCCTGGCCCGTGGGCGTACTATCCGTGAATTTATGATCGTGAACTGGATCCTCCCGTCGATCTTCGGCATGGTCTGGTTCGGGATCTGGGGCAACACGGCGATCGATATGCAGATCTCCGGCCAGTTGGATCTGGTGAAGATCTGTGCGGAGAAGGGATCTTTGGCAGCGCTCTGGTCTTTTTTGCAGGAACTGCCTTTTGGGAATGTACTCGTGATCATCAATATCGTCGTGATCGTCATGAGCTTTGTGACGGCGGCTGATGCCACGCTGACCAACTTAGGATCCCTCTGCGTGAAGGATGTCCCCATCGGGACAGAGCCTCCGGCGCGTGTAAAAGTAGTATGGGGCGTTGTCATCGGAGCCATGGCCGTGGTGATGGCCGCATTCGGAAGAGGCGCACAGGGCCTGGACGGCGTGAAATCCCTGGCGACCATCGGCGGTGCGATCACATTGCTGGTCTTTGCGCTGATGATCATATCGGCTATAAAAGTATTCTTTGGGAAAAAGACGGATGATGTCTACAGCGTTCCTGAGGAAGATGAGTGATGGGATGTCTGAGGACGGCGCGCGTGTCTTTTGCGGATGCGGCGTCGTCCTTTGGCGCCTTTTGTCTGTTCTGCAGATCACAAATTGACAAAACATCCATCCTTGTGTTATTGTTAAAAACAGACAAAAGATCGAAGGACAAGGTGGTTTGTGTTTATGGGAGAGCAGATAATCAAACGCTCTGCGACAGAGCAGGTCTATACATTGATCGTAAAGAAGATCACAAAAGGTGAATTTGCGCCGGGCGCCCGGCTGAACATCGAAAATCTATCAAAAGAATTCGGGGTGAGCCGGACGCCGGTGCGGGAAGCGATCGGGATGCTCACGCAAAATGGATTCCTGGAACATATCCATAATGTGGGACCCCGCGTCCCGGAGATCACCCAGCAGCAGCTCAGCGATCTGATCGAGACGAATATGATCCTGATCGATGGGATCATCCCGCTGATCTTCCGCAGCGGGGTCACGGATGATCTGTTAGAGGAACTCGAGGAGATCAACCAGATGCAGAGACAGGCTCTGGAAGAAGACGATGAGGAGGCTTTCAACCAGAGTTCGATCAAATTTCATGAGACGATCATCGAGGCGTGTCCCAACAAAAAACTGGAACAGATCTCCAAACAAGTGTGGAAACAGCTGGACGCCTGGGTCAATATCTATCAGGAGACGAGTATCTCCAAACAGTTGTCGGTGGAGCAGCACGAAGAGATCTTCCAGGCGTTTCGGGAACGGGATCAGGATAAAGTGCTGAGATTGATGAAGGTACATAATGCGGTGCCGATCGGTTATTTCAAAAGTGTGTGATCGCGGCAATGGCCGTACAGAACAGCGCTGAAATGTTCGGGATGCCGGCGCGCGCTCAGATGTATAAAGATAGGAACGGGAAGCCGGATCGTCTGTGATCTGACTTCCAATTCCTTTATTTTTTGCTCAGATACGGTCTCCTGCAGGATCATCTTATTAAAGATAAACGATGTGGCTCTTGCAGAGATGACAGCCGCCAAGAGGAATTCGTATCTTCTTGTGTCTGATGTACCCATTTTTTCGTCTTTAGCAGACCTCGGCTCCGGACGGCATATCCCTGTCAGGTGTCATGAGCGCCAGCTTCCCGTCCGCGTCCTCCGCGCACAAGATCATCCCCTCAGAGAGGACGCCTGCCAGCTTGGCGGGCTTTAGATTGGTCACGACCATGACTCTCTTGCCCACCATCTCTTCAGGTGTGTAATCGGACTTGATCCCGGATACGATCTGCCGGACCTGTTTTCCGATGCGGACCTGGGAGCACAAGAGCTTCCGGGATTTTTTCACGGCCTCGCAGGCGATGACTTCACCGATCTGGAATTGCAACTTGTCAAAGTCATCCAGCGTGATCTCCGGCTTTGCGGGGATCTCCACGGCCGGGGACTCTGGCTGTGTTTCTTCTGCCTTTGGCGGATGGAGTTCCTCCACTTTTTTCAGCACCTCCTTGATATCCAGGCGGGCGAACAGGATCTCTGGTTTCTCTGTCACGGAGCTTCCAGAGGGGTAGAGGCCGAAAGTCTCCAGGGTATCCATCCCTCGCGCGTCCACCTGCAGCTGCTTTAAGATGCGCTGTGCGGTCTCAGGCATGAAGGGCTCGAGCAACGTGGTGCCGATGTAGATCCCCTCCACCAGGTTGTAGAGGACGGTGGCCAGGCGGTCTTTTTTATCCGCCTCTTTTGCCAGCGCCCAGGGCATCGTTTCGTCGATGTATTTATTGCAGCGTTTAAATAATGTGAAGATCTCTGTCATAGCGTCGGCCACCCGCAGATCCTCCATCTTGGCCGTTACTTTTCCGGCGGCGGCGGTGGCGACGGTTTTCAGGTCTGCATCCACGTCCGCACAGACGCCGGTGTCGGTGACCACGCCGTCGAAGAACTTATTGGACATGGAGATGGTCCGGTTGACCAGATTTCCCAGGGTGTTGGCCAGTTCTGAATTCATCCGCTCCACCATCAGTTCCCAGGTGATCACGCCGTCGTTGTCAAACGGCATCTCATGGAGCACGAAGAAGCGCACGGCGTCCACGCCAAAGAGATCTGCCAGTTCATCGGCGTAGAGCACGTTGCCCTTGGATTTGCTCATCTTTCCCTCGCCCTGTAAGAGCCAGGGATGGCCGAAGATCTGTTTTGGCAGGGGAAGATCCAAGGCCATGAGGAAGATCGGCCAGTAGATCGTATGGAAACGGATGATGTCCTTGCCGATCAGATGCA
>CAJTYN010000078.1 GCA_910584115.1 uncultured Lachnospiraceae bacterium
ATGTGTATCTCATCGTATCTGACCGCATCCGGATCCTCCTTGGGATCCCTGTCATAAACCCCATCCACGGCTTTGGCCAGCAGGATGGCCTCCGCCCCGATCTCGACGGCCCGCAATACAGCGGTAGTGTCCGTAGAAAAGTAGGGATGTCCCGTCCCCCCGGCAAAGAACACCACTTTTCCCTCTTCCAGACATCTGACCGCCTCATCCTTAGAAAACAGCTTCGTAAAAGCCCCGCAGGAAAACGGCGTGAACACCTCCGTCTCCAGCCCGGCGTGGCGGCACATCTCCGATACGTAGATAGAATTCATGATCGTGGCCATCATCCCGATCTGATCTGCCTTCGTCCGGTCGATCTCTTTGCCGGATCTTCCTCTCCAGAAATTCCCCCCGCCGATCACGACGCCCACCTGGATCCGATCTGCCACGACGGCTTTGATCTGTCTGGCTACCTCTGCGACAGTATCCTCGTCAAAACCTGTCTTCTTCTCCCCAGCCAGGGCCTCTCCGCTCAACTTAAGTAATACCCTCTCCATCCTCCGTTCCTTTCTGTTACCATATCCCTGTTACAGTCTGGCTCCCGTCGTCACCTTCCTCGGTGGAGACTGTGAATCCGTCATAATAATGGTAGACGATCGTATTGCCCGTGGACTCGTCTGTTCCGTATTCTGTCGCATTCGCAGCCCCGACTTCGCCGACCAGGCTGTCCATATCCTGTCCCACATACCCTTGGGCGGTATCCCGCGGATCCTCTCCCTGTCCGTCCATCCCAGGCGGTGTCGGATCGCTGTACCCCGGATCTGCAGACTGTGTGGGTTCCGTGTCAGAAGGCGTCTGACCCTGCCCGTCATCCGTCGGCTGGGTCACCGCCGATGTGGGATCCGTCGTCCCCGTATCCGTGCCTGTATCTGTACCCGTGCCCGTTCTGTTGCCTGCGTTCGTACCTGTCCCGCTGCGCCGGTCATTTCCCGTAGATGTACCGGTGGAAGATGTATCCGTCTCGTTGCCGCTCACGTCTGAGAGCCCCATCCTCTTCCTGGCCGCCGATAATGTGGAGACCTGCTGTTTCGTGGACAGGCTCTGGTATCTTACATACGGGACTCCATCTTGTATGTTCAGGGAGAGTTCCTGGATGTCGCTCAGGGGCAGTTCCCTGAAATAGCAGTCATCCGATTCATCCGCCCCCGCAAAGGAGACCATCAGATCATATTTGGCAGACGCGTCTGTACCTTTTTCGTAATAGTACAATGCTCTGTCGCTATCTTTCAGCGTGAACCGCCCACCGATCAGGTCGTCGCCCCACTCCCAGTCTCCGCTCTCCGAGGACTTGACGTAAAAGGCACTGATCTCGTCTCCCGTCATGTTGGTGACCACCAGGTCGCTGGCGGTAGCCGTCTGTGTCCCCATTATGTTCGTGATCTTACTCTTATCTATCTGGCTGCCCTGCTGCATCTCGACGACTTGGCCAGACACGCTGTCTTCTTTCGTAATGATCGTAGGCTCTCCGGGATCAGAGGCCTTGTCCGCATCTTTCTTTTTCTTGCATCCCCCCAGCATACAACAGACTGCCAGTATGCCGATGAGCAATAAATACTTTTTCTTCATAGTGATCCCTCCATTTCCATCTTAAAGAGTCCCCCGGACAGAGCCTTTTGCCAGACTCATCCCCATGGACACTCCTTGGTCGCTGTCGCCAGCTGATAGCCATATACAGGATTTTGATCCTACTCTCTCATTATATATTGTCTTTCAGACTTGTCAACAAATATCTCAGGATTTTATGGAAGTTTAAGATTGATCCCACAGTAACACTTGCATTTCAGTGAAAAATCATGTATCATTTTCCAATAAGGTATACAGTAGATGATATCTGGATAAACGAGTAAAAAAGGAGTGAACACTATTGGACTCGAGTGACGGTATACAGATCGCCGTGATCTTTCTACTCATCCTGCTCTCCGCCTTCTTTTCTTCCGCGGAGACTGCAATGACAACGGTCAATCGGATACGGATCCAGTCCCTTGCGGAGCAGGGGAATAAGAGCGCGCAGACGCTCATCAGGATCATCGACGATTCCGGCAAGATGCTCAGCACGGTCCTGATCGGGAACAACATCGTCAATATCTGCGCCTCTTCCCTGGTGACCACATTTGTCATCCATAAGTTTGGCAACGTCTATGTAGGCGCGGGGACCGGGATCTTAACGCTGGTCATACTGATCTGGGGCGAGATCATCCCCAAGACCCTGGCCACCACCCATGCGGAGAAGTTTTCCCTGGCCTATGCCCGGATCATCTATCCGCTGATGGTCGTCTTAACGCCTGTGGTCTTTTTGGTCCAGCGCCTGGCAAACGGCTTCATGCTGCTCTTGCGGATCGACCCCAACGCCAGGCCCAACGCCATGACGGAACATGAGCTGCGCACCATCGTCAACGTGAGTGAACAGGACGGGGTCATCGAAAACGAAGAAAAACAGATGATCTATAACGTTTTCGACTTCGGAGATTCTTCCGCAAGGGACGTGATGGTCCCCCGCATCGACATGACTTTTGTGGATGTGGAGAGCACATACGAGGAGCTGATCGAGATCTTCCGCGAAGATATGCACACCCGTTTCCCGGTCTACGAGGAGACCACCGACAATGTGATCGGCATCATCAACATGAAGGATCTTTTGCTGCTGGACCGTACGCAGCCTTTCACGCTCCGCGATCACTTGAGGGATGTCTATTTTACTTATGAACATAAGAGCACTGTCTCCCTCCTCCTGGAGATGCGGGAGGCTTCCTATAACCTGGCCATCGTCCTGGATGAATACGGCGCGACGGTCGGTCTGGTATCCCTGGAAGACCTGCTCGAAGAGATCGTGGGAGAGATCCGCGACGAATACGACACGGAAGAGGAGGAGGATATCACGGAGATCACACCCCAGACCGAATATCTGTTCCAGGGTTCTGCCCGGATCGATGACATAAACGAAAGACTGCATCTGGGCCTGGACTCCGAGGATTACGACTCCATCGGCGGCTATATCATCGAACAGCTGGACAGCCTGCCCGCCGAGGGACAGACCGTGGAACTGGCAAATGGGATCCGCTTCCTGGTCGAACATATCGACAAGAACCGGGTGGAAAAAGTCAGAGCCTACATCCCGGAAGATTTCTATAAAGACATGAACAGCGAAAAGGATCTGGGAGATTAGACCAGGAATGTAATAAAAAACTGCGGCAGATATCACCGCAGTTTTTTATATTCTTGTTCTGGGATCATTTCCCGAACAGCCTCAAGGCCGTCTGGGCCACACTCTCCCCAAATGCCTCGAACTGCTCCGCCGACGCCCCGATCTCTTTTCCGATGCCCACGGCTCCGATCTGGAACGCCTGCGCCGGGTCTGTTCCTGAAAAGACCAGCATGTTCTTGACCAGCATATGGCGCAGGATCTCCATGATGGCCGTATCCACCCCGCCCGTGGGGGACTGGGCCGTCACGAACGCCGCGCCCAGCTTTCCGCTAAGATCGATCCGGAAACTGTTGTCGAACCATTTCTTCAACTCCCAGCTCATACTGGAAAAATAGACGGGCGACCCGAAGATCACCGCCTCGCTCTGGGCAAGGAACTCCAGGTCCACATCGCCTGCCCGGATATCCATCGGTCTTACCTGGATAAACGGATGTTTCGCCAGGATCCCATCCTGTATGTACTCTGCTGCTTCTTCTGTGTGGCCGGTCTGGCTCACGTAAATGATCGAGATCTTCATCTTGTTCCCTCCTCATCGTTTCTGCATCATCATAAGAAATATTCATTTTCCCTGCGGATGGCGCTCAGCGGCCCTAATTTCTGATCCATCTGCTCCTGCAGAGGCGGCGGGAGGATCCGAGCGTGTTCCGGGCAGGCCGCCACACAGGCCATGCAGAGCATGCAGCTCTTTGGATCCGTCACGACGGCATCATCTTCCAGGGAGACGGCCCCTGCGGGACAGACCGACGCGCATTTCCCGCATCGGATGCAGGATGGCTGACAGATCGGTGTCACCGGCATATCCATCTCCGGCTTGTACGGACGATCTCCCGGGACACTGACCGGACTGTCCGTATCTGCTCCCAGTTTCTTTAGCACTTTCTCCGCAAAAGCCAGGATCTCTGTCTCATCCCGCCCGTCGGGCCTTCCTCTTCCCACTTCCGGTACGATGGAATGCTGGGCGACGAGAGCCGCGGATGCAATGACTTTAAAACCTCTCTCCTCCATGAGATCGTTCAGCTCCAAAAGGGCGTCCTCATAGGCGCGCGTGCCGTAGACCGCCAGTGTGACCGCCTTCTTCCCGCTGCCCTCCAACTGGCGCAGTCTTCTTGCCGCGACGGCCGGGATCCTGCCGCCGAACACCGGGACCGCAGCCACCACCGTGCCGCTCTCTGGCGTCTCCACCGCTTTCTCCCGGTCCCCCAGATCCACCGGACGGACCGCCTCTGCGAGTCCTTTACAGAGGATCTCCCCTGTTCTCTTTGTGCCCCCTGTGGGGCTGAGATAATAGAGATCTATCTTATCGAGCATGATCTTCTCCTCCTTTTTTACATCTCTTCTCTTAGTCGTTTTAATACATGCGAGAGCGCGAACATGAGCGTTTCGTAATGCATGTAGTCGAGGATATTTTTATCCACGAGGATCTGCAGGCTGGCCGGGAAATCCTCGTCGGCGTCCCAGAAACGCAGGATCAGCGGGAGAAACGGAAAGAGCTTTAGCTCATAGGCCGCGTCGCCTTTTTCCAGCTTTTTGCCTCCCAGTTTTTCGCATGCGCGGCTCAGCGCGTCCGTCTTCCCGGCAAATGCCCTCCCGGCATCTTGGAAAAAGTCTCCCCGTTTTTCCAGCGTGCCGCCCTGGATGGAGGAAAGGCTTGCCACGTTCACCCATTCATGGGCCAGATGAAGACCCTCTTTTGGATAGCAGAGCACATCGTAGATCGTCATGGCCTCGTTGTAGTCTGCCGTTTCCTCCGTCTGACTGTCGTCCCTCGACCAGCTCACCCGACCGGTCCGCCGGGCGATCCGGTATCTCCGCTCCAGAAAGGAGATGTACAGGTTGTCTTCATCATGATCCAGGGCGTATCTTTGGATCATCTCTTCCTGGTCATACCGCAGAAATCCATCTGCCATCTCATCTTTCATCTTTTCATAATTTGAGATCCTCTTCTCCATCTTCATCCCCTTTCCCGTACGACCCTTTTTAACTGGGCGTTCATCCGCTGCAGCGTGTCCTGGTCTTTGGAGAGGCGGTACAGGATCTGGTCCCCCTCATAGATGGCCAGGCACAGATCCGCCAGGTCCTCCAGCTCTCTTTCGGCGATCTTGTCCCTGCGGAGCACCTCTATAAAGATCTTCCGGACCTCCACGATTGCTTCATGATAGCACCGCGCCAGCCCTTCCTCCTGGAACGCCACTTCCGTCCCCACAACGGCCATGGGACATCCGTAGTAACGTTTGTCCGCCAGCTCTTCCTGAAAGGTGCGCAGGAAGCGATCGCAGAACGATGCCCAGGAATCCGAGAGCGCCGCCGCGGATCGGAGCCGGTCCGTGATCATATCGCCGTAATACTGCAGCACGGCTTCTGCCACGTCTGACTTTTTCTTGAAGTAGAAATAGAACGAGCCTTTGGGAAGCCCGGTGGCCTTTAGGATCTCACTGATCCCGGTCTTCGTATAACCATTCTTCCAGAACAGCTCGCCGGCCGCTTCTATGATCCTCCTTTTTGATGCTTCTCCTTTTGTCATATCTTTTTTGTCCCTTTTTTATAATAGACTATTCGGTCTATTTTGTCAATATATAAAAGACCGTTTACCTGCTGTATCTGGTAAACGGTCAAAAATGGGTCCTCAAACACGTTCTAAGTCTCCTATGATCTGATGGAACTGTCCCCCGCAGCGTTCCAACTCGCCCAACACCGTCTGGATCCCCAGCTCCGTCCGGTACCAACTGCTCCGGCCGATGCCTTCCGTCTCGCTGGGCGCCACGTAAAACTCTGTCTCGGGGAACAGGAGCTGATAATAGAGCAGGCAGCGGCGGGCGTGGTAGCTCTTACAGCAGAGGATGGCTTTTTGGATCTTAAGCCCCTGGGCGTCTGTGACCTGTCTGGAGTATATGGCATTTTCATAGGTATAGGACGCCCTGTCTTCTTTTAATATGCAGCGTTCGTCCACCCCGTTTTTCAGCAGTACCTCCCGCAGGAACTCCCATTCCGTGCCATAGTCGCCCGCATATGCGTCTTTCTTATCCGCCGCGCCCGCAAATCTCTCCTCACAGATGCTGTACCTGCCGCTGGGCAGCACGTACGGCGCCATCCCCTGCCGCCAGAGTCCCGCCGCCCGCTCCGCCATCTGCGGATAGCCGTTCCCCGGTACGAAGATCATATCCGCCTGCTCTACAGCCGTCTCCACAAAGATAAAATCTGTGATCTGATCCAGAAAACGTTCGTACATACACATCTGCCTTCCTCATATTCAAGAGATCCCCAAAGCTTTTAAAGTCGTTTTATTGATCACAGTATTTGCTTTCAGACCTTTTGTCTTTTTAAATTTCTTGAGAGCATTTTTCGTCTTTTTGTTCATGATCCCGTTGGCTTTCCCACAATTGTAGCCGATCTTGTTCAATCTCTTCTGGACTTTTTTGATCGTAGCTTTTTTTGTGGGGGCCTTTGCAGCTGTGGTCTTTTTCGCAGCTGTGCTCTCAGAGGGGCTGGCAACGGCTGCACCGCCCTGGCCGCGCCCTTGGCCTTGTCCCTGGCCCTTACCATACCCAGGACAGTTATCGTTGATGCCGTCCCCATTGTTATCCACAAAATTGTCACAGATGCCGTCTCCATTGGAATCTACATAATATTGACCGCATTGGGACCCTCTGCCGCCGCCACCGCCGCAGAAACCTCTGCCGCCACCGCCGCCGCAATGGGGACCCGCTGCTGCCGGGACCGCGCTCCCGATGATCAGAGTCGCCAGTAACAATACAGATACACTTCTTTTTTTCATCGCAGTACCTCCAGATCCTGATACGTTGTATGTTTTATCTGGGAGATATCTTACATGCTCAATGTGTCATTTTGATGGCATTCACGGTACGATCTCAGGTCATTTCACGTCTCCCGGAACGATGTAGACCACCTCTGTCCCCTGTCCATACACGCTGCGGATCGTAAGGGCGATCAGGTGTCTGTCCGCGATGCTCTTCATGATCGCAAGTCCCAGCCCGGAGCCTTGTTCTTTTGTTTTCTTTGAACGGAAGAACTTCTCGAAGATATACGCCTGTTCGTCTTCAGGGATCCCGCAGCCCTCATCTCTTATGGAGATCTTATAGCCGCCCTGCGCATCCCAGGCCCTGATCCAGATATCGCTGTCTTTTGGTGAGTATTTTACGGCATTGTCAAGGGCGATCGTGAACATCTGCCGCAGCCGGCCGTAGTCTCCTTCCATAGGCCATTCTGCTTTTGGCCTCTCGTATCGCAGACGGATATTTTTATCCCTGGCGATGATCCGGGTCGCCCGGAGCGCGTCATCCAATGCCATCAGCAGATCCAGCTCCGCCTTCTCTATGGGAAATTCTCTGTTCTGCAGACGGGACAATTCCAGCATATCGTTTACCAGACGCTGCAGGGAGATGCTCTCTTTGAGGCTCTGTTCCTGGTATTCTTTAAGTTTATCACCGGATACGACCCCGTCACAGATCGCCTCCAGGGAACTCCTGATCACGGTGACCGGTGTCCGCAGCTCATGGGAGATATTTGCGATGTAATCTTTCTGCATCTGCTCCATCGCCGCGCTCTCCTGACGGGCCGCGCTCAGCTTCTGCGCCAGGATATCCGTTTCTCTGGCCAGCACGCCGATCTCGTTCTTGTCATAGACTTCTGTCTCTACCTGGTAATTTCCCCGGGCCAGTTCCCGGGTAGCCGCGGCGATCTTCTGGATCGGCATCATAAAACGCCTGGATAGGAAGGCAGAGAGGATGCCTGACGCAGCCAATGCAAAGAGCAGACAGCACCCCAGGATCGTGACGGAGAGAAAGAAGCTGTCCTGGTCCAGGCTCAGTGTATCACGGATCACCACCGCGGCGACGGTCTTCTCATCTTTTTGGACCGGAAATCCCAGATAGATGACCCGTTCTCCTTGTCCGCCACGTTCTCTTGACTGCTGCTCCTCCGCCGAGGCGAAGATCTTCTCGGCCATCGCGCGGATCTTCTCGGAAGGTTCTTTTCCCGGCTCTGCGTGCTCCCTGCAGAAGAGCATCCCATTTTCCCTGCTGATGATATAGGCATCCGCCATGGAGATATCGTCCAGAAATCTCAGATATGCGCCCTTTCCTCTGTGCGGGCCTGTGGACGTCATGAAAGCATCCAGCTGGGTCTTTATCGTCCTGGCCCGTTCTTTTAACTCATCTTCCTGAAAACGGTAGTCATAAAAACGAAAAACGCTGTAAAATCCGATAAAGACGATGACCACCAAAAAAAGGGCCAGCATCGTAAAATACCCAAAGAGTTTCTTTGTGATCTTATTCATCACATACCTCAAACCTGTATCCCACGCCCCGGACAGTCACGATCTTCCAGTCGGGATGGCTGTGTCCGTCCAGTTTCGCGCGCATCCTCTTGATATGGGTATCGACCGTGCGCTCATCTCCGTAATGATCGTATCCCCAGACAGAATCCAGGATATGCCCTCTCGAAAATACATTTCCCGCATTTGAAGCGAGGAGGAACAAGATCTCGATCTCCTTTTTCGTAAGGTGGACTTCCCGCCCATGGACAGACACCTGGAACTTTTCCATAGAGATTTCCAGACTTCCTTTTTTCACATGCTGCTGTCCGCCCTCTGTCAGATCCAGTCTCCGGAGGATCGCGCGCAGCCGTGCCATCACCTCGGAGGGCGAAAACGGCTTGACCACATAATCGTCGGCTCCGATGTCCAGCCCCATGATCCGCTCAAAATCCTCCCCGCGGGCGGTGATCATGATGATGGGGACCATAGACTTCTCACGGATCTTCCGGCACACCTCAAACCCATCGATCTTCGGCATCATGACATCCAGCAGGACGGCATGATAGCTGCGTTCTTCAAATGCGTCCAGAGTCTCTTCTCCTGTCTTTGCCGTATAGACTGTATAGCCCTCCCGGACGGCATATTCTTTTAAAACATCTAGGATCTGTTCATTATCATCAGCGATCAGAAGATTTTTCATGATCAGGCACCTCCTGTGTCTTTGCGTAGGGATCCCTAAGAGAGCGGCAGGAACAGGCACACCTCATTTCTCTTCCCGCCCTTTGATAAAAATCTCATCTGGCCTTTATGCGCCCGGATGATCTGCCTGACCACCCGCAGACCCATCACATGGATCGACGGGTCTTCCATCCGTCCTTCCACGATCGCGGCCACCTCCGGCGGGATCCCCGGCCCGGTGTCCCAGAAGTCGACCCGGAGCCATTTTCCTTCCCTGTATACGCGTATCTGGATCAGGCTCCCCGGCGCATAGCGGATGCTGTTTCCGATCAGATTCTGGAAGGCGCGGCAGAGCATCTCCTTATCGCCTTCGATCTGCATGTGCTCCGCGCTCTCCTTTATATCCAGATCGATCTGGCAGTCTCCCAGGATCCCTTCGTTATAGAAGTCCGCCGCCACCTGGCGGAGAAAAGAGGCCAGGAAGAATGCTTCGATCCGCAGAGGCTGGGCGTCGTATTCCAGTTTTGACGTCAGGTTCAGGTCTTCGATCAGTTTCTTGATCTTCACGCTCTGCAGACGGATGGCCCCCGCCGCCCTGCGCCCTTTTTCATCCAGATCCGCGCTGCGCGCCAGACTGTCCGCATAGCCCAGGATGAGGGAGAGCGGCGTGCGGATATCGTGGGAGACTCCCGCGATCCATTCCGTCCGCGCCTGGTCGCGCCTGGCCAGCCGGCTGTTCTGCTGTTCTAAGATCCGGGAGGTCTGATTCAGTCTGCGGGAGAGTTCATCCGTGATCCCTTTTTCCGGCAGGTCGATCGTCTCTTTCTCGGACAAGTGCTGGATCCCCTGAGCGATCGGGCGCAGGGAGCGGTAAAAACGATAGCCGAAAAACAGCGCCAGACAAAAGATCAGGACCAGGTTTAAGATCACCATGGAAAGGAAGATCTCCGGCACATGTGCGATCAGTCGGAGCGAATATTCCATATTAAAGCGGGCGATGCTGCCCTTCTCCCTGCCCAGCACCAGCACATCATCCCCGCAGATCCATGTGAAGACCGGATAATCTTTCAGATACCATTTACTGAGCACCGACATATCCGCCATGGTATATCTGCGCGGGATCTCCGGCGGAAGGCGGTACGTCCAGCCCAGCGTCCCGTCATCTTTCACCAGCATGCCCCAGGAAAACGGGAGCTGCGCGAGCTTCCGGTAACCGGCCGGACTCATCTGATAACCGCCGCCTGCCTGCGTCCGGGACAATTCCTGCGCCACCCCCTCGATCTGCCGCCGTGTGGCTACATTCTGTTCCCCGCGCATCGTCCACCAGCCCCAGACAGAGAACAGGACGAGATTGAACAGCAGGACGAACAGGGTGAGCAGCGCCGCGGTCAGCACATATCTGCGGATGATCTTGAAGAGGCTCTTCATCGTCCCTCTCTTCCCCCGGCCTCCAGGCGATACCCTAAACCCCGGGCCGTCCGGATCCACTGCGGATGCGACGGATCCTCCTCGATCTTCTCCCGCAGCCTGCGGATATGGACCATCAATGTATTTTCATATCCATAATAGTCATCATCCCAGACCGCCCTGCACAGAGCGTCAAACGTGACGATGTTCCCCCTGTTCTCCCATAATTTCCTGAACAAGAGCAGCTCCTTGGCTGTGAGCCTCACCTGCTGCCCGTTCCTGTCGACGACGGCATTGCGCAGATCCACCCGGTACTGTCCGATCCTGGCTGTCTGTTCCTTCTGGGCCTGCAGGATGGGGGCCAGGTAGACCCTCTTTAAGACCGCCTGTATGCGCAGGAGCAGCTCCTGGGGCAGGAATGGCTTCGTGATATAATCATCCGCGCCCAGACCTAAGCCCCGCAGCCGGTCGTTATCCTCATCTTTCGCGGAGAGGAACAGGATCGGGACCCCCGTATCCGCCCGAAACTCCTGGAAAAGCGAAAAACCATCCCCATCCGGCAGCATCACATCCAAGAGCACCAGATCCGGCTCCCGCTGCCCGAACAGCAGCCGGGCGCCCTCGCAGGAATACGCCTGACGCAGCTTCAGATACCCTTCCCGTTCCAGGAGTTCCCGCAGCATCTCCTGCAGCTCGCGGTTATCATCCACCAACAGGATATCACACGCATATAGATCCATCTCCATCCCCTTTCCCATCAGCCCGCATTTTCCTCGAACCGGATCCGCCTGGCTACGCTCAGCGCGATCCCCATCTCACTCATCAAAAAAAGGATCGATGTCCCTCCATAGCTGAAAAAAGGCAACGTGATCCCTGTTGTGGGGATCAGGTTCGTGACCACACAGACATTTAAGACCACCTGGAGGGCGATATGGGCAAAGATCCCGCTCACCAGCAGGGAACCGAACATATCCGGCGCATTCTGGGCGATGAAGATCAGCCGGTAGAGCAGATAGCCGAACAGGAGCAGGATCACCGAAGCCCCGAAGATCCCCAGTTCTTCACAGATGACCGAGAAGATCATGTCGTTCTGCGCCTCTGGGATCCAGCCTAACTTCTGCGCGCTGTTGCCCAGTCCTTTTCCAAAGAATCCTCCGGACCCGACCGCATACAGCGCCTGCATGATCTGATACCCCCCGGACGCGGAATATTCCTCCGGGCGGAGCCATGTGAGCAGCCTGCGGACGCGGAAATTGCTGCTGGTATCGATGTTCGCCGCCAGGAGCATCACACCTGCCACAGCCACGGCCACCAGAACGACCGCCCCAACCACGAACGGCCTGGTCTTCGGATGGGCGATGAAGATCAGCACACTCATGATCCCCCAGATGATGATCGCCGTACTCAAGTTTTCCGTAAAGACAAACGTCACCAGACCCAGCATCCCGCCCATCCCGGCCAATATGCCCATCCCCTTCGGGCTCTCCGCGTTTTTTCCCATCTTGACCACCAGATAGGAGATCGACACGATCGCCGCGATCTTCGCGATCTCCGAGGGCTGGAACTGTATGCCCAGCTTCAGCCACCGCCTGGCCCCGTTGACCTCCACACCCAGCGGCGTCTTCACCAGGATCATCAGCACCATGGCCACCAGATAGATCAAAAACGGGATCTTATCCAGCAGATGGTAATCCAGCCGGGAGACGGCCAGCGCCAGCAGGACGCTGCCCGTGCTGATCAGTGCCTGTTTCCCGAAATAGAACATATCGTCCCCATGATGGAGCTGGGCCACATAGGAACTGGTACTATAGAGCATGATCAGCCCAAATACGATCAGAAGGATGATCACGGCGACCAGACTGTAATCATAATAGACTTCCCTGTTCCGGGACCGGGGGATCGTTTTCTTCGCACCAATACTCAACATCCTCGACACTCCCCTTAAAGTTAGTTATCCTAGAGCGTATTCAAAGATCCACCCATGCCGTCCACACGGTGAACATAAAGCGGTCTTCAAACACCTTCCGGTCTTTCATTATAACACACTTCTCCCGCCAGGAACATAGGATACTAATGTAATAAACAAAAAATATCTCAATGCGATCGAAAGGAGCATCATGGATAGATATGCAATGAACCGCTGCGCGCGCCAGCCCCAGTGCCCGACGCCTCCACAGCCCAAACAGCAATGCGCCCCGGCGCCCTGCAAAGAGGAGGACGGCTCTATATACAAAGGACTGGATACCCTCCCCCTCGCCATGGGCTATGTCCCCTGTCAGAAAAAATTTAAGTCCACCTTTGATCTGTGCAAAGCCCTCCAGATCGGGACCATCTTCCCAGAACTGTGCAAACCTTTCTGCGGCCAGAGGAGGTGCTGTCGATGAGCCACAACCATAATGGAACGCCAAACTGCCCCCCGAAGGAAAAACTCATGCAGATGCTGAATGAATACAGCTTCGCCATCAGTGATATCCTGCTGTACCTGGATACCCACCCCAACTGCGAAAAAGGGATGGAATATTACCGCGAGAATATCAAAAAGCGCAGAGAACTGCTGGCCTTGTACGCCCAAAATTACGGCCCGCTCACCATCGACACCGCGGACGACTGTGCCAGCAGGTCCTGGGAATGGGTGCTGCAGCCCTTCCCCTGGGAAAATAAAGGAGGTTGTAGATAATCATGTGGAATTATGAGAAGAGATTGCAATACCCTGTAAATATCAAAACTCC
>CAJTYN010000079.1 GCA_910584115.1 uncultured Lachnospiraceae bacterium
ATCAGTATAAAGGAAAGCCCCATCTGCCACTCCAAAGAACTTGCGGCATGTATACAGAGTATCTGTTCCTTGCACTGGCATCTCAAAATACGCCTGTGCATTGTCGATAATGACCTTCCCATATCTATCCCTATATCCTCCGATTTCCTTTGCAGTGAGTTGTCCATAATAATTGACAAGATATATCCATTCATCCTGATCTGGTGTCAGACCAGATGGCTTAAATCCTTCATCTATATGGTAATAACGTATCTCCACGCCTTCCTTTATACATGATTCCCTAACAGATCCACATAGGAAATACGGAAGGAGGATCTTCCTGATCTTTTTAGCATTGATCAGATATCTGAGACAATTCCGTCCGCAATTCAGGGCTACTGCGTTCTCATGCAGGATCGGCAGGTCATATCGGTCTAATCCGATATAGCCTCCGATCTCCTCTGTTTCTCTATATCCCATTTATCATCCGCCCTCTTATTAGGTTCATCCAGAGGTCAATGTATATGAACCCAAGATTTTTTACTTGTTCCTGCGAGTTAAACATCATCACATCTATGATCGACAGATCGCGGCAAAACTCATTTCCGCGTTGATGGTACACGATCTTGCCTGTCTTAAGGAATCTCAACCCAATCCCTTTTTCTCTAAGATCTTCAAATGGATATAAGCCTTGCCCTCCGATGGGATCATAATATTTTGTTGCCCCCCGCACATATGTCAGATAATCCTATATGCAACCATTCTGTGGATCTTGAGACTATCTTTTCGAGTTCCTCTCTGCTTTCAAAACGTAAGAACATATCCCCGAGTGCCCTGTTTGCTCCTGTGAAAGGTTTTACACGATCGCCCACTTTAACTGCTAGATCAATGGCTCGGACATATCTATCCTGGATATCTGGATCTATGGTCAGTCCCTTGAATATGCCGCTCTGTCCTGGTTCTGCATGAATGACCATCTCGCACCAATGGCCAT
The DNA here is from genome assembly GCA_910584115.1 of uncultured Lachnospiraceae bacterium. GTDB lineage: Bacteria > Bacillota > Clostridia > Lachnospirales > Lachnospiraceae > MGBC164599. The sequence goes on from CAJTYN010000079.1 coordinate 974, forward strand.
CACAGCGCGGCTGGGCAAGCTCTTTGAGCGGCAAACCTACAGCTTTACGCACTTCATCCTCGATCAATCCCACACCAAATGCCAACTGCTGTATTTCGGCGATCTTACACCCGCCACCTCTGGGGGATACTTCCATGATATAAGGCTCCCCATCTGCTGCCACACAAGTCTCAATATTGTAGATACCTGTCCGCATACCAAGAAGATCCATCAGTCTCTGTGTCTCTGCAGATAGTTTTTTCTGACATTCTTCCCTCATTGTAGAAGGCCAGATGATGTAGGCGGGTGTATACGGATTATCTGCATCTGGATCAAAGAGCTGGTCAGAATAGGTGATAAATCTCAGTTGCCCATCTACAGTAAAAGAATCCGCACTGGAATGGTATCCTTCAAAAGTCAGAAAATCTTCTATGATAAAGGCGCCATTGTGTGCGTTATCCAATGCGATCTTTATAGCTTTTTCCAGACCGTCGGGTGTTTCTACCCGGTTCACTCCTTTACTGCCAGCCGAATCTGTCGGTTTAACGATCACAGGCCAACTGAAGTAGTCGATATCATCGTATGGCTCTCTGATATCTTCATAACGTTTCGCATGCGGGCAATTAAAACCGTTATCCATCAAAAACTTCCTAAATCGTCCTTTGTCCTGAAGGGTGACAGCCGTATCATAAGAACACTGGAAGGGCAGTCCCATCTTTTCAGCCACATATGCAGCTGTGACCACACCTGGGTCGCATGCAAAAGACATGATGCCATCAATCTTCATCTCCATAGCGGCTCTCAACACAGCATCTTTATCAATGATACTGATATTGCAGTACCAGTCAGAGAATCTGTGTGCAGTATTATCCGGCAGATAATCACATGTGATCACCTGTATCCCCAGACTGTGCGCCACATCAATGAGTGGCAGCAGATATCGTGATCCGCCCAAGAGCATCAATCTTATTTCTTTTTTATGTTCCACAAAAGACACCTCCTTATTCCACAGATGTATATATTAGGACTCAAAACTATCATTTAACAGATTTATTAAACGTATGTACTGCTTTCCCTTTCCTCGGATTTAGATTTTACACTCTAAAATGATCTTACATATCCTATCCACATCTTCCATCTCCAGATCTGCATACATTGGGAGAGTCAGTATACGTTTGCTGATCCTGAGTGCCGCAGGAGTTTCGCCTACATCAAACTGTCCATGGAAACAATCGAAAGTATTCGTCAATGGATAGAAATATTTCCTTGTAAATATTCCATTTTCCGCTAGCTTGACCATCACCTCATTCCTGCTGCTCCCGAATATTTTTTCATCAAAGAGGACTGGGAAATATGCATAGTTAGACTTTATATTTTTTTGTACCACATTAAGTCGGATCCCTTCGACGTCTCCAAGGTACATCCTATACCTTTCAGCAACGCTTTTTCTTTTTTTGATCTCGTTGTCTACATTCTTTAGATTACAGATTCCCATTGCGGCGCAAAATTCGTTCATCTTAGCATTTGCACCCACGCCGTCTACTGTCTCCGAGTCACGGATCCCAAAATTTTTTAGACGATACAGCTTCACACCAAAATCCTGATTCTCATAAGCCGCTGCTCCTCCTTCGATCGTATTAAAAACCTTTGTGGCATGAAAACTAAAACAAGAAACATCACCAAATGAACCGATACCTCTTCCTTTGTATGTCTCTCCAAAAGCATGGGCAGCGTCATATATGACCTTTAATCCATATTTTTTTGCGATGCGCTCGATTTCTTCGATATCACATATATTCCCGTATACATGTACAGGAACAATAGCTACCGTTTTATCTGTGACAAGCTTTTCAATGTGTTCGATATCCATTGTAAAAGTCGCTGGATCGATATCACAAAAAACCGGTGTCAGGCCATTGCGCACAATAGCATGTGTCGTAGAAGCAAAAGTGAAGGGTGTTGTGATCACCTCGCCTTTGTTAAATCCAAATGCCTGAAGTGAGAGTTCCAGAGCCATGTGTCCATTTGTTAAGAGCTCGATGTACGGTACATTTAAATAAGCAACTAACTGTTCCTGAAGTTCTTGATGCTTGGCGCCCATGTTTGTCAGCCAGTGGCTATTCCATATGTCTTTGATCTCAGCTATGTATTCATCTAATGCAGGCATAGATGAACGAGTAACAAAAATCTGTTTTTTCATAAATGTTTTCCCTCGTACGGTCTTTTTTTTGTCAAGAGACTAAGTATAAAACAAAGAGCGCGCTGCCTTGTGATGACAGAAAAGAGCAGGTAAGATATACAGCCACACAATACTTGTAGCACAATGATCCAAAAATCTGCAAGATCAAGCAAACCCAAAGGATATATCACCAGTCCCATCACAACAGACAATGACAATGGGGGTAACAGATCCGATAGCTGTTCTTTATAACTGTAATCTAATAGCTTCATATTAGGCATCGCATTTATAAATGTACTGAATATTCCCACACTGACCAATCCCCATGCGATGGCGAGCGGACCAAAAGGTACAGATAGCAGTAATATTACCAAGCCTAGTCCTTTTTTTATGACCTCAAGCTTCAGGAACAGATCGCTGCGGCCCATTGCATTGATTGCCTGAAGATTAGCAGTGTGGATAGGCCACAGCCCATATGAGAAGCAGAAGATCCTCAAAAATGGAACACAAGGGAGCCATTTATCCGTTAAGACTATCCTTATCAAAGGTTCTGCGACAACACCCAGACCGATCATTAGTGGCCACATGATAAAAGAACTGACCTGGATGGACCGTCTTGTCATTTCTTTTATCCTCTGTGGTTCACTCTGACTTTTAGCAAGTGCTGGAAACAGCACACTACTGATCGAACTATTGATGTTCACTACAATGAGGTTCGGATATTTATCCCCCTGATTATAGAATGCCAGATCATCAGATGTATACAGTTTACCGATAATAAGGCTCCTTAATTGAGTATAGCCCGTGTCGAGTAGCGCTGAGACCAATAATTTCCACCCATAAGATATCAAAGACTTTGCGCGTTCCAATGAACAGGCAAGATCTGGCCTCCACCGCACCGTGGACCATAATACCAATGTATCTGTACACGTATTGACCATATATTGTGCGACAAGTGCCCACACGCCTGCGCCATGGTAAGCCATGGCTATCCCCACGATACCCGAAAACAGAGTCCCAAACAATGTCGACCAGAAAAAACGTTGAAACATCATGTTCCTAGATACATATGCCTGCTGTACAGAATTGACAGCCGCCACGATGAGACGGATACCCAATACCCTCAATGTCGGACACATCACAGGTATTCTATAAAATCCAGCTATCCAGGGTGCAGCTAGAAATACCACTGCATATATGATCGCAGATATACCAAGACTGATGTATAACACTGATGAGTAATCCAGATTGTCAATGTCTTGTTTCTGAATGAGCGCATTTCCAAATCCACTAGATACAAATACATTGGCGAGTGTGATAAAGACCATTACTAATGCGACTGCTCCGTAATCTGATGGGGAAAGTAAACGGGCTAAAATGATCGAAACCATAAAACTGATCATCTGTGCTGTTATACGTTCCCCAAATTTCCAGAGAAGCCCTGAGATCACTTCAGATTTAAAAGTATTTTTCATATATAAACTCACCCCAAAACTTTATTGTCTAGTTCGGGAAATATTTCAACAACCTTTTTTTATTCTTTCCTAATATACAAAATATCAGATACTTGCCCCATAATCTGAAGATTTCTTTGTGATTATTTCTTCTATATTCTAAATCTGCTTGTTTTTCTATGTATTTTGTTACCTGATGATCCTCCAACATGACATATCTGAATTGTTTTTCGCTATCAAGTGGCCATTTTAATTCCGGATCAATACTTCCATCCTTTTTCATTGTAAAACCACTGCCATCGTTTCCCCACGTTCTGGCTTTACACTCTACGGGAAATATGCAATACATATTTTTAAAATATATGTATAACTGTACTATTGCATCTATTGTAGACAGTTCATTTTCACTTTTCCAGTAAAGAGAACGAGTGTTACATATAATATCATTTATATAATTTCTAAATAACCATATCCGATCCAAATATAATTTAAAAATTTGGGAAAAGCGTCTATGCGTCGGATTGAGGATTATTTCTTCTTTTGTAGCTAAAAAATCTTTATATTTATTTTTCCATATGCCTATTCCCCAAGGTTGGAAAAACTGCGCTCGATATGCACTATATTTTATGTTTTCATATGTCGTTTCATTAGATGCACATATGGCGTATATGTCTGGAGAATGCTCAAACATCTCCAGGCCTTTGTCCATATATTCTATAAAATTTTCAGAAAATTCATTATCATCTTCTGTAATGATACATCTATCATATTTTTGTGTCACAGTATTTATTAAATAGTCTATATTTTTTCTTGGACCTAAGTTTTTTGACTGTTCATATATATAAATATTTTTAAAACCCTCAATGCCCGATTGAAGCCAAACTTTAATTTTTTTATATCCTTTTTCATAATATTCATACGGTGAAGGAGGGAAATCAATGGATATATATAAGTCTGTATATTGTGCCCAGGGATTGCGTGATAAAGAACCAATACATCTTTTTAAATGATGGATCCGATTGCAGGTAGGGATCACTATAGGTGCATATATCATATTTTACCTCCATGATCTCAAAGCTCTTTTCGCCAGATGTTTCATATTTCTGATATTTTTTTTACCTATGAGCTTAACAATGATAAATGCAAAATGTTCTCCTATCCTAAAATCATCAAATTGAAAATAATCTTTTGCCCTATCACTTTTCTTTATGAAGTCCATATGTGTATCAAATTCTCTCATGTAATCCATTTTTGGTTTATTATTTTCTTTTATATATTTTATTATTTTATTCTTATCCGCACTATAACATAAATATTCAAGATATACCGATAAACTTTCAAAGGGATTTTCTTTCTCTAAAAAAACACCTACATCAATATCATAACCAAGTATGCCAATAGGACGACATGTAGAAGTGTCTACAGTGATCGTGATCTTTCCTTCTTGTGCTGTCATAATGGCACTCCCCGATGTACCAATAAAAATATCAGTTCGATCGATCAAACTTTGAGGTATAGGTGATAAGTATCCTAAAAGGTGTAATCGTATATTATCTGTATTCATTACAGTGTGTTTAAGCCGATCTATTATAAGTGAATCTTTTGCATCGCCGACAAGAATTAAAGAAATAGTCTTCTCTCTATGCATTTTTGCAAATAAAACTATTTCTCTGATCATAGGCATGATATAATTTTTATCAAGTCTAGAAATACAGCTCAAATTTATATCTGTTTTCTCAATATTATCTACAATTCTATTATTTTCTGTTGATATGGTATTTTGACATATAAACTTCAAATTGTAGTTTTCACCTTGCTCTATTATTTTATGATCCCGAAACATTCTTTGCATGGATTGTGGAATAATGCCAGCTATTTCTCTTCTTTTATGTTTAAAATCCGCAAAATGATAGTACCAACTATCATATTTGGGAAATTCTTCATCAAGATCAAAAAATATATGTTTTGCCTTTACTCTTTCCGCAAGCATTTCTCCCCATACTGCATAGGGCGCTTTGGAAGATTCGATGATCGTTTCATTGATTTTTTTTTGCCCGATGATATCGTTTATTATCTGCTCTCTTTTTTTTCGTGAAAAATAAAAAGGAAAATCATCTAATTCAGGGTAATAATTATCTTTATATTTTTCCATTTCAGGAATCAGTAATTTACCAGATCTACCTGTATAGACATCTACATGCCAGCCTTTTTTTTGCAGATAATCAACTTTGTTACGTACATATAATTGGCCACCACCCATATCAAAAAATGTACTTAAAATAATATATCTTTTATTCATCTGCTCTGTCCTTTGATTTTTTTGGCTGATATAAATATCATGCTATCATATCTTTGAAATTTTCAGGTTTTAGTCCATAAGCGTCCATTACTTTTTTTAGATAAATATCATTTTGTCTTTGTCCCACATTATCAGATAATAAACAAGATGTTTGACTTTTCTTGATCACTTCTGGATGGATTGCAATACATGGAACCCACAGTACCTTTGTGTTATGCAATAATTCCATACATTTTAACCAGATATCATCTGCACATAAGCATAATCTAGAAATCTTCTCCATATCAAAAGCTCTAGCATCTAAACAATGAGGAGGATATAATACACCTCCAACGCCTGTTGCTAATATAAGATGAGAAGGTTTTTTGATATTACATGCTTCACTTATCCAATCGTTATAAGGAAGAAGCTTTCCGTACTGATCAAACGTAACTTTATGGACACGTCTGGCACACACAACATTTGGATATTTTTTATGAGCATCCATGAGACTTTTTATCAAAGTAGGTGGATATAAGATATCATCATCCACTGTGATGATGATATCTTCTGGATATTTTTGCATTGCATGGATGTATTTTTTATGTGGTTTTAAATCACCTGCTATTGGAATATATTTAACACCGTATTGTTTTAGATCATTCATTTCCGGAGTTAATTGATCTAAAGAAACATTATCGTCAAGCCAAACAATGATTTCATCTGGTCGAAATGTCTGTAAAAGCATACACCGGATACTATATACAACACTTGAAAACCTATCTGGGTAAGTAGTCATAGATACGATCACTCTTTTCTTACGTATTGTATCATTTAGCCCATAACCTTTTTTGAATTTATAATAGATTTTTACGGATCCATATGATACTTTTTGAAATATTTTTTGGATTATTTTCATAATAATTTATCCTCGTTAGTAATTCATATTTATGAAAAGATCAAAACTTTGATTTAAGTATATAAAATATATTATTAATATTTATTTGAGCTATATTTATCTATATTCTTTGATCCAATGCTAAAACCATATCCATATTTTTTAGTTTCATATAGTTTCCATTATTATAAAAACTTCGACTCTTTTATCGACATTTTTATTTTGGATATGTTTTATCACTATCAATACAAATAAATTTTATTAATCGTATTAATCTCTGCCATAGATGTCCCTTGTATAAACTTTTTCTTTAACATCATCCAAGCATTCATCATATCGGTTTGCGATGATCGTTTGACTCATTTTTTTAAAAACATCTAGATCATTGACCACCCTGCTTCCAAAAAATGTTGTTCCTTCTTCCAGTGTTGGCTCATAGATGACTACAGTCATTCCTTTTGCTTTGATACGTTTCATGATGCCTTGGATTGAACTTTGGCGAAAATTATCTGAATTACTCTTCATAGTCAATCGATAAACTCCTATTACGATTTTTTTCTCTAAACACCTATCATATTCATTATTCTCTTTATGATCATATGCTCTGGCCATCTCCAACACGCGATCAGCAATAAAATCTTTTCTTGTTTTATTAGATTCCACTATCGCTTGTATCAGATTTTCTGGTACATTCTCATAATTTGCTAAAAGTTGTTTTGTATCCTTTGGTAAACAATATCCTCCGTAGCCAAACGAGGGATTATTGTAATGGGGACCGATACGTGAGTCTAAACATACTCCATTGATGATCTGTTGCGTATCTAAACCTTTCACTTCCGCATACGTATCCAATTCATTAAAATAACTTATACGTAAAGCCAGATATGTATTAGAAAAGAGTTTTACTGCTTCCGCTTCTGTATGGCCCATGACCAAAGTATCAATTTCTTTTTTACATGCACCTTTTTGTAAAAGACTTGCAAATATATTGGCTGTTTTTATGAGTTTGGCATTTTGTAAATCTGTTCCGACGATGATGCGTGACGGATAAAGATTATCGTAAAGTGCTCTAGACTCACGGAGGAATTCTGGACTAAAAAGGATATTGTCACAGTGATATTTCTTGCGTACAAAATCTGTAAATCCAACCGGAACCGTAGATTTAATGATCATAACAGTATCCGGATCATATTGTATCACTTGTTTGATAACATCCTCTACTGCAGTCGTATCAAAAAAATTTTTCTCACTGTCATAATTAGTTGGTGTAGCGATTATGACAAAATCAGCCCCACTATAAGCGGACTCAGCATCTAAAGTGGCCATCAATCTCAGATTTTTTTCGTAAAAATATTTCTCGATATATTCATCCTGGATAGGTGATCTCCTTTGGTTGATCATATCCACCTTTTCTGGAACGATATCCACAGCCATTACTTCATGATGTTGCGATAAGAGCGTGGCGATCGAAAGTCCCACGTAACCTACACCTGCTACAGCAATCTTATAATCTTTTTTTTCATTTAATCTCTCCATTTTTCTCATCTCTGACTATCGGTATCTCTCCCACTTGCATGTATACTAAACCTATCTGTCTCCGAAAAAAGAATAAATATCATGCTTGATCTTCCATTATCCTTTTGATCATACGGGCAGTATTAGCCCATGAAAAGTTTGAGACTATCCGCTTATTAGCTTCTGATCCCAATGCTCTATCATCAAGAATTTTTTCGATAACATCGTCATCATTTTCAATGAGCCAACCTGAAATACCATCCTCAATGATAAAATCTGGACCAGGTGCTCTCCATGCAATGACTTTGCACTCATAGTACATTGCTTCCAGGATTGCCATACCAAATATCTCAACCTGATTTAGATTGATAAAACTATCCGCAATACGATACAATTCCCAGATATCACGATTGGGTATGCTTTCGATCAACTGCACTTTATCAACCAATCCAGTCTTCTGGATCAATCCCATGATATCCTTTTTCAAATGGCCATTACCAACCATCAAAAGTTTGTAAGATTTATTTTTTTTAGCTATTCTGCTAAATATCTTTATCATCCGTCCTGGTTGTTTTTCATCGACCATACGACCAATAAATAATAATATCCTATCATCTACCTGATATCCATATTTCCTCTTGATATTATTTATATCATAGTTTTGATAATCCTCTTTTAGGATATCCACATCTAAGCCGACTGGGGCGGTCATCGTTTCTTTTACACCGATTTTTTTTAAATTTGATGCGACTTCAGGCGTCTTTGCCAAACATATGCATTTTTTGTATACCATGATATTCCGTTTAAACAACACATTTATTATAAGTCTTTTCAATCTACTTCTACTATGGCTTTCGATCACGCCGATATACGGGATGAATTTCACATGATATTTTTTTGTCCATCGATACACTTTAGGCACTGCAAGTTGTGTGTCTGAGAAAAAAAGCAGTGCATCTAGTGTAATATCCAAATATTTCGGATCCACCTTCCCATTGACACCGAGTCCTCTAGAAGGAATATATTGGATCGTCAGATGCTCATAGCTTTCCAATGTTTCTGTTTTGGAGAGTTGATCATATGAGACCAATTTATAGACTCTTACCTCTTCAAAATATGTGCGTAGTGCTTTCGCTAATCCTATCTCTTGCGCATTATAATATTTTTTCTCTCCAAAATTTTTTAAACTGACTATCAGTAATCCTATGCGCATTTTAAATTCCTCTAAAGATCCGTATTATCTTTGCCTCTATCGTATAATATATATATTTGAACCCGCCAAGGATATAGCGCCGCCATAGACGTTTCGGTTCTTTGCTCAGACGGAACAGCCATTCCAATCCAGCCTCTTCCATCCACGCTGGTGCTTTCGCCAATGTCCCGGCAAAAAAATCAAACCCCGCCCCCACGCCCAGCATGACTGTATCATGGATCTTCTCCCGATGTTCCCACATCCACATCTCCTGTTTCGGGGCGCCTATGCCCACCCATAGAAAATCTGGATGCAGTCTGTTGATCTCTTCACAGACGCTTCTGTCCTCCTCTTCTGTCAGCGGCCGGAAAGGAGGCGCGTACATGCCTGCAATCCGGATTCCCGGATACCTCTCCTCCAAATTTGTGCGGAGCCTCGCCAGCACCCCGTCATCTTTCCCCCCATAGAAATAATGAGTGCTGCCACGCCTGACACCTTCCGCAAACACAAGCCCCATGATATCTGGCGCTGCACAACGTTCACATTCAAACCCCCTGCGCCGCCCGAGCTTTACGATGGGAGCTCCATCGATTGCCGCCATCGTGGACGCTCCATACATCTTGGCATACCTGGAATCTTCCCTGGCGGAGACGACTGCCGGGACGCCGACCAGATCCACTGTTGCGCTCACAGGCGCTGTCGGCATCGTGAACACTTCCCGTACAAACTCTTTCCTTGTTGTTGCACAAACACCGACGACGCCGCACACCTCAAAATCCCTCTTCCGCTGATAGACAACATCGCCCATGGCCGCTCACCCTCTGATCTGTCCCTCTATCCACTGATAGGATTCCTGTAAGCCTTCCTCCAATGAGACCTTCGGCTCCCACCCTAAAATCTCCCGCGCCTTGCTGTAATCGGCACAGCGTGCCTTATCCCCCTCTGGCTTGGACGTGTCATAAAAGGGGACAATCTTTTTTCCGGAAATCCTGATAATCTTTTCCGCGACTTCCCTGATCGGCGTGCAACGGGGCGGACCGATCTGGATGTATCCATGCCCCCACCCTTTCTCAAGGGCCAGCACCAGAGCTTCGACGATATCATCCACATGTATGAACGCACGTCCCTGTTCGCCGCTCCCCCAGACATGGAACGGTTCATCCGGATAGTTGACCGCTTTGCGGATGAGGGCAGGGATGACCTGGCTGCGCTCCCCAAAATCCGTAGGCGTCCCATAGACGTTATGGAACATCAATGTACAGCAGGGGATGCCCGTCTCTTTTTCTAGATACCCGATCTCGAGCTGCCCCATCAATTTGCTCCATCCATACGCCGATTCCGGGAATGCTGGGAATAGTTCATCCTCGCGGAGAGGTCCCTGATCCAATGTATTCTGCCGGGTCAATGGAAAACTGCAGACCGTACCTGCGTAAAGGAGTCCCTTAATCCTCTCTTTTCCAGCCTTGCGGCAGCAGTCAAACACATTGGAGTTGATCAGGTTGTTGATACGGAAGAGTTCGCCTTGGTTCTGGAAGACATAGTCGATACCCGCAACAACATCGGCCAGATGGACGATATAGTCCGTTTTTCCGATCACTTCCTGCGCATCGCGATAGACTGCCAGATCCTTTTCAAAGAAATGTGTCCCCAAGTCTATGACTGGTTTTCCATCCTCCCCACATAGGTTCTCTATCTTCCCCCTCCAGAGATTATCCGCCACATAGACTTCCCATCCATCCCTGACAAGCCGTTTTACAAGATTCGAACCGATCATCCCACACCCACCGGTGACTAATATACTCTCCATTTCTTTTCCTTCCCGTTTCTACAGATCCCTGACAGCCCTGACCAACGCTCCTGATATCGCTTCATATGAAAATACTGTCCGATATCTTTCATAAGCAGCGTCTGCAAGTGTCTTGTAAGCACTCATATCATCATCTATCTCCGATATGATATCTGGCAACACCCTGCCTATCTCTTCCTTATCTATCACCAATGCTGTCTTGCCATCCTCCACATATTCATCCAATACATCCGTATGCGTTGTGATCACCAATTTACGATTAGCCATAGCACTGAGGATGACCATCTGTCCGGAGGCCCCCGTATTATGCTCCATCACCAAGATCACCGCCCTTGATCCACACAATAACCTGTCAAAATGATCTTTCTCAATGTCATAAAGGACTGTGATGTTCTTGCTCAATGTATGGCCATCGATCCACGCACACAAGTCTGTATTATGCTTTGAGGCAGCAATGATCAACCTTTCATCCCTGCCTGAAAACACCTGTATGAGCGGTATGTAATCCCTATTCGAATACCCGCCGCTGAAAAAATATCCGCCTTCTCCTATCTCCCCTTCTAAGGAAAGGGAGTCATCCCAATCCCCATACGGGACATAGATAAAACAACTCGGATCCATGTCCCATTTTTGAGCATACAATTCTATCTCCGGTCTTGAAAACACGATGATACGGACTGGTCTTTTGGCCGGTACGATAATGCGCAAAATCCACCCTAAGATATCGATCCATTTAGGGTCATGCACAAACATACCATACCAACACAACATTTCAGTCTTCAAGATACGGAATTTATGCAAGAACATCAAGAACAAGAACACATAATCAGGACAGATGATGACTTTTCTATGATTTATCCTTTTAAGATTCCTGATCACATTAAATACATTCCGTACCTCTTTTTTGAGCAAGACCCATTTGCTCGAAATGGAAGGATATCGCTTCCCATTCAACTCGATGATCTCATAACCGAGTTGCTCTCGCAGAACCTTTGCGGGAACTTTCCAT
>CAJTYN010000080.1 GCA_910584115.1 uncultured Lachnospiraceae bacterium
CATGTGGAGACGGTATGTCTACTGTCATAGATCAAAAAACAGACCAGAGGTTGATGATATGTCCAAAGAAAAACGTTTATCAGATGATATAGCCGACTCTATATTATCCATGATCACCATAGAAAAAAGATTTCAAGCAGGCGATAAACTCCCGAATGAAAATGAGCTATCCGAAGAACTCGGCGTCAGCAGGACCACCTTGCGGGAAGCCATACGGATCCTGGCGGCCCGCAAGGTGATCGATATCCAGCGGGGCCGGGGAACTTTTGTGAGAGAAGATTTTGAAGAAAACTCCCTGGATGAGCTGTCTGCCCTGTCCGCAGTCCGACTGAAAGCGGACGATCTGTATGAGATGCGCTTGATCTTTGAACCGGAAGCTGCTTATTATGCCACGCTGCGGGCAACGGAAAGTGAACTGCAAAGGATTCTCTCGATCGGTAAAAAGATCGAGCAGCTCATATCAGAAGGCAAGGACCGGACACTTGAAGAGCAGGCTTTCCACCGTTCGATCGCCAAAGCGACCCACAATGATTTTATGGATAGACTGATGCCGGTGATACAGGAAGGGATCGATAAAGGAGTGACCCTGTCGAACGAAAAGAAAGTGGCAGCAGCCGATACAGTCACGGATCACCGGATACTCATGGACTTCATGAAGAGCAGAAATGCGGAAGGTGCACGAAATGCCATGCGGATACACATCCTTCACGCGATAGAGCGATTAGGATTAAAAAAAACAGAATAAAAATAAAAAAGGCGTAGTCGATCCAGACTATGCCTTTTTTATCCTCCTGCAGCATCGCCCAAAATAAAGTAGACATATATATAGACAGCAGACGTCTTATGTGTTATGATAAAAATACATCATACATAGGAGGTCTTGAATATGCGAAGTGATAAGATCAAAAAAGGAATATACGCAGCTCCCCAACGCGCCCTGCTCCACGCATTAGGCGTAACAGAAAAGGAACTAAAAAAGCCTTTTATAGGCATCGTGAGTTCTTATAATGAGATCGTGCCGGGGCATATGAATATTGATAAGATCACAGGATCTGTGAAACAGGGAGTCGCTCAGGCTGGCGGCGTGCCTTTTGTTTTTCCTGCTATAGCGGTATGTGACGGCATCGCGATGGGACATGAAGGCATGAAGTTTTCACTGGCCACAAGGGAGCTGATCGCTGACTCTGCCGAGGCGATGGCGACAGCGCACCCCTTTGACGGGCTGGTATTTATACCAAATTGCGATAAGAATGTTCCCGGCCTGCTGATGGCAGCGGCAAGACTGAACATACCCTCCATATTTATCAGCGGCGGCGCAATGCTCGCAGGCGATCTTGAAGATAAGAAGATCAGCTACTCAGATATCTCCGAAGCTGTGAGCAGATACAAAAGCGGACAGCTCAGTGCTGAAACATTGCGTATGTATGAGGAACATGCCTGTCCCACCTGCGGCTCCTGTTCAGGGATGTTCACAGCCAACAGTATGAACTGCCTTACAGAAGTCCTCGGAATGGCGCTGCATGGAAATGGCACGATCCCCGCCGTCTATTCTGAAAGACTCCGTCTGGCAAAAGAAACAGGCATGCAGATCATGGAGTTGGTCAAAAAAAAGATAACGCCAAAGGATATCATGACGAAAGAGGCTTTTGAGAATGCACTCACGATCGATATGGCGTTAGGCGGATCCACCAACAGCCTGCTCCATCTGCCCGCGGTCGCACATGAATGTGACTTATATCTGGACCTGGAGACAGCAAATGATATCTCAGCAAAAACACCGACCCTCTGCCGTCTCGTCCCGTCAGGGGAACACTATATCGAACAGCTGCACAGAGCAGGCGGCATTGCCGCTGTCATGCACGAGATCGGCAAGGCGGGCCTGCTGAACAAGGACTGTATGACCTGCAATGGAAAAACGATCGGGGAAAATATCTGTGGCAAGGAGATCAAAGACCATACGATCATCCGGAGCATAGAAGACCCTTACAGCAATGAGGGCGGGATCGCTGTCCTCAGAGGAAACCTGGCTCCGGACGGATGTGTCGTGAAGCGGGCTGCCGTCGCGGAAAATATGATGACGCATAAAGGCCCAGCCAGAGTATTTGACGGCGAAGGACCTGCCTTACATGCGATCTATGCGGGAGAGATACGAGCAGGAGACGTCGTCGTGATCAGATATGAAGGTCCAAAAGGCGGGCCGGGCATGCGCGAGATGTTAAATCCCACATCGGCGATCATGGGCAGCGGTCTGGGCGGCAGCGTAGCCCTCATAACAGACGGCCGATTTTCCGGAGCCACCCGCGGAGCGGCGATCGGCCATGTATCGCCGGAGGCGGCAGTCGGCGGAAACATCGCTCTGCTCCGGGATGGCGATATGATAGAGATCGATATACCCGCAGATACGATCAGCGTCCTGATCTCAGACGAGGAATTTAAAAACAGGAGAAAGACCCTGGCCCCTTTTGAGAGCAGAATAAAAAAGGGCTATTTAGCAAGATATTCAAAACTGGTCACATCAGGCGGCAGAGGGGCGATACTGGAATGATCTGATGAAAAGACACAGAAGATCGGACAGAGGATGCACTGTCGAACAGGAAAGAGGCCGGATCCTCTTCACCACGAAGATCCGGCCTTCTCTGGCAGCATCATCCTTCCATGACCGCCGCTTTCATCTCTTTCACATACGCGGTCACCGCCGGTATGCATCCCTCTTTGTATTCCCCGATCAGGCGCACGATCGCGGATCCCACGATGGCCCCGTCGGATACCCGTGCCATCTGTGTCGCCTGATCCGGCCTCGAGATGCCGAACCCGATCGCGCACGGAACGTCCGTCACCTGGCGGACCATATCCGTCATCTCTTTCACATCCGTCGTGATCTCATTGCGCACGCCCGTCACGCCCAGGGAAGACACCACATAGATGAACCCTTCCGCCTCCCGGGCGATGGCTTTGATCCGGTCTTTCGACGTGGGCGCGATCAGAGAGATGATCGCGATGCCATATTCCTGGCAGATCTCCCGGATCTCGCCTTTTTCCTCGAAAGGCAGATCCGGCACGATCAGCCCGTCGATCCCGCATTCCACGCAGCGTTTCATGAACGCCTCTTTTCCGTAGGAAAAGACTGAATTTATATATGTGAGGAAGACCAGCGGGATCTTCACCGTCTCCCGCACTTCCTTTACCGCGTCGAACAGCTGATCCGTGGTGCATCCCCCGGTCAGCGCCCGGTACGTCGCCTCCTGGATCACCGGCCCTTCCGCGATCGGGTCGGAAAAGGGCAGCCCGATCTCGATCAGGTCCGCGCCGGCCTCTTCCATGGCGACGATGAGTTTCTTCGTCATCTCCAGGCTGGGATCCCCTCCTGTGATAAATGGTATAAATGCTTTTCCATGGGCGAATGCCCCAGTGATCCTCTCATACGCTTTCTTATTCATAAAGTTCTACCCCCCTGTATCTGGCTATGGCAGCCACATCTTTGTCCCCGCGTCCGGAGAGATTTACCACGATGATCTGATCTTTCGCCATGTCCGGCGCGATCTTTCTGGCATGGGCCACCGCGTGGGCGCTCTCCAGCGCCGGGATGATCCCCTCCGTCCGGGACAGATATTCGAAGGCGGACACGGCCTCCTCGTCTGTCACCGGCACGTACGTCGCCCGGCCCGTCTCGGCCAGATGAGCGTGTTCCGGCCCGATGCCCGGATAATCCAGCCCTGCGGACAGGGAATACACCGGCTCGATCTGCCCGTCTTCGTTCTGGCAGAAGAGGGATTTCATGCCGTGGAAGATCCCGGGACGGCCTTTTGCGATGGTGGCCGCGTGTTTTCCCGTATCCACGCCCAGCCCAGCCGCCTCGCATCCGATCAGCGCCACGGATGCATCCGGGATAAATTCGTAAAACGCCCCCATGGCGTTACTCCCGCCGCCCACGCAGGCAAGCACCGCATCCGGCAGGCGGCCTTCTCTTTCTAACATCTGCTCCTTGATCTCCTTGCCGATGATCTTCTGGAAATCCCGGACCATCATGGGGAAGGGATGGGGACCCATCACGGAGCCGAGCACGTAGAGGGTATCGTCCACCCGACGGCTCCACTCCCGCATCGTCTCGTTTACGGCGTCCTTGAGCGTCATCGTGCCGCTGGTCACCGCGTGGACTTTCGCCCCCAGAAGCTCCATGCGGAACACGTTCAGCGCCTGCCGGTCCGTGTCTTCTTTGCCCATGAACACTTCACATTCCATGCCCATGAGCGCGGCCGCCGTGGCCGTAGCCACCCCGTGCTGGCCCGCGCCTGTCTCCGCGATGACCCGGGTCTTGCCCATCTTCTTTGCCAGCAGCACCTGGCCCAGCACGTTGTTGATCTTATGGGAGCCGGTGTGGTTTAAGTCCTCCCTCTTCAGATAGATCTTCGCGCCGCCCAGATCTTTTGTCATCTTCTCCGCATAATATAGGAGCGATGGCCTTCCCGCGTAATCTTTCATCAGGGTTTCCAGCTCCGCCTGAAACTGCGGGTCTGCTTTGTACTTTTCGTAGGCTTCTTCCACTTCGTGGACAGCCGTCATCAGGGTCTCCGGCACATATTGTCCGCCGAATACGCCATATTTCCCATTTTCCATGATATCACGATCCTCTCACATTTTTTATGAATGCCCGGATCTTCTCCGGGTCTTTCTTCCCGTTTGTTTCTACGCCGCTGCTCACATCCACACCGAAGGGACGGCAGCTCTTTAACCTCTCCCCCACGTTCTCCGGCTGCAGGCCCCCCGCCAGAAACCAGGGCTTCTCAAGGGGCGGGATCAAGTCTGTGTCAAATGCCTGACCTCCGCCGCCGTACTGGCCGGGGATGTATGTGTCCAGGAGCAGGGCGTCGCAGGACTCTTCCTGGGCCTTTAGGATCTGCTCCGTGCTCTGCACCCGGACCGCCCGGATCAACGGCACATGGACCCGGGCCGCCAGACGCCTCAGATACGCCCCGTCCTCGTCCCCGTGGAGCTGCACCAGATCGATGATCTCCCGGTCACAGAGACGGCCGATGTCCTCGATCGGGGCATTGACGAACACGCCCACCGCACGGATCTGAGGATCCAATGCCTCCCGCATCTTCTCGGCCTGCATGTCGGTCACCTGCCGCCGGCTCCTGGCAAATACGAAGCCGGCATAGTCCGGGAGACAGTCGTTGACATACGATACATCTTCCATCCGGCACAGGCCGCAGATCTTTACCCGGGGGGTCACGGCCGGATCCCCCGCAGGCCGTCCAGCATGCTCTTTTTATCTGGGCTCTTCATCAACGTCTCCCCGATGAGCACCCCGTCGACGCTCGCCGCCTCCAGACGCTCAACATCTTCCCTGCTCTTGATGCCGCTCTCCGCCACGAAAGCGACCGTATCCGGCGCGCATGAGCGCAGGCGGATGCTGTTCCCGATATCCACGGTGAAATCCCGCAGATCCCGGTTGTTGACCCCGATGATCCCCGCCCCCGCCGCCAGCGCCTTCTCAAGCTCCCTTTCGTCATGGGCCTCCACCAGCGCGGAAAGCCCCAGCCGGCCGCACAGCCGGATATATCTGCCCAGCGTCTCGGCGTCTAAGACGGCACAGATCAGGAGCACCGCATCAGCGCCCAGGACTCTTGCCTGATAGATCTGGTATGCGTCGATGATAAAATCCTTGCGCAGCAGAGGGATCTTCACCGTTTCTCGGATCTCTGCCAGATACCGGGGCGATCCCTGGAAGAACTCCGGCTCCGTCAGGACGGAGATCGCGCCCGCCCCCGCCTGTTCGTATTCCCGGGCGATATCCAGGTAGGGGAATTCCCGGGCGATCACGCCTTTTGACGGGGAGGCTTTTTTCACTTCGCAGATGAACTGGATCGTCTCCTGCCGGAGCATCTTCTCGAATGGAAAGTCTGGAAGTCCGCTTTCGGCTGCCATGGACGATGCTCTCTCCTGGATCTCTTCCGGGCTGTGCTGTTCTTTTTCCCGGGCTACGCGCGCCTTGGTGGACGCCACGATCTGATCGAGTATCATCATTTTTCACCGCCTTGTGTCAGTCTGATAAATTCCTGCAGTTTCTCATAGGCCCGGCCGCTGTCGATCAGAGCAGCCGCCTCGTCGATGCCGTCCTGGATGGAATAGCCGTCTTTGCCCAGGTAGAGGCTCATGCCCGCGTTCATCAGCACGATGTCCCGCTTCGGCCCCAGCTCTCTTCCCGTGAGCACATCCCGGGTGATCGCGGCGTTCTCCTCCGGGTCGCCGCCCACCAGTTCCGCCAGGGCACAGCGGCGCAGGCCGAACTGTTCCGGCGTGATGGTGTAGGAGCGGATCTCCCCGTGGCGGATCTCGTAGACGGACGTCTCCCCGGTCAGCGTGATCTCGTCAAGCCCATCCTCCCCGCAGACGGCCACCCCGCGTACGACACCCAAGTTGGAGAGCACCTGCGCCAGCGGCCCGGCCAGTTTCTTATCGTAGACGCCCAGAAGCTGCATGGTGGCCGCGGCCGGATTGGAGAGGGGGCCTAAGATGTTGAAGACCGTGCGCACCGCCAGCTCTTTTCGCACCGGCGCCGCATATCTCATGGACGAATGATAGACCGGGGCGAACAGAAAGCAGACGTCGCAGGCCGCTAAGATCTTCTCGTTCGCCTCCGCGGTCAGGCTTAGGTCGGCGCCCAGCCGCTCCAGCACGTCGGCAGCACCGCTCTTGCTGGAAACGCTCCTGTTCCCGTGCTTTGCCACCGGGACGCCGCCCGCCGCCACCACGAAGGCGGATGTGGTGGAGATGTTAAAGGTCCCCGCCTCGTCGCCCCCGGTGCCCACGATGTCGATCACATCCCGTTTCGGCTCGATCTTCACGCCCTTTTCCCGCATGACCTGGGCAAAAGCCGTGATCTCGTCGATCGTCTCCCCCTGCATCCGCAGGGCCATGAGAAATCCCCCCATCTGCGCCTGGGTGGCTTCCCCGCTCATCATCTCCTCCATGACCTGGCTGGCCTGCTCGTAGGTCAGGTCTTTTCCGTTTACCAGTTGATGTATGGCTTCTTGGATCATGTTCTTCCTCCTTCATCTGATCTTCAAAAAATTTTCTAAAATGGTCACACCCTGCGGGGTCAGGATCGATTCCGGGTGGAACTGCAGCCCATAGACCGGATGATCCCGGTGGGCGACAGCCATGATCTCCCCGTTCCCGGCGGTAGCCGTCACCTGCAGACAGTCCGGCATCGTCTCCTCCTTTGCCACCAGGGAATGATACCGGGCACCTTGGATCTTGTCTGGCAATCCCGCGAAAAGGGGGCAGGATAGATCTGTCTTGATGACGCTCGGCTTGCCGTGCATCAGCTGCCGCGCCGGAGCGATCACCGCCCCGTAAACCTCGCAGATGGCCTGATGGCCCAGACAGACGCCCAGTATAGGGATCTGCCCGGCCAGGCCCCTGACCACTTCCTCACAGACCCCAGCTTTCGCGGGATATCCCGGCCCCGGCGAGAGCACGATGTGGTCCGGGTGCAGAGCGCGGATCTGCTCTGTGGTCAGGGCATCGTTGCGGATGACCCGGATATCCGGATCGATCCCGCCGAACATCTGTACCAGATTGTATGAAAAACTATCGTAATTGTCGATCAAGAGCAGCATATCCCATCCACCTCCTGGGCCCTCTCCAGGGCATTCATCACCGCCATGGCCTTATTGGCCGACTCCTCGTATTCCCTCTCCGGCACGCTGTCCGCCACGATGCCGCCTCCGGCACGCACGTACACTGTGCCGTCTTTTTTGACCGCCATGCGGATGGCGATGCAGGTGTCCAGGTTCCCAGTGAAGTCCAGATAGCCCAGGGCGCCCCCGTAGATCCCCCGCGGGGTGCCTTCCAGCTCCTCGATGATCTCGCATGCCCGGATCTTCGGCGCGCCGGAGAGGGTCCCCGCCGGGAGCACCGCATCCACAGCGTCCAGCCCGTCGCAGTCCAGCCGGATATCCCCCTCCACCTGGGAACAGATGTGCATGATCCGGGAATAGCGGTGGACCATCTTGTAGCCCGTCACCTGCACGCTCTTATAGGAAGAGATCTTCCCCAGATCGTTCCTTCCCAGGTCCACCAGCATGTTGTGCTCCGCCAGCTCTTTTTCATCCGCGAGCAGTTCCCGCTCAAGAGCTTCATCCTCCTCCCGGGTCTTTCCCCGGGGACGGGATCCGGCCACCGGAAATGTGACCAGCCGCCCCTGATCCAGCCTGACCAGTGTCTCCGGGGAGGTGCTCATGATCTCTTCCTGATCGATGTGCATGTAGACCATGTAGGGGGACGGGTTGGTGGTCCGCAGGACCCGGTAGGCGTTCAGGAGGCTCCCTTTGTACGGGCTCTCAAACTGCCGGGAGATCACCGCCTGGAAGATGTCCCCGGCCCGGATATACTCTTTGGTCCTCTCCACCATCCGGCAGTATTGCTCTTTCGTCACATTGCAGGTAAAATGTACCCTTTCCTGGGGCGCCCGCTCCTCCGTCAGGTCCGGCTGGCGGATCATGGCCGCCATGGCCTCTAAGTCCGCCGTGGCTTTCCCGTAATTTTCCATGACCTTATCCGTCTTCATATTTACGATCAGGGCGATCTTCTGCCGCAGATGGTCGTAGGCGATCACTCTGTCAAAGAGCATCAGGTCCAGGTCGTGGGAACTGGCCGCCTCGATATGCAGCACCGGCTCCGCGTACCCGATCATGGAATAGGCAAAATATCCCACGAAACCTCCGGCAAAGGGCGGAAAGCCTTCGATCCTGGGCGCCCGGTATCCTTTTATGATATCCCGGATCACCTGCATCGGCTGGCGCGTCCGGATCTTCCGTGTCTCTTCCCCTTCTTCTATGGTGACCGTGCCGTCCTGGCAGTAGACCCGCATCACCGGATCATAGCCCAGGAAAGAATAACGGCCCCATTTCTCTCCCCCTTCCACGCTCTCCAGCAGATAATAGCAGGGACTCTGCCGGGAGATCTTTTTTAACAGGCCGATGGGGGTGATGATGTCCGCGTAGATCTCTTTACAGATCGGGACCACATCGTAGTCTCTCGCATATTCCAAGATCCGTTCACATGAAGGCTGCATCCTGATACTCCTTTCTGACTGACTTTACAGATACCTATGGATGGTAACAAAAAAACGGCCTCTGTCCCCACTCATATAGGGACAAAAGCCGTATGATATACGCTCCTGCGGTACCACCCAGATTGGCCTGGACATCTCTTCCAGACCCACTCTCTTCTATGTACTGACATACATACCTGCTTGATAACGGATCAGGTTTCCGTCAGCGCCTACTCCCATCCTGATGGTTTCGGGCTGCCCTCGCAAGTCCATTCGTCTATGCGTCCATGACTGTCTTTCCACCTGCCGACAGCTCTCTGACATATCTGCGATAGAGTACTACTCTTGTTCATAGGTTTGTGCGGTCCTATTAGATTTTCTAAATCTTTGTGTGGAATAGTATACACCCGTGCGGATGGTTTGTCAAATCTTTTTTTCTCAGTTTAAGCATACGGTACTTCCCATCTGCCGAAATGTTATCGTTATGGTAAGATAACATTTCGGCCTGTGTGCTGATTTTGGATTGAACAACTCAACCATAACACACAGCTGCTTGGAATACTATCTTTTTTGAGAACTTTTAACTGTCCAGTCAATTATTTTGTATAGAATAAAACTTTCCTAATCTACCAATATTTTTGGATCCAACAGATTAGGAAAGTTTTAATTAATTTCTCCGTGATCTAACTGCAAAGAAATTCTTCTGCAATCTCATTCCATGTGTTTTCAGAATATTTCTGTAATGCTCTATCAAACATTTCCTGTGAAATAATATTCTCACCATTCCATTGGTCTTGAACTAAACGCATCATTCGAATAACATCTCTTGGTCGTTGCCATGAGTAACTAAGAATATATTTTCTCACTTCCATTCCATTAATAACCGGAGCAAAATATACTTTCCAAACATTCTCTGATCGTTGTATTCCTGCCATTTTTTCCGACGCATATATTTTACTTTCAATCAACCTTAACAATGGACTAAAAAGCCTGATCTGCTCGCGCAAGAGCTAAATCCCTTATAAATCAGGCTTTTTGCAAACAGACGGAAATAAGCCCCGTCTGCTTGATCCCAGTTCAAGAACATAGCCCTTCAGACACCCATGGCGAAACGGTCGCTTTGTCGGCATTCTTTTTCGGTATTCAAAACAGATCACTATGTGTACCAGTCCTGATCAGTTTTAAAATAAGCTCTTCTTGGAGGATCTTATAGATCAATAACCAGTCAGGTTCTATATGGCATTCCCTCATGTCCTTATAATTTCTCGAATTATTGAGCGGATGATCCTGGTATGTTTCCGGAAGAGACTCTCCACTGCCCAAGAGCAGGATCACTTTTTCAAGTTTCTTCGGATCGCATCCCCTTTTGACCGCCAGCTTGTAATCCTTTTTAAACTGTCCGGTAAATCCTGGTCTAAGCATTGAGTGCCTCCATCAGGTCGTCAACACTGTCAAAAGGACCGTACATATCCTCTTCTTTTTCAGCTGACTCCATTGCTGCATAAGTGGTCTGGTTCGGTTCATCGATACGGACTTCAAAAGGCAACCCATGGTGCCGTAACGCCTGCCGATAGAAGATCCCCGTCGCTGTACTCAGATCCATACCCAGAGATTTAAAAAGGGCGGTGGCCTGTTCCTCCAATTCAGGTTCTATCCTCAGAGTCATATTCCCTTTATCACCCATATGCGCACTCCTTTCTTTTCTGTTCGTCTGCACTATCATTATACGCAATATCCATTTTCTATACAAGTATATCTCACATCTTTTGATCGATAAATATATGGACGATGATCAGACCGCGATATGCAAGATCGGGTGCAGTCTATACACACCATAGGGCACGCCATAGTTCCCGCTGTAGCTCTTCGCCTCCGCGAACAGCGGATCGTAGACCAGCCCGCCGATCTCTGTCCAGCTGTGGGCGAGTCCCGCCGTGCCGTCGCTGTCCGCGCACACGTAGATGTCCCGATACCCCAGCGCTTTCGCCATATAGGCAAAGGCAGACGCGTCGGACTGGCAGTTTCCCCCTTTGAGGATGAAATGGTCATTGGCATAGACCGCCGGCCATCCGCGGAAATTGCTGAACACTCTGCGGGTCACATATGGCTTGGAGATCACCCAGTCGAAACAGGTCTTCAGTTTCTGGCTTCTGGACATCTGCGGCGTCGTGATCCGCCCGACGATCTCTTTCGCCCGCAGGAACGTCTCAAGATCCAGCGCCTGCACGTCATCCATCGCGCTCCCGTCGGCATGGTAATACCGCGCGCCTTTTTTCCGTGCCTGCAGCACGCCTTTCTCATCCAGGTAATATGTGGTCGACTTTACCTTCGTCGTCCCCCTCTGCAGGACTCCTCTGCTGTTAAAATAATAGCGGTCCTTTCCGATCTTCGTAAGCCCCACGGCCCTAGATCCGTCCCCTTTAAAATAGGATCTTCCGGACTTGAGGTTTTTCCAGCGTTTTCGCAGCATGATCCCTTTTTTGCTGAAATAATACTGCTTTTTGCCGATCTTCTCAAGTCCGGTGACGCGGACGCCGCTGGACCCGAAATACATCCTGCCCGACTTAAATGTCTTCCAGCCGTTTTTCTTGACCACGCCTTTTTTGTCCACGTAATAGACCCGGCTCTTTACTTTGATCAGCTCATCTTTGATGATACGTCCGTATCTGTCCGTCCGGTAAGATCTTTTGCCCACGATCCCCCAGGCGTTCTTCCTGAGATATCCGTGCCTGTCAAAAAAATATTGCCGCTGGCCGACGGAGACCACTCCCGTCACGTATCTTCCGTCACGGTAATATCTCTTCTTACCGTTTTTCAGCGTCTCCCAGCCTGTCTTTTTTGGCTTTGCCGGCGTCGGGGTGACACTGGCTCCTGGCGTCGCGGCCGCTGGCCCGGATACGGATGCCGCCCCATCTACGGCCGCCCGCACCGGTATGACGATGGCCAGGCAGGTCATACAGACCAGTATCCATATCTTTAGACAGCACAGGGCTCTCATCTTCTCTTTTGTCTTCTCTTTCATGTCCTCTCCTCACTCAATGTCCTACAGTATACCCAGATGCTCCAGCAGGATCTTAAATGCCATCAGCACTAAGATCGCGCCGCCGGCCGTCTCCGCCTTGGCCTGGTACCTGGCCCCGAAGATATTCCCAATCTTGATCCCCGCCGCGCTGAGGCAGAAGGTCGTGGCCCCGATGACCAGGACCGCCGCCAGGATCTGGACTTTCAGGAATGCGAACGTCACGCCCACCGCCAGGGCGTCGATGCTGGTGGCGACGGCCAGCATGGTCATGGTCTTCACATCGAAAGACGGATCCGCCTCGAAGCACCCGTCTTTTTGCCGGGCCTCTTTGAGCATGTTCAGGCCGATGACGCATAAGAGCGCGAAGGCCACCCAATGGTCCACGCGGGCGATCAAGTCCTGAAAATGCACGCCCAGCCCGTAGCCTAACAGCGGCATCAGCGCCTGGAACCCGCCAAAGTAAACGCCTGCCAGCACCGCATGCCTCCATCTCATGCTGGACAGGGACAGCCCCTTACAGATGGAGACTGTAAAAGCATCCATGGACAGCCCCACCGCGATGACAAATATCGAAAAAAAGTTCACTGTAACCTCCCAAATCCCTGATAGACGAGCGCAGAGATCTCCCGGATATGTTCCCGTGCCGTCCAGGTGTCCGTCAGCCCCGCCGACATCACACAGAGCACATAATCCCTCCCCGGGCCGTAGACGATCGCCGCATCGTGCTCCATCGTGCTGACCTCGCCGGTCTTATTTGCCGCCTGGGTCCCTTCGGGCAGACCCGCCGGGATCTTCTCCCTGCGCTGCTGCATCTTCAGAAGCCCCAGCATCTGAGCGGAAGCCTCCGGGGATACGCATTCCCCC
>CAJTYN010000081.1:0-2600 GCA_910584115.1 uncultured Lachnospiraceae bacterium
CGGCTCCTGGTCGTGTTCATTCAGAAGACGCAGCGTCTCGCCCATCAGCCAGTTGGAGACTTTCTTGGGCTTTTTGCAGAGGGCCGTCGTCGCCTCGAAAAGATCCGCCAGTTTCTTGGATCCCGTCAAGATCTGGGCATCGTATTCCGGAATGTCAAATTCTTTTTTATAACGCTCCAGTTTCTCCGTGCGCAGCTCCGGCTGGCGGGCGCGGATCTCCTCCAGCCACTCGTCGCTGATCACGATCGGCACCAGGTCGGGGTCCGGGAAATAGCGGTAATCCTGCGCGTCCTCCTTTGAGCGCATGGGATAGGAATACTCCTTGGTATCGTCCCATCTGCGCGTCTCCTGGACGACTGCTTTCCCGTCTTCGATCAGATCGATCTGACGGTTTTTCTCGCCCTCGATGGCCCGGGCGATGGCTTTGAATGAATTTAAGTTCTTCATCTCGGTGCGGGTGCCGAAGGTCTCGCTGCCCTTTTCCCGCACGGACAGGTTCACATCCGCCCGCATGGAGCCCTCCTGGAGCTTGCAGTCGGACGCGCCCAGATACTGGATGATCAGGCGCAGTTTATCCAGGTAGGCGATCACCTCCTCGGCGCTGCGCATATCCGGCTCAGAGACGATCTCGATCAGGGGCACGCCGCTGCGGTTGAAATCAACTAGGGAGCAGTCGCCCCACTCGTCGTGGATCAATTTCCCCGCGTCCTCCTCCATGTGGATCTCATGGATACCCACTTTTTTCGCGCCCACTTCCGTCTCGATCTCCACCCAGCCGTCGTGGCAGATCGGCAGATAGAGCTGGGAAATCTGGTAATTCTGGGGGTTGTCCGGGTAAAAATAGTTCTTCCGGTCGAATTTACATTTCTGGTGGATCTGGCAGTTGGTGGCCAGTCCCACAGCCATGGCGTACTCCACCACCTGCCTATTCAGCACCGGGAGGGAGCCGGGCATCCCTGTACACACCGGACAGGTGTGGGTGTTGGGCGCGCCTCCAAATTCTGTGGAGCAGCCGCAGAAGATCTTCGTCTTCGTGGCCAGCTCCACGTGTACCTCCAGGCCGATGACTGTCTCGTATTCCCTTGCCATCTCATCTCCCCCCTTTCTTCGTGTCGGGCATCTGCCATTCCCGGGTCTGTTCCAGGGCGTATCCGGCCCGGATCACTTTCTTCTCCTGGAACGCATCCCCGATGAACTGGACCCCGATGGGCAGACCTTTCTCATCGATCCCATAGGGCACGCTCATCCCCGGGAGCCCCGCCAGGTTCACGGAAACTGTATAGATATCGCCCAGATACATCTGGAGCGGGTCCTTTAAGCTCTCACCCAGTCTGGGGGCTGTGGTCGGCGCCGTGGGGCCTAAGAGCACGTCGTATTTCTCAAAGGCCCGGTCAAAAGCCTGTTTGATCAGGGCTTTCGTGCGCAGGGCTTTCAGATAATACGCGTCGTAATATCCGGAACTCAAGACAAACGAACCCAGCATGATCCGGCGTTTGACCTCCTCGCCGAAGCCCTCGGAGCGGGTCTTTTTATACATGTTGTGCAGACCCTCATAGTCCTCTGTGCGATAGCCGTATTTGACCCCGTCAAAACGTGAGAGGTTGGAGCTGGCTTCCGCGGACGCGATCACGTAGTAGGCGGGGATCGCGTACTCCACCAGGCTTAAGTCAAATTCCTCCACGACGGCCCCCTGCTCTTTCAGGACTTTCGCCGCCTGTTCCACGGCCGCCCGCACCTGCGGATCTAAACCCTCGCCTAGGTAATCCTTCGGGATCCCGATGCGCATCCCTTTCACATCCTGGACCAGAGCCGCTGTGAAATCCGTCTCCTCCCTCTGGACGGATGTGCTGTCCTTCGGGTCGTGCACGGCCAAAACTTCCAAGAGCGCGGCGCAGTCCGCCACATCCTTTGCCACCGGCCCGATCTGGTCCAGTGAGGATCCGTAGGCGATCAGGCCGTAACGGGACACTGTGCCGTAGGTGGGTTTTAAGCCCGTCACGCCGCAAAAGGAGCTGGGCTGGCGGATGGAACCGCCGGTGTCCGAACCGAGAGCGCAGAAAGCCTCCCGGGCCGCCACCGCCGCGCAGGAGCCGCCGGAGGAGCCACCGGGGACATGCTCCGGGTTCCAGGGATTTTTCGTGACACCGTAATAGGATGTCTCCGTGGTGCTGCCCATGGCAAATTCATCCATGTTCGTCTTGCCCAGCACGATCGCCCCGGCCGCCTCCAAGGCCGCCGCCGCCGTCGCTGTATAGGTGGGCACGAAATCGCCCAGTATACGGGAGCTGCATGTGGTGCGCGTCCCTTCTGTGCATATATTATCTTTGATGGCCACCGGCACACCCGCCAGTGGGCCGTTCAACTCTCCTGTGCTGATCTTCTCCTGCACCTGCTCTGCCCGCTCGACGGCTTTTTCCGCTTCCACGGTCACGTAGCAGTTGTAGGCGTCCTCGTTGGACGAGATCTGCTCTAATACAGCCTTGGTCGCTTCCACGGCTGTCAATTCTCTCTTTTTGATCTTCTCACCCAGCCGGATGGCTGTCAGATCCAGTATGTCCATGGTCTTCCTCCGTATCGCCCTGATGCGATCTTCATTTCAA
>CAJTYN010000081.1:2700-3865 GCA_910584115.1 uncultured Lachnospiraceae bacterium
GTCTTCGGCACTTCGAACTGTCCGTCCTTTTGTTCCGGCGCGTTGGCCAGGATGGCCTCTCTGTGGTCTTCGTTGGTCACCACGTCCGCACGGAAGACGTTATGCACCGGGAATACATGGGACATGGGCTCCACCTGGCTGGTGTCCAGTTCATTTAATTTGTCGATGTAGTCCAGCATCCGCCCCATGTCTTTCTTGGCCTGTTCTTTTTCCTGATCTGAGAGCTCCAGTTTTGACAGGATCCCTACGTATTCGATCGTCTCATCGCTGATGATATTTGCCATCGCTCTCCTCCTTATGCTCTCTTGATGCGCTCCATCGCCGCCAATGTATTTTCATAGGAGCCAAAGGCCGTCAGCCTGAAGCAGCCTTCCCCGCTGGGTCCGAATCCGGAGCCCGGAGTCCCCACCACGTTCACTTTTTCCAGCAGATAGTCGAAGAATGCCCAGGAATCCATGCCCTTCGGCGTCTGCATCCAGATATACGGCGCGTCCACGCCGCCAGACACCTGATAGCCGGCCTCTTTAAGTCCACTTAAGATCACGGAGGCGTTGCGCATGTAATAGGCCACCTGCTCTTTTAACTGGGCTTTGCCCGCCTCTGAATAGACGGCCTCGCCCGCCTTCTGGACGATGTAGGGCGCGCCGTTGTATTTCGTCCCATGCCTCCTGGCCCACAGCGCGTGGAGGGAGACATCCCCACATTTCAAGTCTTTGGGCAGCACGGTGAAGCCCAGACGGGTCCCGGTGAAGCCGGCGTTTTTGGAAAAGCTGCGCAGCTCGATGGCACATGTCCGCGCCCCCTCGCACTCGTAGATCGTATGCGGTACATCCTCCTGGGAGATATATGCCTCGTATGCGGCATCGTAGATGATCACCGCGCCGTTTTTATTTGCGTAATCCACCCACTCCTGGAGCTGGCTCTTGGTCAGCGTGGAACCGGTGGGATTGTTGGGATAACACAGGTAGATCAGGTCCGGCGTCTCTTTCGGCAGCTCCGGTACGAAATCGTTGTCCGCCGTGCAGGGCATATAGATCACATCGCTCCATGTCTCGGTCTTGGGGTCGTAGGTCCCTGTCCGTCCGGCCATCACATTGCTGTCCACGTAGACGGGATAGACCGGATCGCAGACCGCGATCTTGCTGTCCTGGCTGAAGATCTCCTG
>CAJTYN010000081.1:3965-12820 GCA_910584115.1 uncultured Lachnospiraceae bacterium
TTGTCCGGGTTTGCCTCCGTAAATGCGGCTACCTTTTTTCCGATCGTGGAGAACAGATAGCTCCCCGGGAGTTTCAGATAATTATCGTTGATCTTGAACATGATATCCTCCTTTATCTTACTATCTACAGGCAGATCTCACCGCTGAAGACTTCCACCGCCGGGCCGGTCATATAGACCTGATCTTCTTCTCTGTCCCAGAAGATCGTAAGATCGCCGCCCAGCAGCCGCACGGTCACCTGCTCTTTCGTGTATCCATTTAATATAGAAGAAACGGCCGCCGCACAGGCCCCTGTCCCGCAGGCCATCGTCTCGCCGGCGCCCCGCTCCCACACCCGCATCTGGATGGTCTGGGGATCTGTTACCTTGCAAAATTCCGTGTTGATCCTGTCGGGGAACAGCGGGTGTCTTTCAAATCCCGGCCCCCATTTCTCTATGTCAAAGCCTGCCACATCGTCCAGATAGACGACTGCATGAGGATTTCCCATAGATACGCCTGTGATCCGGTACTCTCTCCCGTTCACCTCTATAGGCATGTCGATCGCCTGCTCTCTTTCCGTGCGGATCGGGATCTGGCTGGCCTTTAAGATCGGCGCGCCCATGGCCACCTTCACCTGGCTGACTTTCCCATCCTGCACCGTCATATCCAGAGTCTTGATGCCGCTCTTTGTCTCGATGCGTATCTGCTCCCGGTCGGTCAGCCCATGGTCGTAGACGTATTTTCCCACGCAGCGGATCCCGTTCCCGCACATGGCGCCCTGGGAGCCGTCCGCGTTGTACATCTCCATCCGGAAATCCGCGTTTTCAGACGGACAGATCAAGATCAGGCCATCCGACCCGATCCCGAAATGGCGGTCGCTGACGATCCGCGCCGCCCGGCCGGGATCTGCCACCCGTTCATGCAGGCAGTCCACGTATACATAATCATTTCCGATGCCGTGCATCTTCGTAAATCTCATCGCTCTCCTCCTTTACCGTCATCACATCAGGCTGATGACCATCTGCGCCGTCTCGATGATGCTGTTCCCGCTGTCCATGCTGCATTTCTGCAGATAGCGATGGGCCTCTTCCTCTGTCATATGGTTGCGCTCCATCAGAAGGGACTTCGCTCTCTCGATCACCGCCTTCTCCCTGGGGCTGCGCGAACGGCCCTTTTTCTTCCGTTTGCCGGCGGCATATGCCATCATATTGACTGTTTCCAGCAGTTCATGGACTTTGAGCGGCATGCGGACGGCCATCACGCCATCCGGGCTTTTTTCCGCGAGCACACTCTGGGAGGCCAGGAGCAGCATCTCGAATCCGCCGCCCATCTGCGCGCGCAGTTCTGTATACAGCATATCCCGGAAACGATAGCCACATACGACGATCCCTGAACCCAGACTGTCCATGACGTCCAGCACCTGGCCGCCGGTGGTGCAGATGCCCGCCACCTCGATGCCGCCCCGTACCAGGAGATTCCGGATCTTCTTTGCATCCTCTATCTTGGGGAATGCGACCACTACATTACTCATCTGGAGCGCACCCTAGATCCTGTAGAGATACTGTTCCAGCTCCCAGGCCGTCACCTGCCGGGCGTACTGCTCAAGCTCCGCCCTCTTGGCCTGGATATACGTCTCTGCCGGCTTTTTCCCCAGCACCTGCATCACGAAGGCATCCTGCTCCAGCTCCCGCAGCGCTTCTTTCAGGCTGGACGGCAGCGGATGGATACCCGCCGCTTCACGATCCGCCTCCGACATGGCGAAGATGTTCCGGCCCACGCTGGGCGGCGGTGCGGTCTGTTCCTCGATCCCTTTTAACCCCGCCGCCAGACACACGGCCAGAGCCAGATACGGGTTCGCCGACGGATCCGGGGAGCGCAGTTCCACCCGGGTGCCTTCCCCCCGCGGCGCGGGGATGCGGATCAGGGGGCTCCTGTTCGTGGTCGACCAGGCTATATGCAGCGGCGCCTCAAAGCCGCTCACCAGGCGTTTGTAGGAATTGACCAGAGGGTTGGTGAGCGCCGTCATGCCTTTCACATGCTCCATGATCCCGCCGATGAACCAGTATGCTTCCCGGCTGAGTCCCTGGGGATCCGTCTCGTCGGCGAAGACGTTCTTCCCGTCCCGGGACAGAGACATATTGATGTGCATCCCCGATCCGTTCACGCCGTATCTGGGCTTGGGCATGAACGTGGCGTGCAGCCCGTGCCTTTTGGCGATCGTCTTCACCGTCAGTTTAAACGTCATGATGTCGTCGGCGATCTGCAGGGCCGGACCGTACCTGAAATCGATCTCGTGCTGGGCCGGCGCGACCTCATGGTGGGACGCCTCGATCTCAAAGCCCATCTCCTCTAAAGTGAGCACCATGTCCCGCCTGGCGTTCTCGCCTAAGTCCACGGGACCCATGTCGAAATACCCGGCTTTTTCATGAGTCAGGGTGGTGGGCATCCCGTCGTCGTCCGTGTGGAAGAGGAAGAACTCGCACTCCGGCCCGGCGTAAAATGTATAGCCCAGCTCTTCTGCCCGGGCGAGGACTTTTTTGAGGATGTAGCGGGGATCCCCCTCGAAGGGTTCCTTGCTGGGACGGTACACGTCGCAGATCAGGCGGGCCACCTTGCCCTGCTGAGGCCGCCACGGAAAGATCTGGAACGTGTCCGGATCCGGGTACAGATACATATCCGACTCCTCGATCCGCACGAAACCGTCGATGGAGGATCCGTCGAACATGCACTGGTTGTCCAGTGCCTTTTCCAACTGGCTGGAGGTGACCGCCACGTTCTTGAACGTCCCGAACATGTCTGTGAACTGCAGGCGGATGAATTCCACGTCCTCTTCTTCGATCAGACGGACGATATCTGCTCTTGTATATCTTGCCATCGTCTGCTCCTTCCCCTGTCTAGACATCCTCTAAGATCTGCGCCACTTCCGGGAAGAGCTCTACGCTCCGTTTTAAGATGCCCCGCAGATGCGCCATCAAGATCCCATAGTTGGTGATCGGGATGCCCTGGTCCACCGCGCACTGGATCCTGTATTTCATCTCCCGCTCATTGAGCATGCAGCCCCCGCAGTGTATGATCATCTTGTAGGGGGAGAGCTCATCCGGAAATTCCGTGCCGGAGGTAAAATCAAATCCCAGATCGCAGCCCGCGTATTCCCGGATCCACCGTGGGATCTTCACCGTGCCGATATCGTCGCACTGGCGGTGATGGGTGCAGCCCTCACAGATCAGGACTCTGTCGCCCTCCCTGAGACGATCCAGCGCCCTCACGCCCCGCACGCATTCCTCCAGGTCGCCCTTGTATCTGGCAAAGAGGATCGAAAAGGAGGTCAGCAGCACGTCCTCGGGCGTATCTTTTGCCACGCTGCCGAAGACCTGGCTGTCGGTGATCACCATCCGGGGCGGACGGCCGAGCTTCTCCAGCGCGTCTCTCAAGCCGTTTTCTTTTACCACCACCGCGGCCCCGTCGCCGTCCAGTATATCCCGTATGGTCTGCTGCTGGGGGAGGATCAGCCGGCCCTTGGGGGCCGCTTTATCGATGGGGACCACCAGGATCAGAAAGTCGCCCGGCTCGATCATGTCGCTCACGATCCGCTTATCCGGCTCCTGCTGTTTCCCGAGCTGGGCGATCTTCTCTTTCAGCTCCCAGATGTTCTTCTGCTCCTTGGCGCTGACCCACATCTCGTCTTCTGCGCAGGCGTGCTCTCCCTCGATCAGATCCATCTTATTGTAGACCACCAGGTAGGGGATCCCTTTGTCTCGGAAACGCTGGATCAGCATCTCGTCCTCCTGCTGCCTGCCGATCGTCCCGTCCACGACCAGCAGCGCCACATCCGTTTTGTTCAGCACCTGGTAGCTCTTGCGGATGCGCATCCTCCCCAGCTCGCCCTCGTCGTCGATCCCCGGCGTGTCGATGACCATCACCGGACCCAGGGGCAGAAGCTCCATCGTCTTATAGACCGGATCCGTAGTCGTGCCTTTCACCTGGGAGACGATCGCCAGATCCTGGCCGGTCACCGCATTGATCACACTGGATTTGCCCGCGTTGCGTTTTCCAAAAAAACTGATGTGTACCCGCTCGGAGGCGGGCGTATTATTCATTCCCATAGATCGGTCCCCTTTCATCCCTGTCTTAAACTTCCATATCCGGATCCATTTTACCACAAAACCCCCTCTCCCTCAATCAGTAACCCGCAAAAAAACAAAAGAAAGCCTTTCATCCCACAATGGAGCGCCCGCACCGCTTGATTGTCCTTTTATTTTTTGCTATAATGGATCATAAGATCAAAACCATGAAGAGAGGGGCCTTCTGCATGCTCAAAAAAACAAAGAGATTTTTATTTGCCAGCCTGATCGGGCTGATCATCCTCTGTATCATAATCTTTTCCTGGGCCGCCGATTCTATAGGAAAGAAGAGTCAGAACACGCTCAATGAGATCGGCACCCTGTACATGTCCGAGATGAGCAAACAGCTCCAGGAAAAATTCGAAGCTCTGATCGATCTTCGGCTCTCCCAGGTGGAGGGGATCGTGCGGCGCACCCCGCCGGAGACTGCATCCTACGGTAAGGAGATGCTCGATGAGCTGGCCCTCGGCGCCCAGGTCCGCCAGTTTCCCTATCTCGCCCTGTATACGGCGGACGGTGAGGCTGAGACGATCTACGGTGAGGACATCAGACTCGCAAACAAGGAGGAACTGCTCGCGACCATCGCCGACAATGATATCAAGGTCACCAGCGGCCTGAAGAAAAACGGCGAAAAGCTCCTTCTCCTCTCCGCCAAAGCCGTCTATCCGATGAAGGACGGGAAACAGAGCGCCGCGCTGATCGGCGGGATCCCCATGTCCTACCTAGACGACGCTATGGTGCTGGATGAGAAGAACGCCCTGATGCACTCGCACATCGTCCACAGGGACGGCAGCTACGTGATCCGCAGCGGAAAAGCTTTCCGTGACAATTATTTTGAACGCATCCGGGCAGTCGTGGACAAGAACAATGAGAAAGAGCCGGAAGAATACGTCCAGGAGATCCAGACCGCCCTGGCAGACAAAGAGGATTATTCCACACTGATCATGGATGGGGACTCGTTCAGCCATCTCTACTGTTCGAGCCTGGATCATGCCGACTGGTATCTGATCAGCGTCATGCCTTACGGAACACTGGACAACGCCCTGGATAACCTGGGCAACGACCGGATGTACACCATGCTGGCGTCCTGCGGGATCATCCTGCTGGGCATGCTGTTCGTCTTCATCCTCTATTTCAGGATGTCGCAGCACCAGATGGAAGAACTGGACAAGGCGAGGGCCGCCGCGGACCGGGCAAATAAGGCCAAGAGTGAATTTCTCTCCAATATGAGCCACGATATCCGCACCCCGATGAACGGGATCCTGGGCATGACCACGATCGCCATGACCAACTTAAACGATCCCTCCAAGGTACAGGACTGTCTAAAAAAGATCATCATGTCCGGCAAACATCTGCTGGGGCTGATCAACGACGTGCTGGATATGTCCAAGATCGAGAACGGAAAGATGACCCTGAACATGGAACAGCTCTCTCTGCGGGAGGCCATGGACAGTATCGTAAACATCATCCAGCCGCAGGTCAAAGAAAAAGACCAGCATTTTGATATATTTATCCAAAAGATCATCACCGAAGACGTGATCTGCGACAGTGTGCGCCTGAACCAGATCCTGATCAATCTGCTCTCCAACGCGGTAAAATTCACACCCAACGGAGGCCGGATCAACGTGTACCTGTCACAGGAAGATTCGCCCCAGGGAGACGACTACATACGCTGCCATTTCCGGGTCAAGGACTCCGGCATCGGCATGTCGCCTGAATTCCGTGAAAAGATCTTCGAGACGTTCACCCGGGAGAAGACCTCCCTGGTCCACAAGACCGAAGGCTCCGGCCTGGGTATGGCCATCACGAAATGCATCGTGGATGCCATGCACGGGACCATCGAAGTGTCGAGCGTGCCCAATGAAGGGAGTGAATTCCACATCACCGTGGATCTGGAAAAAGCGGAATGTGAGATCCAGGATATGGTCCTCCCGCCCTGGAAGGTCCTGGTCGTAGACAACAACGAAGATCTGTGCCGCAGCGCTGTGGGCGCCCTGGCAGAGATCGGGGTGACCGCCGAATGGGCCCTGAACGGATGGACGGCCATCGAGATGGTGGAAAAATGCCACGGGACCCCCGATGCGTACCAGATCATCCTGCTGGATTGGAAGATGCCTGACATGGACGGCCTGCACACCACCCGCGAGATCCGCAAACGTGTGGGCGACGACCTCCCGATCCTGATCGTCTCCGCATATGACTGGAGCGATATCGAAGAGGAGGCGCTCAAGGCGGGCGCAGACGGCTTCATCCCCAAACCGCTGTTCCGCTCCAACCTGTACATGGGCCTGAAACATTTTACCGAGGGCACCACCGCCGACATAGAAGAGACGGCCGTCTCCACGAAAGAAAGATTCGTCGGGAAGCACATCCTCCTGGCGGAGGACAATGACCTGAACTGGGAGATCGCGGAGGACATCCTCTCGGATGCGGGATTTGAACTGGATCGGGCGGAAAACGGACAGATCTGCGTAGATATGTTCAGCCAGGCCGCGCCCGGCAC
Organism: uncultured Lachnospiraceae bacterium; assembly: GCA_910584115.1. Classification (GTDB taxonomy): domain Bacteria; phylum Bacillota; class Clostridia; order Lachnospirales; family Lachnospiraceae; genus MGBC164599. Next base: position 10,569 of record CAJTYN010000081.1, read on the forward strand.
CTACGATGTGATCCTCATGGATATCCGGATGCCCGTCATGAACGGCTATGAAGCCGCCACCGCGATCCGCGCGCTGGACCACCCGGACGCCGACCTGCCGATCATCGCCATGACCGCCGACGCATTCTCTGAGGATATCCAGCACTGCCTGGACTGCGGCATGAACGCGCATATATCAAAACCGATCGACGTGGATAAACTCATGATCCAATTGGAAAAATATCTGGAATAGACCATCGGAACACGCAACGGATAAAAGACCCCTTGAACAGACATGGTAAATGGACCAGCCTCTGCTCTAAGAGGTCTTTTTGTTGGATCGAAAATATTCCGAACATAAGATATATTATTGAGGGAAGGGAAGTGCGATCTTTATGTATATAACGGTAAAACAGGCAACAGAAAGTTTACTGACAGCCATAGACAGGAAGAAAAGAGAGCTGGATACCAGACGCCCTCTGACTGAGGGTGAACTGGAACGTTTGACTGAGGAATTCATTATTGAGTATACTTATAATTCCAATGCGATCGAGGGAAATACCCTGACCCTTCGTGAGACGGATATGGTCCTGCGCGGCCTGACGATCGACAGGAAGCCGTTAAAAGACCATTTGGAGGCAGTCGGACATAAAGAGGCGTTTGATCTTGTACGGGATCTGGTAAAAGAGCGGGTTCCTTTATCGGAGAGTATCATCAAGCAGATACACTATCTTGTTTTAGCGGATAAACGGGAGGATCGGGGTATTTACAGAAGAATCCCCGTCAGGATCATGGGGGCGAAACATGAACCAGTACAGCCCTATCTGATCCAGCCTAAAATGGAACAGTTGTTGGAAGTTTACAGGGATAGCGCAGATCATATGATTCCTCGGCTTGCACGATTTCATATTGAATTCGAGGGGATCCATCCCTTTATCGACGGAAATGGCAGAACCGGAAGACTACTTGTAAATCTGGAATTGATGAAAGCAGGATATCCGCCGATCGACATTAAGTTTGCAGACCGGATCTCGTACTACAATGCGTTTGATGAATACCACGTAAAACATGATCTTGGTGCAATGGAAAAACTGTTTGCGGGTTATGTGGATGCAAGATTGGACAGTTACTTGATGATGCTGGAAAACTGATACCAGAAGATACGAAAAAACCGGATGCCCCAAGGCACACCCGAAAAAAATGAGCAGGAGGCTATAGATCATGAGCAGCATGGAGAATAATAAAGATTTACTATCTGTTTTGTGGGGCGGGGCGGATATCCTCCGCTCCAAAATGGATGCAAACGAATACAAGGATTATCTGCTCGGCATGGTATTCTACAAATATCTTTCAGATACATTTCTTGTTAAGGCATATGACCTTATCAATGACTGCAGGCCAGATACGATGGAACAGGCGCAGGAGGCATATGAGGAGATCATGAAGACCGACAGCGGCGAAGACCTCACAGAAGATCTTATGGAGACATGTCGCTATTCTATCAAGCCAGAACATACTTTTACGAAATTTGTAAAAAAAGTAAATGAAAACACTTTTAAACGTGAGGAACTTCAGGCGGCTTTTAATGAAATAGAGGATTCGGATGAGATCTTCCACCATATGTTTGATGACATCGACCTCTATTCAAACCGGCTAGGGGCAGGAGATGCGAAGCAGAGCAAGACCATATCTGACCTTATCCTTGAGATCAACAAGGCCGACCTTTTGAATGCAGAGGGTGATGTACTCGGAAATGCATACGAGTACCTGATCGGACAGTTCGCATCAGAAACAGGAAAGAAGGCAGGAGAGTTCTATACGCCGCAAGGGCCGGCACAGATATTGACAAGGATCGCTGTTGCGGGGCAGGAGAGGATAAGGGGGCTGACTGTATATGATCCCTGCATGGGTTCAGGCTCCCTGCTCTTGAATGCCCGAAAATTTGTGGATGAGCCAGGGTATGTGAGGTTCTATGGGCAGGAACTTATGCCATCCACATACAATCTGGCCCGGATGAATATGTTCCTTCACGGGATCGCGCCGGAAAACCAGAAACTCCATAATGCGGATACATTGGATGCCGACTGGCCGACCGATGAAGAAACGGAGTTCGATATGGTTGTCATGAATCCTCCTTATTCTGCGAAATGGTCTGCCGCCAAAGGATTTTTGGTCGATGAGCGATTTAGCGATCATGGCGTCATCGCGCCAAAGTCGAAGGCAGATTATGCTTTCTTGCTGCATGGATTTTATCATTTGAAACAGAGCGGCAC
>CAJTYN010000082.1:0-4656 GCA_910584115.1 uncultured Lachnospiraceae bacterium
GCCCATCGGCGGGTTCACCCAGGGCATGACGCCTATCATCAGCTATAACTATGGAGCGGGCCAGAAGGAGCGGGTAGGGGCGTGCTGCCGGATCGTCTGGCAGGTCAGTATGGCGTATGCGGTCCTGTTCTGGATCGTCCTGCACATCTGGCCGACGCTGTTCCCGCGTATCTTTGCCGAGGAGCAGAGCTTCGTGGCGTACAGTGCGTCCATGAGCGGCTGTTTCTTCGCTATGTCATGGGTGATGGGGGCGCAGATCTCCTGCCAGCTGATGTTCGTGGCGCTGGGAAATGCGAGAGTCTCGCTGTTCCTGGCACTGTTGCGGAAAGTGTTCCTGTTGGTGCCGCTGATCTTTCTCATGCCGCATCTTGTGGCGGATCCTGTGAAAGGCGTGTTCATGGCTGAACCGGTGGCGGATACCCTGGCGTGTGTCACCACAGTCACGTTATTTGTGAAAGGATATCGCCGGGAGCTTTTTGCGGGGAGCGGGAAGGCTATGCATCTGTCTGGGAGATCCTCTGCAGATAGGATGTGATGATGTCCTGCAGTGTGATCTGCTGCATGGAGTGTTCGATGTCTTTCTGGATCCGTTCGTAATAGTCTGCCAGAGCCAGCTGGATATTGACGCCGACACCGCATCTGGGATTGGTGTGGGTGTCCAGGTGCAGCAGCGGCTTGTCTTTTTCCACTGCCTTGTAGATCTCCAGGAGTGTAGTCTCCTGGGGCTCTTTTATGAGCTTCGGGGTGGCCTGGCCGCGGGAGCTGCTGAGCAGGCCGGCGGCTTTGAGCTGGGCCATGATCTGGCGCACATACGATGGATTCGTCTGGATGCTGGCGGCGATATCCGCGCTGGAGATGGTGGGGCTGCCGCTCTGGTGGATGAAGACCAGGATATGCACGGAGTCACTCAAACGTGTGGAATATTTCATTTCTGCCTCCCGGAGTATGTAAAAAAATACGTAGGATCTCTGTGATCTATAAAATAACATGGATCGGGCGGATCGTCAATCCGGGCCCGGTGCGTAAAAAATACTTGCAATTTTAAAAAATACATGATATACTCCCATAAAATCATGTATTTTATAAAATAACATGGTCGTGAAAGGAGTGCACAGAGATGAGTTTTTATGAAGACCTGGTCCTGCAGACGCAGATGGTCTATTCCAGATACCGCGATGTATATGCATCCGGAAAAACACCGGTCAGACTGAGCCAGCGCAAGCCCCTGCCTTATAGTGAGCAGATCGATCTGGCGGCAGAGAGGATCAAGGGGGCGGAATGTATCGTCGTCGGCGGGGCATCCGGTCTGTCAGCGGCGGGCGGCGGTGATTTCTATTATGCGGATACGCCGTCGTTTCGGAGACATTTTGGGAAGTATGCCGATAAATATGGATTTAAAGGCGCCTTTGACGGTATGTACAGCGGGTTTGATACACGGGAAGAGCATTGGGGCTATATAGCGATTTTTCTGGATACTACATTGAACGCGCCGGTGCGGAGGCCGTATCTCGATCTGGACCAGATCCTGAAAGGGAAAGACCATCATATATTGACCACGAACCAGGATACACAGTTCATAAAGCTCTATCAGGAGGAACAGGTCAGCGAGATACAGGGCGACCACAGATTTTTCCAGTGTTCCAGGTGCTGCCACGACGGGACATGGGACGCGGTGGGACCGGTGGGAGAGATGATCCAGGCCATGGGAGAGGGGACCAGCATCCCGACAGAGATGATTCCGCGCTGTCCGAGGTGCGGTGCGGAGGCTTTTCCATGGGTGCGGGGGTACGGGAACTTTCTGCAGGGGGAGAAATATGAGGAACAGTACCAGAAGATCTCCCGCTATATCCAGAAAAATATGGATAAGAAGATGCTCTTTCTGGAGCTCGGCGTCGGACGCCTGACGCCCATGTTCATCCAGGAGCCGTTCTGGAACCTGACCTTCAGTCTGCCGGATGCGTCGTATATCTCCGTAAATGCGGAGTACGATTTTCTGCCGGAACAGATAGAGGACAAGGGTCTTACCATCCTTGGGGACATCGGAAAAGTCTTAAAAGATATAAAGGAGGCTGTAAGTCATGTATAGATCACGCCAGATCGCAGAGAAGATCATAAATGCGGATGCGATCCTGATCGGAGCCAGCAATGGGCTGTCCATTACGGAAGGACTGCATCTTTTTGCGGAGGATCAGGCATTTGAGGAACTATTTGGAGACTTTAAATGTAAATATGGGATCCGCAGCATCTTACACGGGATGAGCGTCCGCTGGCCGTCTGAAGAAGAAAAATGGGCTTTCTGGAGCCGCCTCATCCATCATCATTGCGGGGAGTACGAGGGAAGCCCGGTCATGGAAGACCTGAAAGCCATCGTGGGGGATAAGGATCACTTCGTGGTCACATCCAATGGTGAGTGTCATTTTGAGCTGAGCGGATCCGCTCCGGAGAATATCTATGAGGTGGAAGGCGACTGGCTGACCATGCAGTGTTCCCGTGCCTGTCATAGGGTCCTGTATCCGACTCTCGACATGGCAGAAAAGATGGCGGCGGCGGAAACAAACGGGAGAGTGCCCGCAGATATGGTCCCGCATTGTCCAAAATGCGGCGGCCCCATGCAGATCCATCTGGAGCTCGACCGGGATTTTATCCGGGATGATGAGGGGCAGAGACGTTTGGAGGCATTTTTGGCGCGGCATCATGGCAAAAAGCTGGTGGTGCTCGAACTCGGCATAGGACCTCGGAATCAGCTGATCAAGGCTCCGCTCATGCGCCTGGTGGATATGGAGCCGAACGCCGTCTATATCACCATCAACCTTGGTGAGCTCTACATACCGGAGAACATCAGAGAAAAGTCATTCGGCGTGGACGGCCCTCTCGGGGAGGTCTTGAGCAGGCTTAGGAAAGCATGTGAAAACGAAAGGGAGGATGGAGAAACTGGAACAGAAATCGAATTATGAAAAACAATGTGAGGACTGGAGACAGAAGTTTTTGACTATGGACCAGGAGGACATCTGCGGGAGGCTTCCGGGGGTCCGGATGGATGAGGGACAGCTGCTGTTGTGGCATTATGGGAGGAGATTTGCGGTCAGCAGGCTTGATGGGACGATCCGGGCCGTATCGGATGACCGGCCCGTGGATATCATGCCGAGATTGAATATCTATACACTTTTCTGGTATGCTAAAAAAGATGTGTCCCTGACAGGAAGCTGGGTCCCCTTCCGGGAACTCAAGGGTGCGTCCCCATTTGCGAGAGCGTTCCAGCAGGGGATCTTGGAACCTCTGGCGGAGACTTTTTCCGGACACGAAGGACTTTTGGAAAAGGCGGTGGAGAGCCTGCGCGGGGTGCGCGTATCTTCCACGGGGTTCCGGCTCCCGGCATTTTCCTGTATGCCTGTGAGATTGAACTTTTGGGATGCGGATGATGAATTCCCGGCGCAGGCAAATCTGCTGTTTGACAGCAGTGCGACAGATCTTGCGCATGTGGAGAGCATCGTCACGATAGCGACGGAAGCGCTCTATCAGTTAGCAGACGTTTCCGGAGCGCCGATGAAAGGCAGCCCGTTCTTCCGTTTTTGAGACGGGCTGTAAAGAAGCGCGATCAGGGCAGGGGACCCGGATCCCCGTGATCCGCTGCGTATGTGCCATTATCTGCGGTATCGGAGATTTCATCTGGAAGGCGTGTAGAGCCTGCGGTATTCGGTGGGCATCATCTGGGTGATGTCCTTGAAGGCTTTTGTGAATTTCCCCTGGTTTTCGTAGCTCAAGCTCTTGGCGATGGCAGCCACGCTGTCGTCTGTGGTGCGCAGCAGCTCCATGGCCTTGTGGATCCGGTATTCTTTCATATAAGTGGCGATGGGCTGTCCGTAGACAGACCGGAAGATCTTTTTTAAGGAAGAGGTGTTGATCAGGTAGCGTCTGGATAATGTCTCGATGGTGAAACGTCTGTCCAGGTTGTGGGTCAGGAACTGGTGGATCTCTTTGATCTGCTCTACCTGTGCGGAATGATACTGATCCAGGGGCTTTTCTTTTTCCGGATCCAGACGTTCCAGATAGAGGAAGAGCTCCTGGACTTTCAGCTTGCAGTAGGGGACGTGTAAAGTCCGGGGAAGGTCGGAGAGTACGGTGAAGACAGAGAAGATGCCTGCTGTCTCGCGGTTGGCGGGCAGGCAGAAGGGCTTTCCGTCCGGGCAGAGCTTCTGGATGAGCCTGGGGATCTGGATCTTGGCTTCTCTTAGCAGGGCGGGCGGATCTTTGGTGAACTGGGAGAGATCCACGGAGAGAGTGACTGCTCTGTGGTGGCCCAGGGGGATGGACATGGATGAGATGGCGCAGCAGTCCATGGTGTGCAGGGCCAGATCGCCTGCGCCGAGATATACCGAAACGCCGTTCCGCATATCCCACCCGATCCGGCCGTCCAGGCAGTAGTTGATCTGGAGCATATGGGGGAGCTCCTCATGGTGGAAGGAGGATCCCTCACCTTGGTATTCGATCATGTAGAGTTCAACGCCAGGAAAGATCTCCGAGTATCTGGGCGGCTTTTTTCCGGCGGGTGAGAGCGACTTTGCGTATGTGTAGATGGGATTTTCTCTCATCGGGATATCCTCCGTGGGCAGGAGATGGCGAGCATCTCTTCTTCGCAGTTTTTCATAGCATGACTGA
>CAJTYN010000082.1:4756-12808 GCA_910584115.1 uncultured Lachnospiraceae bacterium
TTTAGAGAAGGGTTATAGCGGCCGTTTTCCAGATGCACGATCGTTTCACGCCGTACGTGTACGAGTTCCGCCAGCTGGTTCTGCTTCAGCCCTGCTCTTTCCCGATATTCTTTTATCTTTGTCTTGAGCGCCATATCAGACTCCTCGGCTGTCCATCACACAGAATATGATGGATCTTAGGACAGTCAGTACGAGTATCATCCCTACGAGCGCGTAGCCCGCCATCTTTCCGTCTATGATCGCGACGGCACATGCGAAAGCGATGAGGATCGTAGCGGCGATCATGATCTTTAAGCTGGCCGCGTCCGCTCTCTGCAGATTCTGGATCGCCATCTCATCTTTTTCTTCTTTTTTGTATCTGCGGATCCGGCTTGCCTGCAGTAAGAAAAATACGAAGGTGAATACGACGACCGTATTCTGGATCGTCTCATAGTAGCCGTGCCAGTCCCGCCTCGCCCACATCCAGTAATAGCAGACGAGGAGCACGGCGTAGATGATCTTTGTTCCGACTAATTCTCTTAAAGTCACTTTTGAGCGCATACTCTCGTTCCTCCGTGTGATATATTTTCACTTGATAGTTATAAATATATCACTCCGGCAGCGGGATGTCAAGACAGAAAAGTGAGATATTTATAACTGATCGATCCGAATGGAAATGTTTTTTATCCATTCAGAAGGATGGTCTGCCGACGTATTGACTTATCTCTTTCGCGTCCGTATACTATAGTCACAATGATTGATCAAATGTTTATATATTCATGTATGAGGAAGAAGGTCCACGGACCTAAAGGCTGGTAAAAGGCCAGTAAAAAAGATGGAGGTATAAAAGAATGGCACATGTGATCGCGGTCGCCGGAAAAGGCGGCGTTGGAAAAACGACATTGACGGGACTCTTTATCCAGCGTCTCTGCAAGAGCGGGAAAGGGCCGCTCTTAGTGGTGGATGCAGATGCGAACGCCAACTTAAATGAAGTCTTAGGAGTAGAGATGCCCGTCACATTGGGCGAGATCCGGGAGGAGATCGAACGGGCCGGGTCGGATCCGAAGGTCAAGATCCCGGTGAGCATGACGAAGCAGCAGTACCTGGAATATCGGATGGAGGACGCCCTTGTGGAGGAAGCGGACTATGACCTGATGGTGATGGGACGCTCCCAGGGAGCCGGATGCTATTGTTTCGTCAACGGTCTGGTCCAGAGCCGGATCCAGGCGCTGCAGGATCACTATCCCTATATCGTCGTGGATAACGAGGCCGGGATGGAGCATATCAGCAGAGGGATCCTGCCGAAGATCGACACTATGTTCCTGGTCAGCGACTGCTCCAGAAGGGGGATCCAGGCCGCCGGGCGGATCGCGGCGCTGGTCAGGGAACAGAAGATCAATCCCTCGTTCATGGGGCTGATCGTAAATCGGGCGCCGGGCGGGAGATTGAACGAAGGCACCGAAGAAGAGATCAAAAAACAGGGCTTGAAGCTCTTGGGCGTCATCCCGCAGGACGAGGAAGTCTATCGGTACGACTGTGACGGACGGCCCACCGTGGAACTGTCAAGCGATTCCCCGGTCCGCCAGGCGCTCGATCGGATCATCAGCCAGTTGGAGTTATAAAAGATAGAAGGAGGATGAGGATATGATAGCTTTTGGATGTGAAGATAGGAACAGGACACCGATCCCGGAGGACAGGATCTGCCCGCAATGCGGCAGGGATATAGAAGTCTTTCTGGTGAAAGGAAGGGTGATTGAGGATACGCCCTGCGCATGCGGGTATGTGATCAGGGCGGAAGCCCCGATCCTCACGGCGCAGGATATCCAGTGACCAAGACCGTGTACCTTTCTATTTTACCCACTGTCTGTTCGGCATGGGCCGGCCGTGGCCGAAATGGATGACCCGGCCGCCGAGAGCGCCGATCTTCCCCGCGCTCTCCAGCATGGCCTCCCTGTCGTGAAAGAGCATGGAGACGGTGGGGTAGAACATATTCATCAGCGCGTCGCCCACGAGCAGATGTTCTCCGCCCACGTCGATGCCGATCGAACCGGCCGTGTGCCCCGGCAGTGAGAGGATCCGCGCGTCGATCCCGTAGTCGGAGAGAAGATCGCCCTCGTGCAGCAGCACATCCGGCAAAAAGGCGGGCATGGGGCGGGCGGAAAAATCCCGGAGGGAGGCCGCTAAGACGATCTTTCCCAGGAAAGTCTCTGCAAAAAGCTCCTGCGCCCCATTTGACGCGATCAGATCCCGGTCGTCTGCAGCCATCCCGATCGGGGCATCCAGGGCTTCTGATAGACGGGCGGCGTTCTCGGCGTGGTCAAAATGCCCGTGGGTCAGGACGATCAGCCGGATATCATATGGTCTGCACGCCGCGCGTACCTTGTCTATATATTCTTTTTTTCCAGTATCTACGAGTATCCCGGAGGTTCCGTTTTCGACGATGTGACAATTTACGTTGCCGCATTTTATCCGATGGATCTTGTCCATTTTTCACACTCCTTTCTATCTGATCATAGCAAAGATCCGCGCAAAGGTCAACGATGATATCATCACAAAGAAGACCATAAAAATTTCAATGATAAGTGGAAGATATTCTATGTTTTATCCATAAAATATCCGATATACTGTCAATATGAACAAAGCGGACCTGGTGATACCAGGGAGAAAGGAGAAGATCTATATGAAAAGGAAAGTAGTCTCAATGACAATGGCCGTACTGTTAGGGTTATCGCTGGCAGCATGCGGCTCAAACGATACGGGTTCTGACACGGGGAGCACGCAGGCTTCCGACACCCAGGAGGCCACAGAGGCGCCGGCGGGAGACGACGCGGGTTCAGATGCTGATACAGATACAGGCGCGGCAGCCGCCAACAAGGACAAACCCTTAGTCTGGTTCAACCGTCAGCCCTCCAACAGCTCCACAGGGGAACTGGACACGGCAGCCCTGAACTTCAATGCGGATACATATTATGTAGGATTTGACGCCAACCAGGGCGCGGAACTCCAGGGGACGATGGTCAAAGAATACATCGAAGCAAATATCGATAAGATCGACCGCAACGGCGACGGTACCATCGGCTATGTACTGGCGATCGGCGACATCGGACACAACGACTCCATCGCGCGTACGAGAGGTGTCCGCAAGGCTCTCGGGACCGGCTTAGAAAAAGACGGCAACATCAACAGCGAGCCGGTGGGCACCAACACCGACGGCGTCTCCGAGATCGTACAGGACGGCGAGATCGAAGTGGGAGGAAAGAAATACGTAGTCCGCGAGCTGGCCTCCCAGGAGATGAAGAACTCCGCGGGCGCCACATGGGATGCGGCCACAGCCGGGAACGCGATCGGGACATGGTCCTCCTCCTTCGGGGATCAGATCGACATCGTAGCTTCCAACAACGACGGCATGGGCATGTCCATGTTCAACGCCTGGTCAAAAGAAAACGAAGTGCCCACATTCGGCTATGATGCCAACAGCGACGCGGTGGCGGCCATCGCGGAGGGCTACGGCGGAACGATCAGCCAGCACGCGGACGTACAGGCATATCTGACCCTGCGTGTACTGCGCAACGCACTGGACGGCGTGGACGTTGACACAGGGATCGGCACAGAGGACGAAGCCGGTAACGTGCTGACAGACGATGTGTACGTATACAGGGAAGACGAGCGTTCCTACTATGCGCTGAACGTGGCGGTCACGGCTGACAACTACCAGGATTTCACAGACTCCACGAAGATCTACGATCCGGTATCCTCCCAGCTCGACGAAGGCTCCCATGCGAAAAAGAAAGTATGGCTGAACATCTACAACGCCTCCGATAACTTCCTGAGCTCGACCTACCAGCCGCTGCTCCAGAACTACGACGACATCTTAAATCTGGATGTAGAGTACATCGGCGGCGACGGCCAGACAGAGTCAAACGTCACGAACCGTCTTGGAAATCCAAGTCAATACGATGCATTTGCGATCAACATGGTCAAGACAGACAATGCAGCTTCCTATACATCTCTGCTCAGCCAGTAATGAGCTGCATCTGCTTTAAGGCGGGAGCTGCCAGGAAGGAAGACTTTCTGGCAGCTCTTTTAGGCATCTGCGGAACACATCCTTTCGAAGATCTGTCTGTATCGTACAGCGGACGTTCGGAAAGATCTGGTCCCGCGATCACTTACGGAACGATCAAACATGTATAGAGGAGTGACAAAATGGCAGATAAGAAAGAGGATACCGTCTTATCGATACAGGGCATGAGCAAGTCCTTCGGGCGCAACCGGGTGCTGGACCACATCGACCTTACGCTCAAGCGGGGGACGGTCATGGGGCTCATGGGCGAAAACGGCGCGGGCAAATCCACGATGATGAAATGCCTCTTCGGGACCTACCAAAAGGACGAGGGCGAGATCTTCCTGGAAGGCCGGGAGGTGAGTTTTTCCGGGCCGAAGGACGCCCTTGAAAACGGCATCGCCATGGTGCACCAGGAGCTGAACCAGTGCCTGGAGCGGAACGTGATCGACAACCTGTTCCTGGGCCGCTATCCGGTGAACGCCATGGGTGTGGTGGACGAAGGGCGGATGAAAAAAGAAGCCTCCGATCTATTTCGGAAGCTGGGGATGACCGTGAACCTGACCCAGCCCATGCGGAACATGTCCGTATCGCAGAGACAGATGTGTGAGATAGCGAAAGCGATCTCCTATAATTCAAAGGTGATCGTCCTGGACGAGCCCACCTCCTCGCTGACGGTGCAGGAAGTGGATAAGCTCTTCGAGATGATGCGCATGTTAAAAAGCCAGGGGATCGCCCTGGTCTACATTTCCCACAAGATGGATGAGATCTTCGAGATCTGTGACGAGATCTCGGTGCTGCGCGATGGCAACCTGGTCATGACAAAAAACGCGAAAGACACAGACATGAACGAGCTGATCGCGGCCATGGTGGGGCGGTCCCTGGAAAACCGTTTCCCGCCGGTGGACAACGAGCCGAAAGAAACGATCCTGTCCATCCAGAACCTGTCCACCAAATTCGAGCCCCATCTGCAGGACATCACCTTCGACGTGCGGGAGGGGGAGATCTTCGGGCTGTACGGCCTGGTGGGAGCCGGACGGACCGAGCTATTAGAGACGATCTTCGGCATCCGCACCCGGGCGGCGGGGCGCGTGTATTTCAAAGGCCGCCTGATGAACTTTAACAGCGCGCTGGAAGCCATGGAGCATGGGTTTGCACTGATCACAGAGGAGAGAAAAGCCAACGGCCTCTTCCTGAAAGGGGACCTGATCTTCAACACCACGATCGCGAACCTGCCCCAGTACAAGTCCGGCATCGCCCTCTCCGATCAGAAGATGACCAAGGCCACGGCGGACGAGATCAAGATCATGCACACGAAATGCATGGGGCCGGAGGACATGATCGCCAACCTCTCCGGCGGCAACCAGCAGAAAGTCATCTTCGGGAAATGGCTGGAGCGGGGGCCCCAGATCTTCATGATGGATGAACCGACGAGGGGCATCGACGTGGGCGCAAAATACGAGATCTACGAACTGATCATCAATATGGCGAAGCGGGGGAAGACAGTCATCGTCGTCTCCTCGGAGATGCCCGAGATCCTAGGCATCACCAACCGGATCGGGGTCATGTCCAACGGGCACCTCTCCGGGATCGTCAACACAAGAGAAACTGACCAGGAAGAACTTTTAAGGCTCAGCGCCAAATATCTATAGGGAGGCAGATAGATATGGATAACAAGATCCTTACGGCTGAACAGGAGATGAAGCTGCGCGCGCCGATCGACGAGCGTGTGGGAGCGATACAGAAAAAGATCGACGAGCTCAGGAAAGACGGCACGAACAGAGTCCTCTCCATCCAGAGCGAGATCGACAGCGTAAAGAGAGATCACATCTACACAAAAACAGAAAAAGAGACAAAGATCGCAAGATACCAGACAGAATTGGAACAGGCGCGGGCGGTGGAGGCCAAAAATAAGGCAGCGATCGACAGCCTGATCGCCGAGGCGGAAAACTACCTGAAAGCCGATTTTGACAAAATGTATTTCCAGCCCGTCAAAGAGAGCTGCGAGCGGGAGAGGGTCCAGGCGAGAGAAAACTACCGCCAGGCGGTGGAAAAACTGGAGCGGGAGCATAAAGAGAGCCTGGCAAGACTCTCCGACCACAACGAGATCAAAGACGAGAAATACGTGCACAAGAACCGCCTGTTCGCCGCCAAGATGGAGCTGGAAAAAGACCTCCAGCAGATCAAAGACCGGCAGCACGCGGCGTACGCCCACAGATACCACCTGATCGACCTGCTGCGCATGTCCAAATTCACCTTCGGGGAGACCAGGGCGCAGAAATGGGAAAACTACAAATACACCTTTAACCGCAGGTCATTCCTCCTGCAAAATGGTCTGTACATCGTCATCATCCTGATCTTTGTGGGGCTCTGCGTGATCACGCCGGTGGTCAAGAACACACCCCTGCTCACATACAACAACGTGCTCAATATCCTCCAGCAGGCTTCGCCGCGTATGTTCCTGGCTCTTGGCGTGGCGGGACTGATCCTGCTCACAGGTACGGACCTGTCGATCGGGCGTATGGTGGGCATGGGCATGACGACGGCCACGATCATCATGCACCAGGGCGTCAATACAGGCGGCGTCTTCGGGCACATCTTCGACTTCACAGGCGTCCCGCTGGGGCTGCGGGTGATCATGGCGCTGGTAGCGTGTATCTTCCTATGTACATGCTTTACATCGCTGGCAGGATTTTTCACCGCAAAATTCAAGATGCATCCGTTCATCTCCACCATGGCCAACATGCTGATGATCTTCGGTATCATCACCTACGCCACAAAAGGCGTGTCCTTCGGCGCGATCGAACCGGCGATCCCGGGCATGATCATCCCGAAAGTGAACGGTTTCCCCACGATCATCCTCTGGGCGGTGGCGGCGATCGCGATCATCTGGTTCATCTGGAACAAGACCACCTTCGGCAAGAACCTCTACGCCGTGGGCGGAAACCCGGAGGCCGCGTCCGTATCCGGCATCTCCGTATTCCGCGTGACCATGGGCGCGTTCATCCTGGCCGGCATCCTCTACGGATTTGGTTCCTGGCTGGAATGCGCGCGGATGGTCGGCTCCGGCTCGGCCGCTTATGGACAGGGCTGGGACATGGACGCGATCGCGGCCTGCGTGGTCGGCGGCGTATCCTTCACCGGCGGCATCGGGAAGATATCCGGGGTGGTGGTCGGTGTGCTGATCTTCACCGCGCTGACCTACTCCCTGACGATCCTCGGCATCGACACGAACCTGCAGTTCGTATTCGAAGGGATCATCATCATCTCAGCGGTCACCCTGGACTGCCTGAAATACGTCCAGAAAAAATGATCCCGCTGCACAGCAAAAAGAGTCAGAGTGTGTTCTGGCTCTTTTCTGCTCTCGTGTTCAACGATATCATCCAAGGGGACGCCGGGAAGGGCGGGGGATCTGTCTCCGGGCAGGCCCGGGCAACGCACCGCTGAGCTAACCGTTAACTCCAACCGACAACGCTCAGGAAGAGCCTTCGCGCTGGGTTTCCGTAAACAGTGGATCTCATCGGTGCTAAGACCGCCCTCCAAAAGCCTGCCCGGCGACAGATCCCCCACCCTTCCCGGCTGTGTACTGGCAAACGAGGTAAGATCCATGGCTTTCGCCATAGATCTTGATCGCTGAAGGATAAAAGCCCGATTTGCTCGCGCAAGGGCTAAAGCCCCTACAGATCGGGCTTTTTGCAAGTAGCCGGAAGTAAATTCCGTCTACTTGATACCAGTTCGAGGGCATAGCCCTTCGAGCACCCATGGGCAAACAGGCATTTTATCTACAGTCCGACCCTGCTGCCAGGAAGCTTTTCAAGAGGTATTCATAAGTTGGGCACATAAGAAATCAGAATACCTTCCAAATTCAAATAAAGCGTTTCAAGGGGTCCGGGGGAAATCCTCGATCCCCCGGCGCTTTTGCTACTTTTCTCGCAGAAAAGTACACCCCACAAACCCTGAGCGGTCCACAGCATCAAAAAGGTGCCTTCAGACACCCGTCAGATCAGAAACAG
>CAJTYN010000083.1:0-4635 GCA_910584115.1 uncultured Lachnospiraceae bacterium
AAAGGATCAAAGTCACCACCGCTTACGGCTATATCGATATCGCTCCGTTTTGTGTGCGTACCTCTTGCGCGAGAACCAAACAGCACTACTTTTTGGATATCGTACTTAAGGGCAAAAGCTGTGATATCTTTTATGATCCTTTCAGGAAGATCACATTTCATACCTGATCGCTCCTAACTCTCTCCTGATCTCGTCCCCCTGTCCCTCCATGCCCACATATCGTTTTTCCGTCTCATCGGTACACCCGCGGCACCCTGGCTGTCAGGTCGCAGGCAAATTCATAGTTGAACCTGCCGCTCAGATCTCCCAGCTCCTCCATAGTGATCCGTTCATCTCCATCTTCTCCGATGAGCGTGACCGGATCGCCGACCTGTGTCTGCGGGATATGAGACACGTCCACCATGAACTGGTCCATACAGACCCTGCCCAGAATGGGCGCCTTCTGTCCATGCAACAGCACGTACCCTTTGTTGGAAAGTCCCCTGGGATAGCCGTCCCCGTACCCCACCGGGATGGTGGCGATCCGCATCTTTTTGGGGGTGACGTATGTACCGCCGTAGCTGACGGGTACGCCCGCTTCCACGTCTTTGACATACACCACGTGGCTCTTTAGGGACATCACCGGCCGGATCTTGACTTTATCCGTGTAGACCTCGTCGGAGGGGAACAGTCCGTACAGGATGATCCCGGCGCGCACCAGATCCAGGTTCGCTCTCGGGTAGTTCATGATCCCGGCGCTGTTGGAGCAATGGCGGTACGCAAGATGCACGCCCGCCGCCTCCAGCTTGTCCGCAAACGCCTGGTACCTCTCAAACTGCCGGACCAAAGGCCCCTGATCAAATTCATCCGCCCGGGCAAAATGCGTGAACAATCCCGTCACCCGCAGCCCGGGGAGAGCCGCGATCTGCGCGCAGGTCTTTACGGCCTCCTCATCGTCTGCGAACCCGATCCGGGTCATCCCTGTATCCAGGGCCAGATGGATCTCCATGCATCCGTTCAGCCCGCAGGCGGCTTCTGACATCTTCCTGGCCATCTCCAGCGTGAATACCGTGGGTATCACCTGTTCTCGGCACAGCCGGCCATAGTCCTCCTCGAAGGTGTATCCTAGGATCAGGATCGGCTTGCGGATCCCCGCCTCCCGCAGGGTATAGGCTTCCTCGGCGGTCGCCACCGCAAATCCCCACAGGTACTCAAGGCTCTCCGTCTTCTGTGCGATCGGCACCGCCCCATGGCCGTATCCGTCCGCCTTTATCACTGCGACGATCTTCGTATGTTCTGCTGTGGCCCCGTGGATCTGCTGCAGGTTCCACATGACCGCCTCCAGATCCACATAGGCACACACTCTGCGATGTTCTCTTCCCATCTTTATCTCTCCCCTCATGCCTGTCTACCGTTTATCCCCCAGGAAAAATAACGCCACTGTCCCCGGGCCGGAATGCGCGCCGATCGTGGCGCCCACATGGTTGATGACGACCGTCTGTATGGGATAGATCTCCCGCACCTTTTTCTCCACAGAACGGGCATCCGCCTCACAGTCCCCATGACTGATGAAGATCGTATCGCAT
Source organism: uncultured Lachnospiraceae bacterium (assembly GCA_910584115.1). Classification (GTDB taxonomy): domain Bacteria; phylum Bacillota; class Clostridia; order Lachnospirales; family Lachnospiraceae; genus MGBC164599. Next base: position 1,566 of record CAJTYN010000083.1, read on the forward strand.
CGGGACCCATAGGACCCGATCTGCTCTCTCATCCCGTCCACCAGGGCCTGCAGGGACTTCTTCCTTCCCCGCACTTTCCCGGTGGCCACCAGCTTGCCGTCGTCATCCACATGGAGCACAGGCTTGATATTTAGCATACCACCCACGATCGCCGTGGCTTTTGACACCCGCCCGCCCCTGTGCAGATGATCCAGGTCGTCTACAGTAAAGAGATGCACCAGGTTTTTCCGGTGGTCCTCTACCCACTGGGCCACTTCCTCCATGGAATGCCCCTCTTCTTTCATCTTGACGGCATAATGGACCAAGAGCCCCTGGCCCAGGGACGCGGACAGGGAATCGATCACCTGGATCTTCCGCTCAGGGTATCGCTCCGAGAGTTCCCGCGCCGCTGCCCGGCAGCTGTCATAGCTCCCGCTCAGACCGGAGGAAAAAGCGATATGCAAAAGGTCTTTCCCCGCCTGCAGATAAGGTTCCATCAGTTCCCTGGCCGCCTCCGGGTTGACCTGGGCCGTGGTCGGCATGGCGCCGGCGCGCATCCGGGCATAAAACTCTTCCGTTGGCAGGAAATCTTCCCTGGTATGAGTCTGGCCATCTATGCTGTAACTCAGATACGTACATCCCACCTGATGCTCCCGGTAAAAATCTTCCGGCAGATCAGAATTGTTATCTGTTGTGATCACGTACTCACCCATACGGATCCCTCCTTTTCTTCATGTACATCCGCTATCATACCACGGAATGGATAAAAAGTCCAACAGGGCTTTTCATCACTCTGCCAGCACCTCCAGCGCCCTCTTAAGCTGCGTATCCTCCTTGCTCTCTGCATCCATCTCCGCTTTCTCATCCGGCTCGATCCCCACGCCGTTGATATTGATCCCGTTGGGCGTGTAATAATTCGAGATCGTCAGTTTCAGGGCACTGCCGTCTCCTAAGTCCCTGACCGTCTGCACCACGCCTTTTCCGTATGTGGTCGTCCCCACGATCGTGCCGACATGATGGTCTTTGACGGCGCCCGCGAAGATCTCCGATGCGCTGGCGCTGTTTCCGTTTACCAGGACGGCCAGCGGGATATCGATGGGCGTCTTGCCCTCACAGCGCTCTTCTTCCCTCTTTCCGTATTTATCCTCCGTGTAGACGATCAGCCCCTTGGGGAGTATCGTCTCTAAGACATCGCAGACGGAGGTGAGCAGGCCGCCCGGGTTATCCCGAAGATCGATCACCAGCTTCTCCATTCCCTGCTCTTCCAGGTCTTTTTTCGCCTCGCTGTACTGCTCGAAGGTCACATCCGTAAATTCGTAGATCGCGATATAGCCCACATGGTCATCCAGCATCTCATGGCTGACTACCGGGACCTTGACCTCTTTCTTCGGGATATCCAGCTCCAGATGGTCTGCCTCCCCCTCGCGGACGATCGTCAGATGGACCGGATCTGTCGCCGGATCTTTGATCTTCTTGGCCACCGTGGCCAGATCCAGGTCCAGCACTTCTTCATCATTGACCTTGTAGATCACATCCCCCGCCTTCAGGCCGGCCTTTTCCCCGGGCGCGCCCTCGTAGCAGCGGACGATCGTGACCAGCCCGTCATCTCCCTGCTGCATGACCACGCCGATCCCTTCGTAATGCCCCTGTGTCTCCTCGCTGAGCGTCCCGTATTCCTCAACGGTGTAATAGCGGGAGTAGGGATCCCCCAGACCCGCCACCATGCCCGCGTACATCCCCTCCTGCATCTCTTTTACGTCCGCGTCATTGAGATAATACGTGTCGATGAGATCGCTCAGATAGCCGATCTTCTCCATGCTCTCTCTGTCCGTCAGCGTCTCTTTTGACCGGGACTGCCCGCCTGTCGTATAGAAATAAAAACCCGCGGCGGAGGCCAGAGCCATCACCATGAGGCCCAGGATGAAACCTTTTAAAAATCTTCCATGACTTTCCATATCCGCTCCTTATCCACAGCAATGCGCGGCCAGAAGATCTGCCCGCGCCCTACAATACTATCTTTATCCAGCTCTCACGATATTTATACCTTCAGATGCTTCCTGGTGGTGAACAGACTGCCGAAAAATCCGATCCCCATGCCCAGGGCCAGGCCCACCGGCAGCAGCACGCCGAACACCTGCCGCACCGGCACGAACTGCAAGATCCCGTCCAGCACCTTGAATTTCTCCAGGATATGTATGATCACTTGATTGTACATCACATATAACGCCGCCAACGGGATCGCGGCTCCGATCAGTCCCAGTATGATCCCTTCCAGCAGAAACGGCGTGCGCACGAACAGGTCCGTGGCCCCGATCAGCTTCATGATCGCGATCTCCTCCCGGCGGATGGTGATCCCCGTAGAGATCGTGTTGCTGATCAGGAAGATGGCTACGACCAGCAATATGGCGATGATCGCGATGGAGATCGTCGCCACCAGCCGGTTGAAGCTCCCCAGCGTCTTCGCGGCGCTCTCCGACTGGCGCACTTCCCGCACGCCCTCCAAGCCTTCGATGTAAGCGACCAGGTCGCTCTGCTGTTCGATCTCTTTTACATAGACCTCATAATTGGCGGAATTGGCCAGGGGGTTGTCGTCCTGAAATCCCTCCGCCGCTGCCTTGGAATCCCCGAAATACTGATCCCGGAAGCTCTCCCACGCCTCATCCGCGGACACGTACTTGACCTCAAGGACCTCCGGGCGCTCTTTGATCCGCCGCCCCACGTCCTGGATCACCTCGTCCCCCACATCTTCCACGAACAGGACGGTGATGGGGACATCCTCTTCCACGCCCTTTACGATGTGGTTCACATTGGTGACGATGGAATAGAAGATCCCGAATATGAAGATGCAGGCCGCCATCGTGACGATCGAGGCCAGAGAAAACATCCAGTTCCTGGCGATATTCTTAAACCCCTGCTTCAGCTCGTAGCCGATCGTACTAATCCTCATAGTGATACTCCCCTTCTCGCTCGTCGCTGATGATCACACCTTTGCGCATGGCGACCACACGTTTTTTCATAGCGTTTACGATCTCTTTGTTGTGGGTGACCACCACGACCGTGGTGCCCCTGTCGTTGATCTCCTCCAGAAGCC
>CAJTYN010000083.1:4735-12726 GCA_910584115.1 uncultured Lachnospiraceae bacterium
ACATTCCGGTCCTTGAGCAGACGGAAATCCTGGAAGACCACGCCCAGTTTCCTGCGGTATTTCGCCACCTGACGGCGCCGCATGTTCTTTAAGTTGACGCCGCCCACCATCACCGTACCCGACGAGGCGTCCAGCTCTTTGAGCAGCAATTTGATCAGCGTCGATTTGCCGGAACCGCTGTTCCCCACTATAAATACGAATTCTCCTTTTTCTATATGCAGATCAGCGTTCTTGACCGCCGGCTGCCCTTTGGCGTATGTTTTGCTCACATCTATCAAGTCGATCATCGTACCCTCCTCATGCGACCGCATCCCAAAGAGGACAACCCTTTTGCAAGCTCGCCTGCAAAGACCTGCCCTCCCTGATCTCATCCATGGATCTGCTGCGTAAAAACAATGTTTCATTTATGTAACATTATCTTAACATATTTTCAAAAATCATGCAATACCCTTTTTAATATTCCAGAGTCTCCATATATTTCATATAGCGCACCACCATCAGGGCGATCTTAAATGTGATGGCATCCTCGAAGATACGCAGATCCAGTCCCGTGCTCTTCTGCAGCTTATCCAGACGGTACACCAGCGTGTTCCTGTGGATGTAGAGCTGCCGGGATGTCTCTGAGACGTTCAGACTGTTCTCGAAGAATTTGTCGATCGTCGTCAGGATCTCCTCGTCGAAATCGTCCGGGGATTTTCCCTCGAAGATCTCCCGGATGAACATCTTGCACAGGGGGATGGGGAGCTGGTAGATCAGCCGTCCGATCCCCAGGGAGCTGTAGGCGATCACGTCCCGCTCTCCAAAAAAGATCTTGCCCACGTCCAGGGCCATCCGCGCTTCTTTATAAGACCTGGAGACTTCCTTTAACTCGCGCACGATCGCGCCGTAGGCGATATGGCTGCCGGACTGTTTGTCGAGTCCCAGGGAATCCAGGATGCTCCGCGCCAGCTTATCCATCTCCTCATAGCCTTCGTCCTCTGCCAGTTCCTTCACGATGATGATGCTCTTCTCGTCCACCGCCGTGATGAAGTCGCCGTTCTTTCCGTGGAACAGCGCTTTTACATTTTCCACCGAATGGTGTTCCCGGTCCTGGCTGACCTCCAGGATGAATACGACCCTGCGCACATCCGGCTCGATATGGAGTTTTTTCGCCCGGTTATAGATGTCCACCAACAGCAGGTTGTCGAGCAGCAGGTTCTTGATGAAACTGTCCTTGTCAAACCGCTCTTTATACGCCACGATCAGGCTCTGGAGCTGGAACGCGGCCAGCTTCCCGATCATATACGTGTCTTCATTGTCCCCATGCACCACCAGGATATAATCCAGCTGGTTATCGTCGCTGACTTTGAAATACTGGTAGCCTTTGATCAACTGACTCTCTGCCTGGGACTCCGCAAAAGCCTTCACTTCCACGAAGACAGAAACATTCTCTGCAAACGTAGAAGCAAGGACCTTCCCTTTTACATCCATAATACACAGGTCTGTCCTTGATATTTCCTTCAATCCTTCTATCGTATTCTGGAGCACCTGATTCGATATCATCTTCTCACCGATCCCTTCTTTCTTTTCAGGCTCTTGTAACAGTATCTACTTCTTATTTTAATACAAAATAGCCAAAAAAGAAAGTGGAAATATGAGAATAGCTTATTTTTTTTGTATAAAATTACCTATAGTGGATCAGCCTGTCTGTCTTTTTTGACTATATTATAAGTCCCTGTCCAGCTGGCGGGTCAGATATTTGCCTACGATCCGTGAAAAATCCTCGATGTCGCGGATATAAGCAAAGTCCTTGCCGAAGATCTTTTTCTCCGTGGACAGGTCCTTCTCCTCGCCCGCAAAGACTCCCAGCACGCTGACGCCCATGTTGCGCAGCCTGCGCACTTCAAAACCAGTATCCTTGATGGCGTATCTCCCCTCGTAGGGCTTCGGGTTGCGGGCGTTGGGCCTGTTGGCGATCACATCGTTGGGTCTGCCGTCGCTCAAGACGATCAGGATCTTCTTCTCCTCTTCCCTCTGCAAAAGGCCGTACCCCGCCGCCTTGATCGCCAGGCCGTCCCGGTTGTTGGAGGATGTGATGTAGTCGAAGATCCGATCGTTCATGCTCCGATCGTCGTCGTAATCCCGGAACCTGTGCATGATCGTATAATCCCAGAATGTGCAGAAGCTCATCACCCGGTGGGCGATCCCCACGTTGCTGAGGCTCTCGCTGATCATGTAGCCCTGGATCGCCACTTCTCCCTGCCGGGGACGCTGGGATCCGCTGGCGTCGATCAGCACGTCCACTACGAACTCGGAGCAGTCGCCCTTGACCTCCCGGGTAAAGAGCCGGGTATCGTCCGTGCGCCCCACTTTCCACATCTTCGCAGGCACCACCTGCCCCCAGTGGGAATCCACATTCGTCACCTCGCTGCGCATGACCAGGGATTTTTTCAGAGTCTCCGTGAGCACACTGATGTTCCGTTTGACGATCCTGTGCTTGTCATAGTAGAGGAATTTATTCTTTTCCCGGGTCTTTTGGGCATATTTAAACTGATAGTTTTCCTTTACCGGATCCCGCAGGATCCCTTCCGTAAAATAAAGGCTGCAGTCGCTGTGGATGTCCCGGCACATGTGATAGTTGATCTTCTTGTTCTCCAGCTCCGGCAGGTATGTCCGGCCAAAATTGAGTTCCACGTAGGAGTACATCCGCTCCAGGGCCTCGGGCGTCACCACCTTGATCACTTTTTTGGGAGGGACGCGCTCCTGCTTTTCCTCAGGCTCTTCTTCCTCCTCAAGGCTCTCCATATTGGTGATGTTCTCCGTCAGCTGTTCCAGATACGTCTCCAGGGCGTCCTCGTACATCTCCTCCGAGAGGAAATCCTGCCAGGAAAATTCTGTCAGTTCCTCGATGGTCACGGCCAGGACTTTTTCCAGATCCCCGTGTTTTTTCTCAAAATCCGGATCCACCACCTGGTTATAGAGCCGGTCGATGATCCGGATCAGTTCCTGGCTGTCTTTCGCGTCCCGGCATTGATAGACCTGATCCATCCATGCCCGGACCCGGCTCTCCGCCGGATAGCTGCCCTGGGTGTATTCCCGCAGCAGCGCGAATTTCAGCCGTCCCCAGGGCGTGGCCGCCATCCTGTTCATCTCCTGTTCTAAGATGGCGCCGAAGGCTTTCTGCCGGATGGATGCCACGCCCGGACGCTCCGCCCGGATCCGCTCGCCTACTGCTTCCTCCATGCATAATTGGGCCACATAGGTCAGCGGCCCTTCCGCCGCCTGGAGGTAGATCTTTTTGACCAGGTAAAGGCCCAGCGCCTCTTTGTCGTAATATTTAGCAAAGGCCCCCTGCTTCACGCCGTCGTACAGGGCGATCTCTTTTGCCTTGAGGAAGGCTTCTACGTCCGGCTTCATATCCAGGGTGTAATCCCCGCTCACTGTCCACAGGAGGTTTTTGATCCTATTTTCTAATTCCAGTTGATTTTCATCCATAGACATTTTCCCTGGTCCACTCTTCCGGTATCCTGGTCATCACCACATCGTCCACGATCTCTTTTTCAAAGATATCGAAGGTCTTGTTCGTCACGCCCATGCGCACGGCTTTGAGCGGACGCAGACCTGTCCGGATCGTGCCGAGAGCCGCTAAGAGCCCCCGAAGGTCCAGCGCTTTTGTGGAGATCTCGCTGTTGTCGGCCTTCAGCTGCAGATCCAAAAACAGCCCGACGAACTGTTCTGCCGCCTCCGGCTTCACTTCCGGGTAGGAGGTGCGGATGATGAAGCCCAGCGTCTCCTCTGTCTGCGCCGGCATGTCGATCACCAGGAACCGGGAGACCAGGGCCTCGTTGAGCTCTTTCGTCCCGGCGTAACCATAATTCATGGTCCCGATGAACCGCGCCGCCGGGTGCAGATCGATCTTATGGTAGCCGGGTACGTCGATGCTCCTGCGGTGGTCCAGGGTGGCGTGCAGGACCGAGACCGCATCGTTCTTGGCCATGTTGATCTCGTCCAAGATCCCGAAGCCGCCGTACTGGGCACACTGGTAGATGCTCCCCCGGCGCAGCTTCACCCGGCCATCCTCGAAGGTATCCGTCCCGATCAGCTCGGCGCTGCTGGTATTTACATGAAAAGATATATTGTATGCGGGCCTGTGGAACAGATAGGCCAGTGTCTCTGCCAGGATATTCTTCCCGGTGGCCTTCGGTCCGGTCAGGAGGATGTTCTCCCCGTTGAGCAGGGCGGCGATGGCCATCTCCAGGATATCTTTTCCGTAAAACATGATCATCGGCTTTGTGATCCGATCCGCCGCCTCCTCATCCACCACATATCTCTTTCGGAACTCTGATACGCCCTGGATCAGCTCCGGACTGACATGCTGTTCTTCTAAAAATCTTAAATCTTCCATTTTCATCTCCCTGTCTGTCTTTTACAGGCAATTTTACCATAAGAGATCTGCTCCTGCAAGTCCGGCTCTCATCAGGGCGCTTTGACCTTCTGACTCTTCTTGGCGGCATAGGTGTAGCTGTACCAGGATGCCCCGGACTTGTAGACGATGGCTTTTGACGTGACCTTATCGCAGGCCGTCATGGCGATCTTGCCCGTGAGGGACCGGAGTTTCTTGGCCGAGTAGCTGCAGGAATATGCCTGGGCCTTCCAGCCTTTCGCCGTTTTCCCGGAGACTGCTTCCACGTAATAGACCTTGGATGCGGTCAGGGACGCGGCCAGACATTTCTTCGAGATCAGGACTTCCCTGCCCGTGGCCACGTTCAGCAGATAGCAGGCCTGGGGCTTTGCCTTCGCGGCATAGGGTCTCACCAGGAATCTCCTGCCCCGGTTCCCCACGATGACGGAATCCGCGCGGACCTTCCCTTTTTTCAGCGTCCGGGTGTCCAGCGCATAGAGGTCCCGTCTGCCTTTCGGGGTCGTTTTCTCGTAATAGAGTTTCTTATCGTAGAGCAGTTTAATGTAAGCCTTCGCAGAGATCTGAGCCAGCTTTTCTTTTTTGCCGCCTTTTTTCTGGCGGTAGATCACGGTCCGCTCCTCCGTTGGTGTCTTGATGTGGTCGGCTGAATACGTGTACGACCCGTTCCTGACCGTCCCGCCCGCGCCCACTTTCGGGATCTGGACGGTGGCATCGCAGGCGGCCATCCGCTTGCCGTCCACCGTCTCCGCCGTGATCGTGGCCGTTCCGTTGGACACCGCTCTCACCAGTCCGGACTGATCCACGGCCGCGACTTTTTTGTTGCTGCTCTTCCACGTGACTGACCGATCTTTGGCGTTTTTGGGGCTCACTGTCGCCTGGAGTTTTTTTGTCGCTCCCTTGCTCTCGAATTTGATGCTCTTTTTGCTCAGGCTGACTCCTGTGGGTCTGATCTTTACGGTGACCGCGCAGACGGCCGTTATGCTCCCGTCCTCTGTGGCGGCGGTGATGTTGGCCGTGCCGTTGCCGATGGCGGTGACCAGGCCGTTTTTGTCCACAGTGGCCACTTTTTCCTGGCTGCTCGCCCAGCAGATCCGCTCGTCGGCCGCGCTCTTTGGCCGGATGGATACGGTCAGCTTCCCGGTCTGCCGCTCTTCTGTGAATGTGAGCGACTCTTTTTTCAGGGTGAGGCTCTTGATGTTCGTGGACAGTTTTTGGATCTTGAACTGCTGTCCTTCCGACGTATCAAACGTCTGCAGAGATACGGGCGTATCCCCGGCGCCCTGGGTGAGCACGCGGCTGTCGTCGTTCTCCGGATCCAGATAATAGCTGTCCTCCCCGGCCTGGAGCACCCGCCAGCGGGTCGCGGCCTCAAGATCCTCCTGCAGGAGCGCCCTGACCGTCCCTTGTGACGGATCGGCCGTCAGATAGGCGCCGTTTACACTCAGCTGGATGATATAGCTCTGATCCGCCTCCCGGGTAAACCGCCAGATCTGCTCCGCGGCGCCCGTATCCTCGCGGCCGGCGACTGTCTGAGCATCCGCGAGTCCTGTCAGGGCCAGCCCGCTGCCCGCGTTCTCGATCCGCGCGATGAAATCGGTGCTGATGTTCTTTGCGTTGTATTGTCTTAAGGAGGTGTGGTCTATGGTCACGCTCCTGACCGCCGCCGCTGTATGATTTCCTGCCTTATCATACGCATAGATGTGGGTCGTATACTTTCCGCTCTGGCCCCCCAGTTCCTCCACCGGGATGAAGCACTGTGCCGTCCCATCCTTCACCGTGCCCTCGAACCATACAGCCTGCTCCCCGGACTTGGACTCGTGCCAGGAGGGGAAGGAGACTTTCTTGATCCCCACGTTGTCCGTTACCTGGCAGGTCACTGTGTAGCCCTCTACGGAGATGTCTTTCACTTCTATGTTGCGGATCACCGGCTTTTGTGCGTCTTTCTGGATGTTGACCGTGCCGGTGCCGATGAGCGGGTTGATATCGTCGGCGCCGGTGCTGATCGCGTAGACGTAGACCGGCTGGCTCCCTGTCCTGCTGACGATGATATCCGCATCGAATCCATGCTTGCTGCCCATGCCCGGGTAAGCCGCGCCTACGTCCGCCCGGGTCTTATCCGCCCTGACCGCATAGCCGGGGGCGCCGGATCCGGCTGGCCCGCCTACGTATACATGCACATCCAGGGCCTGCGCCGGGTCTTTTTCATCAAAAGCCCAGCCTGCCGCATGGACGCTGCTGGCGCCCCCTGTGACCGTATCCAGACATCCCCGGGTCTGCGGCACGGGGCGGTAGTCTGGCGTCCCATACCCGATGATCTGGCTGTCCGTCAGCGCGTACCCGCCTGCGCGGCCCCCGTCGTAGCGCACCGCGTCCCCTGCGTTGCCCTCGATCGTATGGACCCGGCCGCCGCTGACATAGTGGACGATGCCCACATGGTCGTACCCGCCGTTGGCATTCCAGTCAAAATAGATGATATCGCCGGCTTTGGGCACGTATCCGCTGATCCTGTTCTTCCATTTCCCCCGCGCCTTAAATTCCTGGGCGCCGTAGAAACAGCTGGCCGACCGGGGGACTTGGCCGTTCCCGGTCTGCGCGCCGCACCAGGATACAAAGGCGTGGCACCATGCATAGGAATATGTACCGCTTATGGCACCCAGCCAATACGTATATTTATTGGGACGTCCCGAGACGCCCACCTCGCGGCTGGCCACGTCGATGATGTTCTCGCCCGCCGCGCCCGCTCTCTGGTATCCGTCCTCGTCCTCGTTCGGGACCAGTTCCACCAGCCCGTCGGCCAGCGCCTTATCCAGCTTCTCCTGATCCTGGATATCCTGGATATCCACCGCCCCTGTATAACCGGCAGCGTCCACATCCGGGACCTCCGTTCCTTCTGGATGCTCCGGGAGTCCCCCGGACTCTTCCGCGGCTCCTTTTGCCTCTTCTTCTAAAACTTCTGTATCTTCTGCGCTCTCTGCGGCTCCTTCCAAGATCCCTTCACCGTCCCCGGGCGATCCGGAGACCTCATCTGCGGTCTCCTGGTCATCCCCGACGATCCCCTCTGGGATCTCTGGCTCCCCGGATGACCCGATCTTTTCGAGATCTTCGTTTGGATCCTCACCGAATCCTGGATCAGTACTTTCCTGCGGCAGATCTTTCTGGAACGCATCTGCCGACACCGGATCTTCCAGCCCATTCCCGGACACAGCGGCCGCAACCTGCGCTTGTGGCATGTGAGCGGCTGAAGCCGCAGCCGGGGACGCTGATGTGAACGCCAGCAGGACCGCCAGCAGGAGAGCGACCGCTTGTTTTCTTACTCCCATATATCTATACCCCCTGTTTTTAATATCTCTTGTTCTCTATTCTAACTTATTTTTAACTCTTTTGCAACACTTTCAGGTTGTTTATTACAAATATATTAAATTTAAAAAAGGGCTTTTCTTTTTGTCAAAATGTGTTATAATGAGTTTTGTTCGGGGCATGGCTCAGTTTGGTAGAGCGCACGGTTCGGGACCGTGAGGTCGCAAGTTCGAATCTTGTTGCCCCGATATTGAGACAGCAGCTGCAGTTTATCTGATGGCTGCTGTTTTTT
>CAJTYN010000084.1 GCA_910584115.1 uncultured Lachnospiraceae bacterium
GACGGGTTGCCGGACGTGATACCAGCTATGTAGTCCCCGGCGTTGGCTTTGCACATGAGACCATTCCTGATGGTCACGAAGTACCCGACCCTATCCTTGTTGTTGGGGTTGTCGTCAGCCCAAGGTTTTATAAATTCAGCGTAATCCGCGCCGGAAGACTGGGCTGCTTTTAGCATGTATACGTCTCCGGAGTATGAGACACGGAGGGCGTTTGACCTAGCAGTATCACTCGTTCCGTTCCCGACAATCAATGCGTCACCGGTCGCCGCCGAATCGCTACTGTTTATTTCCCTAATGGCGTTCCATCGCCCGACAGCAGTGCCTCCATATGCTCTCTGTGTCAGCCCTATCCCGAGCGCGACCGTATACCAAGCCTGGGGATGATTCTTTGTACCTGCAGTCATCGCGTAAAAACCTTCTGTATCGTTTATAGTATTTGAGACTCCAAATGTTACAGCGCCAACGGTACCCGTTTCGTTAGATCGTCCAACGGCAAGAGTATAGGAAGCACTCAGCTTATTTCGCTCACCTATCGCGGCGGCTCCTTTTATGTCTGGAGTAATCGTATTGGCTACCCCAGCAGCAATACCGCTTTTACTATCTACTTTATTCCAGTCTCCCCAGGACTGTATCGCAGGCACATCCGCCCACGTCCCATCCCCTCTCAAAAATTTACCCTGGTCGTCCGCCGTTGGATCACTTACCTGGAATACCCCCCCCCCATGCTAATATCTCCTACATATTCTCCAACTATAAGTTTGTATTCTTCCGCTGTGATCACACCTTTTATGACCATGTTCTTGACGCGGGTCTTGCTCCATAAGCCCTTGTCGTAGTAGTTCTTGATCTTTTCATAATTTTTGCTCATCAAAGCTCTCCTTTCTCGATTTTATCGATCAACGCCAGCGCGCTCCCGGCCTTGTTTCTCTTGCACATATCGACTATCTTCTGATAGAAATCCCTCTCGTACTCTTTGCTAGAGTTTTTCAGCCATTTAAGCTCATGCACGACTTTTCCCCAGTATTCAGTCGTGGCTGGATGGTCGCGCGGATAGGGCGTATCCCTATCCCCGTAATACCGATATGATAAGGTTGCGCCACCTGCGTAATTCCCCTGCTCATCCCCGAACTCAAGAGTCTCGTTCTCTAACAGATTACACCAGTCGTAGTAGTCACCGCGCGGCCCTTTTGCTACGGCGGTGGTCACCCGGTCTACTCGACCAGCCGTTAATCTCAACTCTCCGCCTTCCAGCTTCCCTGGATTTTTCGGCTCCCTGTAATCCTTATCGGTGATCTTCCGGTAATCATCAAAAGTTATCAGGCCGCAGCTTACAAGGCCCAGCACCTGCTTGCGGTCAAGGATGCCTATGTCGAACTTGTGTTTTATGTCATTAAATTCAATGCGCATGTTATACCTCCGTTTCATCTAGGGATACGCCAGTCATAAATGCCAGGTAATCTACGTCCGCCCGGGTCTGCTGTTGCAGATGCTCCTGGTACTCCGCTTTGGGGACTTTCGCTTCATCGTACTCGTAGTATGTGTATGTCTCCCCGGTCAGTTCGTCCGTCCGCTGTTTCTCCACTATGTTTTGACGCAGGTAGACCACTTTTTTGGACGATGTCGTGTCGATGAGGGGCGGGGAGATGTTGGACTCGGATTTTTTGTAGGTTAAGATCATGATGGCTCACCTCCTGTTGGGGCTAGGGGTTTGCAGGAAAGCATAGATGTGTTGGAATTTTTATCGCTCCTGGCCGCTCCGTGATTAACGCAGAAAATACCTCCGATATCCCCAAAGTATGTGTTTCCACCAATATCGCAATTATCAGTGACCCCAGATTTATTTGTCCACATAGCGTCTGTGTAATATGTTGTTGAGCTTCCGCCTCCTTCTTTTGGTATCAATCCAAACGCCGAGAAATGCATTTTTTTTATATAATTTCCATTTAGTAAATATGGGAGGTCTACCGCTGTATCGATATATCCCGTCCCTTCAAAATTATACCCCCTCGCAGTACTGCCGTCTCCGGTACCATATGTCATTTTTACTTTAATGCTCCCATCATTGAAAATTATCCCGTTGCATGATTTCCAAATATTTCCCCAAAGATTTTCTATCCCGAATATCTTAACACCGGCTTTGTTTTCATTGCTTCCCCAAAAAAGCCCTTTTTTATCAAGACTCCCAGTACTCACTACCCCTGTGTTTGAAGCGGAAATGTACGATGCAGTATTTCCTGCTCCAAATTTCTCTTGAGAATAGGTACTTTTAGATATCAACATGATTAAAAGCCTAATCAGCGTTAGGTCTGAGTAGATAAGTGCCCCCCAAATTTCATCATCCGTGACATTATTTACCTTCGCAAGTATATCATTTTCTTCTGCGCTCCGTCCCATAAATGTGTTGGAACCGGAAATACTCCTGAGTCTGCCCCTGATTGCGTCCCCATCATAACAAGCCATATAACAATAATCGATCTCATCCCCATTATTATCAATGTGGCTCCAACAAACAAAATCCTCATCCAGTTTCGTATCGCAGATATAAACATTCGCCGTGCCATCCCCATTGTCCACGATCTTCCAATACGTCTTCGGTATCCCGATCATGGCATTCCCAGGGAAATCCGCATTCGCCACGTCCGAAGCCGTCCCGTCCTTCTTCTTCGTGTAGTCGTTCGGATCCAACTCGTAGGCCACCGTACCGTCGTAGTTGAGCATACACGGCTTCAGTCCCTTGATAAACCACACGTCGCCCCAGCTCCCGTAATCAAATCTGTCGTTCTCGTAATCCATATGTGCCGGGACAAAATCCTTGTTATCCTCGATGTATGTGATCATACTATCTGGGTCGCTCTCGCCCTGGTCTATGATGAACCCAAACAGCACCGCCGCTTTCGGTGCGGCCGTCAACGTTTCCCCAGCGGTATCCCTGCCCTTCGCATTCGTACTGTACACAGTGATGTAGTACGGGATATCATTGGTCAGCCCCGCGATCGTGTATGGGCTGGTCACGCCGCTGATCACCGTCCCGTAAGGTGTCGCTGTGGACTCTGGCTGTTGTGTGCTGTACGCAATCTTCGCCCCCGTAGCATTCTCCGGGAGTTCGAAAGTGACCACGGCTGTAGCGTTGCCCGCCTTGACGCTTGAGGATGTGGGGGCGTCCGGGTAGATCGCTTCCGGCATCATACTCTCCGTCGTGCCGTATGTATATGCCTTGTCCGTGGTGTACGGGAAGATACCGTAGAAGTACTCCGTGCCGTTGACCAGCCCCGTGTCCGCAAATCCCGTGTCCTTGTATGCATCCCGGGTCTTGGAGTCTACGACAATCGTCCCGTCTGTCTTGGATGCAGGTGCGCTCCCGACTTTCCTGACCACCAGCGTCCCGGCCCAGGTCGCCTGCGTTACGTCTGCGACCACCAGATCCAGAGGGTCTGTCCACTTGATCAAGATTTCTTCATCTGCGTTCTCAAGCGATACGCCCGTGGGGGCCGCAAGTTTGATCCCCCCGCCTCCACCGCCAGCCTCGATCGTCACGGATGAGAGTATCGTTTCACCACTCTTCAAGTGGAGCTGGCTGCTCTCTTCGTCGTACTGGAGGGTATCGCCTTTCCTTTTCAAAGCTCCTGTGATTACTTTATTTTGCACCGGATTTTCAGATGTGTCGCTCAAGGCGCCATCCACCGTCACGGTAACCTCCGAAGGGCTATACCCCAGAGCATTTTCCACTTCCTGGGCCGTGAGTCCCGCCCGGATCTCTGCCGGGGACTTGTTTTCGACTTTCCCCAGCCCGATATCCCCTTTTGTGATGTTGACCGGCCCCGTTCTGTATTCTTCTTCTGCATCACCCTTCACAGACACTGCCTTTGGGATCGTCACGCTCATTGGTGCGCTCCCGTCGTAGTCCCCCGTGACCGCCCCAGTAAAAGTAAGAGGGGAGGCTACTTTGTCTGCCGTCCCGGCTGTGAGTGCTTTCCCTTTTGCCGGGAGTGCGCCGATATCTGCTGGGGATAAGCTCACATTCCCGTGCCGGAAATCTAGTTCCTCTGCGCCCTTTATCCCCGTGACCGCCCCGGAACTGCTCCAGCCCCTCGCGAATACCTGCCAGAACTCGCTGCTATCCTCTGGGGTGACGCCCGATACATCTTTCAGGGCCACATATGATGCATCCGCATAGTACACGACATCCAGGTACTCATAGACCTCAAGTGCGCTGTACTCCCCCCGTATGCGGAACCCGATCCGCCCCGCGTCTCTCATATTACTCATGCCACTATCCCCCATTTCAAGTGTCCGTTTTCTACCATCATGTCGACGTATGACCCGCTGTACAGCAGGTGCCCTGTGGCAATATCCACCACGAAATCCGGCTTTACCAGGGCCAGCGCATCATTGATCTTGTCCACCGCATCATCCCCGGCCTGCTCCACCTTCGTGAGGTAGGTCTTGGACGTGTCCGCGCTGGCCTTGGATTGCTCACTGTAGTACTTCGAGTTGTCGGTCACGTCGCCCTCCCGGACTTGCCCTTCCGTCCCCACAGCATAGCTCTTTGACAGGTCTGCGAACCCCGACGCTTCCCCGGCCTTTGTCCCGGCTTCTGTTGCGGCTCCTGCCGCCGCTGTCGCTGAGTCCGCTGCTTTATCCGCTTTGTCTGCTGCGTCCCCGGCGCTCCCCGCCGCCGCTGTCGCTGACTGGGCCGCTGCTGCCTCGCTTGCCTTGGCCGCATCCGCGCTGCCCTTGGCGTTCACCTCTGATATCTGGGCAGCTGTCTTTGCTGCTTCTGCGGCTTGTTGGGAGGCCAGGGCTGCTGCAGCGGATGCGTTGGCCGCTGACAGGGATGCTGCGGCGTCGGATGCACTCTGGGCGGCTTCCACAGCCTTTGCCAGGGCCTGGGCCGCACTCGCCGCCGCATTGTCTTTGTGTTGCTTCGCCAGAGCCTCGAAAGCCTTGACCGCATCCAGAATCCCCTTGCACTCCGCCAGCATGGCCTGGATCTTCTGCACGTCCGCTTCGAAAGAGTCATATGTTGCCATCCGCAGGACGATCCCTGGCCCAAAGCACATCCAGACGTGTTTCGTATCCGTGGATACCGCCCACTCCCCTGCGGACATCTGGGTAGGGTCAAAATTCTGTTCTGCCCCCCTCCGCACCTGTATCGTTGCTTTTATCGTTTTGAGCGCCATGAGCCGTCACCTCCGTTTCTTTTACTTCAGTATGGTCAGCCGCCGCTTGCGCCGCCGTCTCTTGTAGGTACTTCTCGTACTCCGCCCGGTCTTTTTCTTCCTGGGCTTCCTCTCCCTGACATACGGCTTTGAGAAGTTCTTCAAGGACTTGTCGTATGACAAAGAACGGGAGTCCGGAGCTGTTGACGACTTCTACGACTGCTTCGGAAAATTCTTTTTTTGCTACTGTTATTGGTTTTTGCATTTTTTCTCCCATCCCTAATTGATCTCAAACGGGGCGTTGGGACTTCCTGTTGAACTTGTCCCCACATATATCCCGTGCGCAAAATGATGCGCCACTCCATCAATAACTATGTCGTTACTGGATCCTTGGAAGTATTTTTCGGCATTATTGGCTTTTACCGATATACTCTTAAGGATCACGTCATCCGCGATGACCCTCCCTTTTATGGATGCGGAAGTCGCCACGAGCGCCCCGGATTTTGATACCCTAAATGCGCATGATGTGTAAGTGATCAATCCCCCCGCGACTCCCGGGGAGGATGTAGTGCGTGATTGCTCCCCTATCGCTAATGCCCAGTTCATGTTACTTCCTGGTACTTGCAATGCTATTATCTGATCTTCATCATTGGGGTTTGAACCTTTTATCTGTGTTGCGCTTATATCAAACCCGCCAATCGAGCCAGACGTAGCCGTTATGCGTCCCGTTTCCGTCAACTTGAAGTAATCCGATGTTATAGATAGCCTGTTTGACTTGATGCTGATCTTCCCGGCTTCCTGGCTTATCTGGGACGATACATCCCCCTTGGATACTTTGCTGGTGATACCACTGGCGTTTTGATTGATCTGTGACTGCATCGTGCTCAGTGTCCCACCTTCTTTCGTTATGTCCGTGACCGTAGATTTGACGCCATCCGCGGTTATCTTCACAGACGCGATATTTTTACTGAGGGTATCTTCAACTTCTGTTGCCCTTTTCACTTCAGCATCAATACCTTTTTCAGTCTGGGTGACCCTTGAGGATAAATTCTGGTTGAAGGTTACAACCTTACCGTCAATAACACCCTCCGCCTCCGTCGCGCGTCTCACCTCTGCGGATATCGCATCGTTGACAACTTTAAAAGAACTGTTTACTGTTGAAGAATATTTTGCGATCTCCCCGTTTGTGAAATTTTTTGCGATATCTAACACCGCGTCCGCTTTTTCGTCAGCAATGCTCTCTATGGTCTTCCCGGAGGACAACTCGAACGTATCCGCCACAATCCGCACTTCCCCCGTATCCGCATCCGCCAAAAAGGTTGTCTTATCTCCCTTCTTGACCACAAACCGCCCCGTCCGGATCCAGTCTGCCACAATGCCGATCGCATAGAGGATGTTGACGACCACGTTCCCGTTGCTGTCAAATCCAGATGTGTAACTCTTTCCCCCATCCGTGGATATGAAAAACCCGTCGATGGTCTGTTTGTATATGGTCTTGGAGTCGGCCAGGCTGGGCTTATCATGCAGGTAAGTGATCCGGCTCCCGTCTGGCTGATCCTCATAAGTCGTATGATACCCCATGGCGTTCATAGCCAACTGGTTCATGTTCTGGACGGCCTTGTCGTACTCCGTGATCTGTTTCTCCGTTTCCCTCCTGGACTCCACAACAGCCGCCGCTGCTTCAGAAAAGTATTCGCTCCCGTTCCTGACCGGGTCTTCTGCTTCGCAAGCGACCTGCGTGTATGACCCTATCGTGTACGATACCGAGTTGAGCAAGGAGACGAACACGTTCCCCTTCCTGTCTGGGAAGCGCACGATATCGAAAGGCTCGTAGAGAGGATTGTTTAACACTTCCGCTGAGAATGGCCGGAACACCATGCCGACGATGCGGTTCCCCAGGTAGTCCGCAACCTCCCGCTCCTTCCCCACGGTAAAAGGATTGTCCCTGACTTCTATCAGATACCCTTCTTCTCCGAAAAGCTCGTGCTCTTCTTCCTCTTTGAGGACCTTCACACCCGTGATCCGCACATCATCCGTGCATACGCTGAGGGAATTGATCTGATATATGTGCTCCGGCATTGCGTCAGTGAAAGTCCCACCGGATAGGATTGTGTCTGCGCTGTAATCCCTAAAGTTTCCCCCATCTATCACGGTATCGTGCGGGTAGATCTTGAAGTTTCCCCCATCGTATGTGAACTCATTCAGCAGATCCGTATCGTACCAGACCAACTGCATGTAGCCGCTGTTGTCGATCCTGGCATTGTACCCGGCGATCTGCGCGGCCCATGATACGACTTGCCTGTACGTGCCTTTATCCGGCTTGGAGTCAACGATGAAATCCATGTTGTCGAACCGCCTAAATCCCACAGGTATGCCGCAATCCCCGCACGCCTCAGACAATATCGTTTGGAGCGTGGCCGGGTACACTGTCGTGCTGGCGGCATAATCCTTGTCCAGTCTGTACATCCCATCCACCGCGCTGACCTCGATGATATCCCCAGGGGACTCCGGCACCAGGGTGTAGTACACGCCCTTGCGGATCTTCTCCACCGTCCCGTCGTCCAAGGCCAAGGCCACGTACAGGTTGATGATGGATCTGTAGAAGTCATACTGCGAAAACTGCTCATCGTGGTTCGCGATCCTGAGTGTCAGCGTCTTTCCGATACAGAAGCCCACGCCAAACTTCCCATCCGTGGTCTTATCCTCAACGGTGCAGCCCCCGATCATGAAATCCTTTGGCTCCAGGTGCAGCACCGTCCCGTCACTCAAGATGAGATCCGCATAGTTGACCACGTTCGCACCTTTTTTTAGTTTTTCTTTGAATTGTTTGCTTGCATTTATCATACTGGATTTATCACCACCGCGTTAAAAAATAGGTTTTCCCACGCATCATGTCCGTTTACTTGTTTCAGTGTCCCTAGAGTGAAATTTGACGTGTAGAACACCCCGACTGTCCAGCTTGCCGTCAGCGGATCCAGATATCTCAGTGTGTACTCGCTCCGGTTTATGGTCTGGGAGAGTATGAGGGAGGCTTCTTCCGGCTCTATATTTTTCCACTCAAAAGAGTAACTTGATATCGTTCCTATGGGCGTGTTGTGCATCACCAAATCCTGCGTCCTATCAGAGTCGCTCGTGGAAGTCGTGGCGAAATTCGGTTTGAAGGCGTCCGGCGTTTTGACTGGGACTCCGTTAAATTCAAATGGTCTGCTCATAACGTCCTCCTATGTGGTCCTTAATTCGTATGGGTTTTTCCCAGTCGCCATCCGCTGGATTGTTGCCCAATCTACTGTAGCTTGACCCAGGACTTTTTTATCAACAGTAAGTTGTATCGTGATGTTTACGGGTTTTTCTGAATTTCCGCCGGCTTTATTCATGCCGTTTATGACTGCTTGTTCGATGGTCGACAACGGTGACACTACCTCCGGCTCCCGCTTGTTATCGCCCAATACGGCCATAAATTCGCGGTTAGGCGGTACGACCGTGCCCTGGGCAAGGTGGGGGATGGGGATATCTGCCAAGACTGGTCCCAGCATATAAGGCGCGGGGGTATTGACCGAATATGAGGATGCGCCGCCGAACGGTGAACTGATATTGAAAGTCAGCATATCCTTGATGCCGCTCACCCAACCGGTCAGATTGTTCCACAGGGATTGAAGCCCGTCGATGATCCCGTTTATGATGTTCTCACCGATGCTCCGCATATCGCCCCGGATACCAGAGAATATGTTAGCGACATTGCTCTTCAGCCCTTCCAGCGAACTGCTCAGTTCCGACCATTTATCAGATACGCCGGAACTCATCCCGGATATCATGCTCTGCCCTATCCTCTTGAACGAGTCTGAGATACCGTTGAAGCTACCGGGCAGGCTCTCCCTCTTGATATCCCACCACGATGAAAAACCGCTCCATTCTCCGCCTATCCCGTTCTTGAGTCCTGATACGATATTGCTTCCGTAGCCAGCAAATACAGTTGACGGGGAGTGTATGCCGAGTTTGTTTGCGAATGGATCCATGACCCCACCCTGGGCGAATGACTGCATCGTTGTCCTCGCCTCGCCCTTGAGTTCTTTTATCTTATCGTTGTACCCCTTGACCGAGAACGCCGCATAGCCGGAGTATTTCTCTTTCAATATATCATCGAATTTTATATTATCGATCAGTACATCTTTTATAGTATCGCGTATAGGGGTTTTGTTGATGTTCCATACGGCGTTCATATTCTTGATCGCTGTCTCTGAATTACGGGATAGCTTATCGAAATCTACACCGTCTACCGCCTGCTGTATGCTCCCTATGTTGTTTTTGGCGGGGGTTATATCCAGGTCGTTCAATATGGATGTAGTGCCTTGTGCTTTCCCTGCCAGACTCTCAAAATCTGTTCCTGCGGTCTTCGCTGCTCCACCGACTTTATCCAGATTAGACTTTGCCGCTTCTCCGCCGCTCTCGCTATCCTTCATAACGCCAATTAGATAATGGAGATCAGTACCTGCATTTTGAGCAGCGGTGCTTAGGTCAGATGAAGATACACCCGCTTTTAACAGGGCGTCTCTCAATGTTGTGATTACATCAACATTGCTTGCGCCTTTCTCCGCCAACTCCGCTATGGTGTTGTTCAACTCTATCTGTTGGTCGCTGGTGATTTTATCTTGTTCCGCTAACTGCACCAGCGTTGACGCAAGTTCGGAAAGATATGTACTCGCCTCACTCATATTGTCGTTTGCGGATGTAGTGACTTCCGTAATCTTCATCCCTATCTGGAAACCAAGCATCGCAGCACTCACTTTTAAAATGGCTTTTCTGAGTACGTCCCAATTAAAGCGGGTGCCAGCGACCCTTGCCCCCACATCTACCGCCGTATCACCTAATGTTACAAGCCTGCGCCCTATCACACTAAGTTTATCCAGCACTCCTTTTATTGTTCCGGCAAGTTTTACGCCTTTTATCGCAAGTTTCACAGCCCCAAACGCAAGGACGAATTTCCCAGCCGTGGTATCGCCAAATCCTTTGATCAGTCCACCCACGACTTCCGTGATGATGGCGAACACCCTCCCGAATATCCCATCCCAGTCGATATTTGAGAGGAAATCCCCTATACCTCTCCCGAAGCCTTCCCAATCGGTATTTTCGGCCACTTTCCAGATCGTATCCAAGAGATCCACCACGAAGTCACTGAGTATCTTCCCGTTCTCTGCCCAATCGATCTTATGGATCATATTGTTTAGGCCGGTATAGATGTTGTGGGCTATATCGTCCCACGTCCCATTTCTCTCCATCGTGAGGACAAATTCTTTTAAGGTCTCAAATATGCCATTGAAGCCTTTTGCCACAGAGGTGCCGATCTGCCCAAAATCTATTTTCTCAAAAAGTCCTGCTATACCGTCTGCCAGGGATCTTCCAAGTTCCTGCCATCCGTTCAGTCCGGTGAGGCCAGAAGTCCGCCACATGTCGTCAACAAAACCTTTGAATACGTTCCAGGATATCATGAACCAATTCCCAAACATATTCCCTAGCTCTTCCCAGTTAATCTCGTTGACAAGCCCCCTGAACCCTTGAGACAGTTTCCTGCCTATATTGACAAAATCTATCCCTTTATCCGGGTCTATCAGGAGATTTACGGTCTTGACGATATCGTTTATCCCCCGGCCCACGACCCTGCCCATCAGATCCCAGTCTATGTTGTCCACAAGACTGTTAAGTGTCCGGGTAAATGCGTTGACAAAACTTGTTATCTTCGGCCCGATCTTGGCCCAGTCCAGGGCATCATATATCTTTTTGAGGCCTTTGTTTATCCGCTTCGCTACTAATCTCCCCAGGCCCTCCCAGTCCTTATCGAGGAAGGCTTTTCGCATCTTATCGAAGAACCGGCTGATCGGAGTATCCACATCGGCATCCGCCAGCTTCCCGTAGTCTGCCGCAGACCCTATGATATCCCCAAGGCTATCCCCGGCAGAGTCCTTATCCGCAAGTTCCTCATTCCTCTCCCCGATCTTGTTTATCTCATCCAATGGGGAAAGATACCCCTCAGCCGCTTTTTCAGCTTTTTTAGTTTCTTTTGTCACCTTCCCCGTGGCGTCCGCCAGGTTTTGGGCCCCTTCGGCAGCATCGTTGTATCCATCTGCCGCTGTCTCTGTGCCAAGGCCAGCCAGCCCGGCCCCCTTACTCGCAGTAGCCTTACGCCCGGTGATCAATTCCGTGAACGCCTTGAAGGACTCCGCCAGCGTCATCAACTTGGACAGCAACGTATTTATCAGCTTTATGACAGGGGTGAACACATTGATCAGTCCCTGCCCCAGTGTCGCCTTCAGACTGTCAAATTGCAGTTTCAGCACCCTGGTCTGGTTCGCCCACGAGTCGCTGGTGCGGATGAAGTCGCCGGATGCCTGGGAGAGCCGTTCCAGCACGAACTGATACCGGAGGGCGACCTTTTCCTGCTCACTCATCTTACTGACCGTCCGGTCTATCCCTTTGGACAGCGCGAACTGGTTCAGCGCGGCCTCCGTCATGACGACGCCGATATCCTTGAGAGTCTCCGTCTCGCCGGAGAACACAGATTTTAACTTGATGTATGCCAGATCCTGGTCTATGTCGTAGAAGGAAGCGACGTCCCCGGCCAACCCTGCAAGGGTAGTGCCCATCTCGAAGGCTTCCTTTTCTGTAAAGTTGAACTGCTTGGCCATCGTCCCGAACAGGGAAGCGTACCGTTTGGCCATCGTCTCCGAAAGACCGAAGTTCTTTGTCGCACTCGCGGCGAACTTGTCCATCTCCTTGGTCATGTGCGGGAACGCGACCGCTACGATGTTCTCGACCTCCTGCAATGCGGATCCAAGCCTTGTCGCTTCCTGCCCGAACCGCACGAGTGCCTTGACGGAGAAAGCCGCAGCAACAGCTATCCCCACCCTCTTCACGGTACTGGTCAGCCTTGAGAATGAGGCGTTTATCCCGGATACGCTCCGGCTTATGCCTGGGATCGCTCTGTTGATATCGGAGAGGCCCCGGTATATCCCCCTCGTATTTATCTGTGTATTTATCCGTATACTTCCATCATACTGTGCCACGCCCTCACCTCCTTAAAAAACAAAAAGCGCCAGCAGACACATATAAAATGCATCTACTGGCACCACTTAGCCGTTACCCACAACCTCTTATGTGGGCCTGTCTGTATTTACTTTTTACCGTAACCCCTTATAATGACCGTACAGGCGTTGCCGCGCCGAGTACGAAAGAAAGGAGAAAGCCTATGCGTAAAGATAATAAATGTATCCACGATATTCTTCTTACTGTCGAAGAACATTCTGCGTTTAAGGTTGCTTGCCATATTTTAGGATATAAGCAAAAATATCCTTTACTGGAAAAGTACGAAAATGACAAACTTTGGTATCACATCCGCTATGCCAGAATGAAAAACCTGGTCTACACGCCAGAGGGCAAACAGGAAGAAAGCATTGACTTAACACCGGAAGGTCACGACTACCTAAACTCCATCAGAGACAACGAAGGAATTTAGTGT
This sequence comes from uncultured Lachnospiraceae bacterium, assembly GCA_910584115.1. Classification (GTDB taxonomy): domain Bacteria; phylum Bacillota; class Clostridia; order Lachnospirales; family Lachnospiraceae; genus MGBC164599. The sequence continues at coordinate 12,667 of CAJTYN010000084.1, forward strand.
T
>CAJTYN010000085.1 GCA_910584115.1 uncultured Lachnospiraceae bacterium
ACGCCCACGATGTTCAAAAGCTCGTTGGCCGCCTGCGCCGCCACCACCGTGGGACTGTCCAACCCTCTGCTGGGACAGATGGCGACGGCATAGGCACCCTCGTAGATCTCCGCGTTATAGATCGTCTCCGCCCGGGCCTTATAGGCATCCATATTGTCCCGCAAAAGTTTCTGCACCCGGGCCACATCCGCGCCGCAGCGCCGCAGGAAAGCCGCCGCCTCGAAGGTGCGCACGCCCGCTTTCGACTTGAAGTTATTGGTGTCGATGATGATCCCCGCATAAAGGCTGTCCGCTTCCATATTTCGGATCCGGATCCCATCTGCGAAATACTGGAGGATCTCCGCCACCATCTCACAGGTGGACGAGGCATAGGGCTCCACATAGGAGAGCACCGCGTTCTCGATCACCTCACTGCCCCTGCGGTGATGGTCCAGCACCACGATCGTCTCCGCCTGCTGCAGGAGTTCCGGGCATTCGGTATAGCTGGGCTTGTTGGTATCCACCACCACCATCACCGTATTATGGTCCACCAGTTCCTTCGCCGTGGCGCTGTCCACGAACATGTCCTTCTCATAATCATCGTTTTCCAGAAATCCGCTCATCAGAGGTCTGATGGATGTGGTCAGCTCGCTGATCACGATATGGACTTCTTTGCCCAGGGTCTTTGCGGCGCGGTAGATGCCCACGGCCGCCCCGAACGCGTCCACATCCGTGATCGTGTGGCCCATGACCACGACCCGGTCCTTGTTGGTGATGAATTCTTTCAGTGCTTGGGCTTTGACACGCGCTTTGACACGAGTCGCCTTCTCTGGCTGCTGAGATTTCCCTCCATAATAGGAGATGGCCTCCCCGTCCTTGATCACCGCCTGATCGCCACCCCGCCCCAGGGCCATCTCGATCGCGATCCGGCTCTGTTCGTAATTCTGGTTATAGCCCTGGCCATTGAGCCCCAGGCCGATGCTCAGGGTCACCGCCATCTCATTTCCGATATTGACATTCTTGACCTCTTCTAAGATACTGAACTTCATCTCTTTGAGCCTAGACAGGGAACGATGAGGCATCACGAGGAAGAAACGGTCTTTTTCCAGCTTTTTCACCAGACCGTCCAGACCGCTGAAATATTTGTTGATCTTCCGGTCCACGAGAGCGATCAGCAGGGAACGGCGCACTTCCTCCACCGTCCCGAGGGCCTCTTCGTAATTATCCAGGTAGATCAGGCCCAGCACAGGCTTCTCATCCTCTGTGATCTGGATGGCCTCCCGCAGGTTCGTCTCGTCGAACAGATAGGCGGCGGCCAGTGTGTCGTACTGGGCCGGATCTTTGATGATCTCCGTCTCCCCCATCACCTGCTGAAAATCCACCCGATGCAGCAGGAGGCGGTAGTTGCGGCCTTCATAGCCCACGGCAGACTCTTCGATCCTATGGCTCCGGAGGTTGGCCAGCACCGTGCTGGTCACCGATGGAAAAAAAACGCCCAGGTTCTTCAGCTTGTCCCCGAACAGCTCCCGCATGGCCTGGTTCATCCAGATCAGGTCGCCGTTCATATCCAGGATACCGAAAGGGAGCACCAGCCCGTCCAGCATGATGTTCTCCACATGTGAAAAGACCGTACTGAAGCGGATCAGTTCGGACAGGATCCTGCCCCGGTGGTAATGGTATAAGATCACCCAGAGCGCCAGGTAAAAGAGCAGGAACAAGGATACGACTACCCCCGCCCGCCGACTGATACAGAACACCACGATATCCATGACCGCCAGCAGTGAACCCAGCGCCAGCGGCCAGAACATGATGCTTTTTATTTTTCCATTTAAGTTAACCTTTTCTTTCATGAGCCCTTTCTTCCACCTATCTTCCGTCTGCCTTCCCCACAGCTTTATCGCCCTATTATACCATATAAAACCAGGATCGGGAAATATTTTCTATTAAATATCACCCATTCGACCTCTCGCTGGCCGCGTACACGCTCTCCAGGATCCTCGCGATCCACGCCGGCCAGGATCTCTCATACATCGCCAGATCCTCCCGGCTGCGCACATTTCCCGAGATCGCGGCGCTCGTCTCCGACTCCCCGTGGATCCGATGGGCCATCAGCGGCTCAGGGATGTAGACGAACGCCCCGGAGAGCCTGGAGAGCCGCTCCCAGGCTTCCCAGTCCAGGCTCGCCCGAAGACTGGGCGAAAACACTGGCTCTGGCAGATTCGCGCTGGCAAAGCTCACGCTGGGGCAGCAGATTGGACTGCCCAGGGACAAGATCCGCCGCCGGATCCACTTGTTCTCCTGGAGCGCCTTTTTGCGCAGCGGATACAGCATCAGGCGCTTGACGCGCAGCAGGACATTTCCTCTTACATATCTTTTCCCCCGCAGCTCCCAATAATCCGTAAAAAAGATCAGCGGCTTTTTCGACCGCCCGGCCGCCCGGCGGACCGCTCGGGTGTATCCCGGAAAATATATATCATCCTGATGAGCGATGGTGCGGTAGGGCGTTCGCGCGCTGGCATAGGCGAAATTCCAGTCCGCCCCGATCCCGCCCTGCTCGATATTTACATAAAGCCGCAGCCCGTACTTCTGGGCCAGACCTTGGATGTGGCCGTTCGGCGTGGACGTGGCGATGCAGACGGCGCTGCGCACTTCCTGTGCCCGCAGCGAGCGGATGCAGTCCTCCAGATAGGGGCTCTCCCCATATGCGCATATGATAAACGTATGATCTTTCCAATACATGGCATCTCTCCATTATACTCTCTGTATGAGTCCTTCCTGGATCTTTCGGATCTCCTCCTCTGAAAATCCCGTGCAGCACTCCGCGATCTCTTCTATGGACATCTTGCCTTTTCTCAGGAGCCTCTCGATCGTCTTCTTTTCTGTCTCTTGTATGGCCTCCTGTACGGCTTCTTTTACAGCCTCCTCTTTTTCTTTCTCAAGCTCATCTTTCATCAATATCTTCAATGTTTCAAACATGAGCGGATCCCTCCTTACTTCTTCATACAAGGCCCAGTTTGCCAATGTGCTCACATAGAGGACCGCCTCCACGTTATCCCTGTCGCCCGGCTCGGTCAGCCGTCCTGTCTCCTCTATAAAAGCCTCAATGTCTTCTCTGCGGATATTCCTGCTGAGCATCTTCAAGCTCCGATGCATCTTTTCCTCAAGCCGTCCTGTAACGACTATCTGTGCGTCAAACGGGATACGCCCGCGAATATAATAGATCCCCGGAAAATGCTCCTCTATCTCCTGTCCTTCTTTTTCCAGGGCTTTGAACATCTCCCGCGGATAACTCTCGCGAAAGATGGAGACGGTCACTTCTTTCGCCTCTATCTGATCGACTGTCTCTCCCAGCCCTTTATACAGGCAGGCATAACCCACCGTTTTGTAAAAGTCGTCGATCGTCAGTCCATCCTCCGGGCTCTTGTATTCGACCACATTATGCTTTTTAAATATCCACCCGATCTCATTTTTGATCTTTGCATCTGAGGTCTTTTTGATCACCAGAAGATCCATGCGCAGCGGTTCTTTGCTCAGGTTATATTCCCGGTGAAATTCAAGGTCCCCTTTATTTGCCGCAAATTCGATCTCTGCCGCCCCATAGAACCCCGGGTGCCATGGGATCGTCATCTCCGTTATCCCTTCCGACATCAACGCTCCCCCTTTCCCTTCCATTTTCTCAGATAATGCCCCGCCAGCAGCATATAGATCCCGGAGAGCAGCGCCATCATCAGCGCATAGCCCCAAGCCGCCCCGGCCAGTCCATAAATCTTCGTCAGATAGGGCACCGCCGCAGCCGCGGCCGCCGAGGTGACCACGCACCCGGCCAGGCACGCATACTGGTGGCGCATGATCACGATCAAAAACTGCAGCATCAGGTACACAGCCGAGAAGACTCCTCCCGCCACCACCACGCACAATTCCCCGCGGTACGCCGACAGATCCGTATGGTAGAACCAGGACAGCACCGGGATCCCCAGCAGCCAGGCGCCTCCCAGGCAGAGCACGGCCAGTCCCGCCAGCAGCGCCGCCTGTCTTCCCAGGAGCCGCAGCAAGACCGCCCGCGCCCCCTCATGATAGAGCACGGAGAACTTTGTCAGGAGCGGTTTGAAGAGAAACCCCGCGAACAGATTCATCACGAAAGCCGGCATGTAGACCATGTTGAAATACGAGAGCATCTCCTCCCCCCAGCAGGCGTCCACCGCATATTTTGACACACTGTTCAGGTAGACCATCAGGAAGGAATTGATGAAAAGGGGCAGGCAGTCCCAGAACAGCCGCTTTAACACAGCAAGATCCAGAGACGGCTCAAGCGCGGCAAAAACACCCACCAGCTCCCCATCGATCACGACCAGGCTGGCGATATACACCAGGCACATGCAGGCCAAGGCCGCGGACAGCCTGCCGAAGAGCAGCAGATGGAGGGCGAACGCCGCCAGGAAGATCACCGTCTCATAGAAGATGCACTTCCCCGTAACGTCATACCGGTCTTTTTGCTGGTAGAGCCCTTCCATCACGTCGGCCACGGCCTCCGCCACCTTAAAGACCAAGATCCAGAGGAAACACACCAGCTTTTCCCCCCGGTACCCGCCCAGGACCATCCACAAGATCCCCGCCGCGGCCATCACCGCACAGGTCACCATGCGGAAGCTGAAATACTGGCTGAAAGAAAACCGTTCCGCCACGTCGGACACCTGGTATGTCCGCACGTTGAAATAGCCGATCGTCAAGAGCTGCTGGCCGGCCGCCATCACGATGGTAAAAACGCCCGCCTCATAGGGTCCGCTGACCCGGGACAAGAGCCAGAACATGAGGAACGTGCTGGCGGAATAGGTGGTCCCGGATAAGACCGTCCAGAAATACGTGCCGCCCGATGTGCCCGCCGCGCGCCCGCCGAGGAAAAAACGCCTAACGGCCCGCCTGATCATCTGTCTCATTTATCTCATCACTCTCATCAAATCTCAGCCTGCCCGAATAATGGTTGACCCGCTGGTCCTCCGGGGGCAGTTCCCAGTAATCCCCGTAAGAGTTCTGCAGGGCCATGTGGTCATGGGCCATCAGCTTCACCTTGATCCCCTCGAACACCCCGTCCTGCAACGGAAAGATGTCCGACAGCTGCAGCATATATCTCTCCGGATGGATATCATACAGGAGGGTCACCAGATCGCCCTGGCCCCGGTAGCGCAGGGACGCCTTTCGGATCCGCCACAGGATCACCCCCATGGGCAGCGCTTTCAGCAGGACGTGCATCACCCGGCAGATCCCCCGGATGGCCCGGGCTCTCATCCCGTCGCCGGGGATCATGGGGCGGCTGAGGTTTTTCATGATGTAGATCTGATACCAAGTCCGGACGGCCGAAAACTGCCGCCGCCTCTTTCCCTCATCCTCGGGCACATTGTCAAAGGGAAAGATATCGATGCGGATCCCGTGCTGATAGCCCCACAGGCTCTCCTGCTCCGTCACATGGAGCGTGTTCGCCGCGGACATCATCGTAAACATGCCGGGGCAGTTCTTCTGGATAAATCCATTGGATAAGACAAATCTCTCCCCCAGCTCCCCGGGCGCCACCTGCAGGAACAGCTCGTAATCGTCCCGCAGCATCCCCACGTCGATATCGTCGTCCCAGGGGATGAACCCGCCGTGCCGGACCGCCCCCAGCGCCGTCCCCCAGTGGGCAAAATAATCCAAATGGTATTTCTCACAGATCCTGATGAACTCCTTGAACACGGTCAGCGACACCTGCTGCACCCGCGCGAGTTCCCCTGGACGGTATTCCATGGTCATCCCCTCCTATCTCTCTTCCTCAGGCTCTCGTACCAGCTCCTCCAGCGGGATCTGGGCGTACGGGCCGAAGTCCAGCCTGTACGGCGGATGGTTGTGCCGTTTCTCCTCGGGCGGCAGGGTCATATAATCCCCGTATCTGCGTTTCAGATACGCCTGCACCTTCCCCGGGAACGGGATCGTCAGCCCGGAAAACTCCCTCTCCCTCGTGGGGAAGATATGTTTCTTATACACGATGCTGGTAAACGGCGTGGGATCGAAATAAAAAGCCGCCCGTTTCGTCTTCACATGCCTGTACCGGACCGCCACACGCTTCGCCTTCCGATACCAGAAGGACGGCCCCAGACGGCACAGCTTTAAGACCTTGTGGGCGATCCTGCACAAGAGATAGACCACCTCCGCCTTCCAGCCGCCGAAATAAAGGACCGGCCTGTCGATCCCGGACAGCACCATCATCTTTCCGTAAAACCAAGCCGCCCACGCCTGCCTCTTCATAGCCCGGTCATCATCCGGGATGTTGTCAAAACAATAGATATCCAGGAAGATCCCCAGCTCGCAGTCCAGATCCCGGAAACATTCCTCCTGGAAGCGTGTCCCCCGCAGCACCCACCGGGTGGACGGGAACGGCACGTCCGCGTCCGTCTCCGCGTTGACCACCCGGAACTGATCCGGCTTCCAGCGGGCGGCCGCTTTCAGAAAACGGTCGTAATCCCGGCGCAGCATCCCCACGTCGATATCGTCGTCCCAGGGGATGAAACCGCCGTGCCGGACCGCGCCGATGGCCGTCCCGCCGCAGCCGAAATACCGGATCTTATTTTCCCTGCACAGAAGATCGAATTCTCTTAAGATCATCAGTTCCAGACTCTGCAGCCTCTGCAGCGTCTCATCATCATATGCTCTGTACGCCATGTCGCTCCTCCAACCTGCGATTTTATATCTCATTCTACTACGCAGCCGACAAAAATGCAACGAAGATCCCCGTCCCCGTGAAAAAAACAGGGACGAGGATCTTCTCCTCCTACTTTTCCTACTTTTTAAAATGGCTCGCTTTATATTTGGGGACCAGTTGTGTCCATCTGCTGATCTTCAGATACTGGCGGGCTGTCTTCGTGTATTTCTCGCATTGCGGCGTATCCATGTATTTATAGACGTTATAGGACGCCTTCTTCTTGCCCATGCCCACGGTCCACAACCCCATATGCAGGTTGTCGCTGTCGATCTCCACCTGGGCGTCCGTCTGGCTGCGGAAGATGATGCAGTCGATCATATTGCTGAACTCCGCTTTGTAGAAAGCGTAAGCGATGGCGGCTGCCTGCCGCTTCTCCCCGTTTGATCCGTGGGAGCTGAAACCCTGCTCCGTGAGCATGATCCTGGTCTTTGAGCCGTATTTCGACCGTACGTATTTCGTCAGATACTCGATATTCTTCATGGTGATATACGGTGAGCTGGTGCTGTTCTTCACCTGCTGGGCGGAGTTGTTCCAGAAATCCGCCTGGGTCAGCGGGATCGGGTATGCATGGTAGGCGATGGTAAATGCCGGGCTCCCGTATTTCTTCATCCTGGCGGCGAACCGATCCAGGAAGGACTTTGAGCTGTGGAGCCTTCCGGGGGCGTTCACATTCCAGCTGTGGTCCACACAGACACTGACCCGGGCATTTTTACATCTGCTCTTGACGGCCATGTAAACAGTCTGGTATGTATCAGCGTAGAGATCCGCGTTCTTATTCAGCGACGTGGAGCCTGTATAATGCCACTGGTCGTAGGCGTTGACCTCGTTCCCGATCACATAGTTATTGATGTAGCCATGGCCGTTCTGGCCGTTGAACCATTCCGCCACGCAGCTAAAGAACGCTTCGTATTTATTCCGGGCCGCCTGAGTGCTGATGTTCCATGCGTAATAATTGTGGGCGCCTCTGCTGCGCGCCGCCGGGAGGATCAGGTCTGTCTGTCCGTCCACCCAGGGGAGCAGAAATTCCACGGAAAGGTTCATGTCCGCCGCCTGGAACTGTGAGAACAGCCCTCCCAGCGCTTCAAACCGCGCCCTGTTAAAGTTATAGGTCTTCCCTTTGTATTTATATTTCAGGCCGCCGGGCTGCATCAGTTCTGTGATGTAGACATTGAACAGGCAGTAGTTGGTCCCTGTGCTGATGGCATCCGGCAGGCTCTCCGCGAACTGCAGCCCTTTCTTGGACGCCCCTTTGATGAAAGGCAGGGTGCTGTCCGCCAGGATCTGCGGGTTGGAGATATATTTTTCTTTGCTGATGACCTGGTATTTCTTCTTGACCTTCACGGCCACCTGGAACCTGGACTGGAGCACGTTCTTTGAGCTGTTATAGTTCAGCGGCACGGTGAACGTGGCCGACTTGGCCTTCTTGACTTTTGCCAGCGGCTTTGCGGCCAGCTTGGTGCTCGCGGGGCTTGAGGCGAACAGATAATAATATTTATCCTGGCTCTTGACCTGCTTGGGGATGCTCGCTCTTACCTGCACCTTTGTCTTGCTGTCTGTGATCTTGCAGCTGGTGATCTTCGCACGGTCCGCCCTCACCGACACGCCCCCCGCGGCCAGCTCACGGCCCTTCACTGTCTCATTCGGACTCTCGGATACACTGCCGGAGGGGACTTTTTTTGACACTGCATCCTGGGCTGCCTGCGGATCTGCGGACTGTTCCGACTGCTCCGGCTCCTCCGCCGCTTCCGCATCCTTTGGCCCCTGCGGATCTGCTGCCGGGGTCTTTTCCAACGTGACGGTGACTTCCAGCGTCCAGGTCTCGCCCGGTTGTCCGGGGATCTCCCTGGCCGTATCGTATACATATGTAAACGTATCCTGATCCATCTCCTGGGGAAGCTGCAGGATCTGGCCCGTCAATGTCCCCTGGGAGACTTCCCGGATCCGTGTGATGTCCATGTCCGGTATCCCCGAAAGATCCACCTGTCCCTCGCCGTTTACCGAAAGCGCGATCTGGCTGCCCGTGCAGACCAGCGTCTGGAGCTGCTCCAGGCCGGAAAGATCCAGCGCACCGATCGGATCGCCGCTGCAGTCCAGTGTCTGCAGCCCTGTAAAATATCGGATCCCTTTCAGGGAAGCGATCCCCATCCCGGCCAGGGAAAGCTCCGTGACCGCGGCGGCTTCTTCCGCGCTCAGGATGCCGTCCTTGTCCGTATCCACATGCTCCGCCACATATCCTCTGAATACAGGATCGGGGAACACCTCCTCCAGCACCGGTGTCTCCGTCGGTGTCTCTGCCGGTGTCTGGGCGGACTCTCCTGCCGTTTCCTCCTGGCTCTCATCCCCTATTGTGTTCCCTATCTGCTCTTGTACGCTCTCCTGCGGTACAGTCCCATCAGCCCCATCGGCCAGCGATCCCTCCGCTGACACAGGTATGACCGACGCCAGAGCCAGGCACATGGCCAGACCCAGTGCGAGCCATTTTTTTGATCTCCTCATGACCCTTTTCCTCCTTTTCATGATCCCTTTTTTCTTCGTCCCATCATCTGGGCGCCATCCTCTGCCGCACGGCTTCATAGGCCAGGATCCCCGCGGCCACCGACGCGTTTAGGGAATCCACATCCCCTTTCATGGGGATGGACGCTGTGAAGTCGCATTTTTCCCGGATCAGCCGCGCGACGCCCGCGCCCTCGCCGCCGATCACCAGCGCCACCGGGCCTTTCATGTCCACCTGGTACATCACCGGGCCTTTCATATCCGCGCAGATGATCCAGATCCCCTCTTTTTGCAGGGTCTCGATCGTCCTGGCCAGGTTCGTGACACGGGCCACCGGCGTATAGTTGATCGCGCCCGCCGATGCCCGGGCCACTCCGGCCGTCAGGCCCACCGCCCGGTGCTTGGGGATGATCACCCCGTGTGCGCCGGCCTGGTTTGCGGTCCGGATGACCGCGCCCAGGTTGTGGGGATCTTCGATGCCGTCCAGGATGAATAGAAAGGGCGGCTCGCCTCTGTCCCGCGCTCTCTGGAGGATCTCCTCCACCGTGGCGTAGGTGTACGCCCCCATATAGGCGATCACACCCTGGTGGTTCCCCGTCTCTGAGAGCTGGTCCAGCCGCTCCCGGGAGACGAAGCGTATCACGGTATCGCCTTTTTTTGCCTTTCTCACGATCGACGACACCGGGCCGTCCTTACATCCGTCCAGGACGAATAGCTTGTCCAGCGGGTGGCCGGCGCGCTGGGCTTCCGCCACGGCATGGCGTCCTTCTATCTGTTGTCTGTCCATGTTCCTCCCCCTTGTGCTCCTACATATCCTATGCCTGTCTTGATCAGTTCCATCATGCGCTCCCAGCGCCTGGTCAGATACAGCCAGCCCATGAGCGCCTCAAAGCCGGTGGCCCGGCGGTATTCCGTCATCGTGGCATGTTTTGCCATGGTGGCCGGGTGGGCGTTGCGTCCTCTCTTGTAGATCCGGGCTTCTTCCGGATCCAGCAGCGGCTCCAGGGCATGCATCATCTCTGACTGTGCCCCGGCCCGCACCAGAGCGCTGGCTCTCCTGTGCAGCTTATTGACGGGACAATTTCCTTTTCCCAGCAAGACCGTGCGGATGACCAGCTCGTACACGCCGTCCCCGATATACGCCAGGGCCAGCGGGGAGTACGTGCGGATGTCCGCGCCGCCTGACGGGAACTGCCCCTCGATGAGTCCCAGCCAGTCCGGACTCGTTCCTACACCCTCTTCCATTTGACACCTTCCCGGGTATCCTCCAGGAGGATCCCTTTCTCCAGCAGCGCGTCGCGGATCTCATCCGCCTTCTGGAAATCCTTCGCTTTCCTGGCCGCCTGTCTCTGGGCGATCATATCCTCGATCTCCTGATCTAAGATCTCCTCCTTCACTTCCAGGATCAGCCCCAGGATCTGGGTGAGCGTCTCCAGGACCGCATAGGTCTTCTCCGCGAAGAGCTTCGTACTCCCCTCTGTGACCTGGGTGTTGGAAAATTTCACCAGCTCGAAGACCGCCGCGATCCCATCCGCCGTGTTGAGATCGTCGTCCATGGCCTCCTGGAACTTCCGGGTAAACCCTTCCGCCTGCTCTAAGGCGTTCTCTTCTTCTTTCGTCAGCGGCCCGTCTGCCCCCTGGTCCTTCATCAGCCGCAGATGCTCCGCCGCCGTCCGGATCCGCTCCAGGCCGTTCTTCGCCGCCGTCATCAGGTCCCGGCTGAAATTCAGCGGGCTGCGGTAATGGGCGCTGAGCATGAAGAATCTGAGGACCTGCAGGTCGTATTCCTGGGCCACCTCCCGGACTGTGAAGAAATTCCCCAATGATTTGGACATCTTCCGGTTATCGATGTTCAGAAATGCGTTGTGCATCCAGTACCGCGCAAAGGGCTTGCCGTTGCAGCACTCGCTCTGGGCGATCTCATTTTCATGGTGGGGGAAGATCAGGTCCTCGCCCCCCGCATGGATGTCGATCTGATCGCCCAGGTATTTTTTCGCCATCACGGAACACTCGATGTGCCAGCCCGGACGCCCGTCGCACCAGGGTGCAGGCCAGGAGGGCTCGCCCTCTTTCTTCGGTTTCCACAGGACGAAATCGAGGGGATCTTCCTTTTGGCCTTCCCCGGACACCTGGAGGGAGCGGAAACCCGACTGCAGATCGTCTAAGTTCTTGTGGGAGAGCTTTCCGTATCCGGCGCATTTTTTTACCCGGAAATAGACCGTGCCATCGGAAGAGGGATAAGCGAAGCCCTTGTCGATCAGCGTCCGGATCATCTCGATCATCCCGCCGATCTCCTGGGTGGCCAGCGGATGTTTCGTGGCCGGGCGTACGTTCATGCCTTCCATGTCCTTTTTGCATTCCGCGATGTAGCGCTGAGCGATCTCCTCGGCGGTGGATCCCTCCTCCACGGCCTTGGCGATGATCTTATCGTCCACATCCGTAAAATTGGATACATATTCCACTCTGTATCCCCGGTATTCCAGATACCGGCGCACCGTGTCGAAGACGATCATCGGCCGGGCGTTCCCGATGTGGATCAGATTATACACCGTCGGCCCGCACACGTACATCTTCACCACACCTTCTTCCAGGGGTGTAAATTCTTCCTTTCGTTTTGATAAGGTATTGTATACCTTCATGGTCATTTATCCTCCTCTTTTTCCTTTCTCTTCAGATAGCGCAGTTCATTTTCCAGATCCATCAGGCGGCTGTGCAGGGCGTTGTTCTCCTGCTGCAGCCTCTGGATATCCTCTTTGATCGGATCGGGCAGATGACAGTGGTCCAGTTCCTCCCTGGGCACGCGGACATCCCTGCATTTCACCACCCGGCCCGGGATCCCCACCACCGTGCAGTTGGGCGGCACTTCCGCGAGCACCACCGCGCCGGCCCCGATCTTCGCGTTCTCGCCCACCGTAAAAGAGCCCAGCAGCTTCGCCCCGGCGCTCACCATCACGTTATCTTTCAGGGTGGGGTGGCGCTTTCCCGTCTCCTTGCCTGTCCCGCCCAGCGTCACGCCCTGGTAGAGGGTCACGTTGTCGCCGATGACGGCCGTCTCCCCGATGATCACGCCGCTGCCGTGGTCGATGAACAGTCCTTTCCCGATCGTCGCCCCCGGATGGATCTCGATCCCGGTCTTCCTGGCCGCCCGCTGGGAGATCAGCCGCGCGAGGAAATAATGGCCCTTCTCGTATAATCTGTGGGCGCGGCGGTATCTGACCATGACCTGAAAGCTGGGGTATAGGATCACCTCCCAAGGCGTCTTGATCGCCGGGTCCCTGTCCTGGATCACCGAAAACTCTTCCTTAAAATGTTTCCAAAAACTCATGCTGCTGCTCCTTTTACTCATGGATACAAAATATACTACCAGTCTATGGGAGACGGCCTGTTTTGTCAATCATTTTTCTGAAAACAAACTGTTGACAATAAAACCCCACTTCTGTTATACTACAAAAAATATCAA
>CAJTYN010000086.1 GCA_910584115.1 uncultured Lachnospiraceae bacterium
AGAGGAGATCCGGGGGAACTGGGCCGTGGAGAGACGGTTTGGATCCCAGATGGGAAAACCGGAGAGGAGCAGACTGCTCCGGGGCTGGGAACGGGCGGTGCGGACCGCGGTGCATTGGGCTACGGATCCGGCCTGAAATGACGAGAAAAGCCGGGGCTGTGCCCTGGCTTTTCTACAGTCATTTTTTCATTGGTGGAAGGGTCCTTCCTCCACATCGTGGGCAGCGGTCTCCGTGTCGGAAAGATTGCTCATGAGCCCGAGCCAGTCCATCACCGTCTTTGCGGTATGGCCCACCGCCGATGCGATGGCCTCGATACCAAGCCCCATCGCGTAAAGGCGTTTGGATGTCTCGCGGGCTTGTTTTGTCTCACCGATGCGTTCACCCTCCTCTCTGCCGATGCGTTTCCCTTCTTCTTTACCGATTCGCCGTTCTTCCATCCTCATCTCCTGGATCGCCTGGCACATATCGATCGCCTCCTCTCCTTTATCATATTTCAGTCCGGATTTCGTGACCGCTTCGATCACGTCCGCCGCCCTGCGTTCCAAGCCCCGGAAACGTTTTTCGTTGGCCTGCAGTATCCGGTCCAGACCGTCCCGGTTTTTTGAATATTTGATGAACAGCAGGACCTCACGCATGCTGGACTGGAATTTCATGATCTCCGTGTCTGCCATCCGCGCCGGGGCGATCAGGTGTACTTTGTAGTCGTTCATGCAGGCGTGCACATCGGGGTCGGGCACATCCATCATGGCGGACAGGCTCAGCGGGCCGTCCCATTCTTCTGCCCCGAAAAAGAGGGTCACCGTGACGGAGGGGATCAGACGGTCCCCAGCCCAAAAACCGCTTAAAAATTCCCCGGCCGAAGGTGCAGTCCCTGCTCCTTTTTGTCTCCTGTGTGATCTCGCTGCTTCTTCCACTTGCCCCGCGTATTCTAATGCGTCGTACAGGTTGTTCTTCACGGCCATGGCGTAGTGGACCCGCGTCTGGTTTTCTACGCCGTAAAGGATGTATGCGGCCTTTCCATCCGTCATGGAGGCGTACAGTTTCTGCACGTCGCGGAACCGCTGGACAGGGAACGACGCGCCGTCGGCCCCGTAGGGAAGCGCGGTCTTTACAGTGTCCCGCTCCGTGAGCTGTCCCGGCTGGATCACCTGCCGACCGCCGTAAACATAGTAGTTGAAGATATCAGCGAAAATGCCTGTGTCTTTTACAAATTCTTTCGTGATCGTATCTGTTTTCATATCCCTATTTTAACAGAAGAATGGCCATAAGCACAAGAGGCTTGCTTGGCGGAGAAAAAATCTTACCACCCATATTGATATGGAAAGACCATCTGGATTATGGTATACTTTATCTAAAAGCCGAAAACAGGTCGGTGCTGGATTGAAAAAATATCCTGTACAGTTTGCTTTTTTCCATGATCATGGTAAGATATAAAAAATGGCGGGTATCTGAATACTCAGCAGAAAGGAGAAAAAGAATGAAGCGTAAAAAATTGTTGTGTTTAAGCCTGGCCGCTATGCTTGTGGCGGGGAATGCTCCGCAAAATTTAGTATTCGCACAAAATGATTTGGAAAGGAGCATAGCGGAATCCTCTCAGGAGCTTTTGATCAATAGTCTGGGAGAAGAAGCAGAGCAGGAAATCTTGGAAAAAGAAGATTCCCAGGAAGAGGTGCTGCTGGATGAGCAGAAAGATTGGCAGGAAGAGGCTGCACAGAATGAATTGCAGGAGGAAGGTTCAGAAAATGATCAGCCAGGAAATGTGCAGGACGGATTAAATGAACAGAGAAATTCAGAAGAGTTTTTAAGTGAAGCGGCAGATGGATCGGATCAGGAAGGATTTTTGAATGGGGAGGAAGATCTTCAGACAACGGAAAATGATTATGGATTTGAGACACAAAACGATGGCACGCTTTTGATCACTAGTTATTATGGAACCGATACAATGATCAAAATCCCCGCTCAAATAAATTCAAAAACAGTAAGTGGCATATATTCTTTGGGGCGCACTGATCTGATCAGAGTAGAGATACCATCAGGAGTGATGGATATAGAACCTGGAACATTCGCAGGTTGCGATGATCTGATAGATATAACAGTAGACGCTGAAAATCCATGTTATCAATCCGTGAACGGCATATTGTATAATAAGGAGCTGACTGAACTAATCTGTTGTCCGTCAGGAAAAAAAGAAATTATGATCCCAGGCAGTGTGACATACATAAATAAGTATGCATTTAATAACTGCAGTGGCCTAACAAGTATAAAACTGCCATCAAGTCTGGAAGAACCTATCGATGGAAGTGATATTAGAGGTTGCCATAACTTGGTGGAAATATTGATAGAAGGCGAGAATTCAAAGTATCGATCAATAGATGGAATATTATATGATAAATATATAGAGAAATTAATCTGTTGTCCACTGGGAAAAAGAGAGATCATCATTCCAGACAGTGTGGTGGAAATAGGGAGTAGTGCATTTGAAGGATGTAGCGGTCTGACAAATATAGAATTGCCATCTGGCGTGACGAGAATAGGGCATGGTGCATTTAAAGGTTGCATTGGCCTGATAAATATGGAGTTGCCATCAGGTGTGACAGAAATAGAGAGCAGTGTATTTAGTGGTTGCAGTAGTTTGGTTAGCATAGGAGTGCCACTGGGTGTGACTCAAATTGGAGGTGAGGCATTTAGTGATTGCAGAAGTTTGATAAATATAACATTGTCATCAGCTGTGGAAAGTATATACGACGATACATTTAAAGGTTGCATCAGTTTGATGAAAATTGATGTAGATTCTGCGAATCCCAATTATCAGTCAATAGATGGCGTATTGTATAATAAGGGATTGACAGAGTTGATCCGTTATCCTGCGGCTAAAAAAGAAAAAGAAATCTTCATTGTAGATAGTGTAACGACAATATGTATCAGTGCATTTGATGACTGTAAGAATCTGACAAGCATTCATCTGCCATCAAATTTGGATCATTTAGGGATATTATTTAGTGGTTGTAACAATTTAATGGAATTTATGATAGATGATAAAAATCCATATTATGTATCCAGGGATGGAATATTATACGATAAAGGGTTGACGGAGCTTTATCGTTGCCCGCCAGGGAAAAAGACGATCAAGATCCCAGAAAGTGTGACGCGGATAATAAACAATGCCTTTACTGGCTGCAGTAGATTAACGGAGATCAAACTGCCGTTAGGGGTAACGAGTATATGGCCACGTGCGTTCAAAGATTGTAGTAGTTTGAAAAGTATAGAATTGCCGCCAAATGTGACAGAAATAGGAGAAGATGTGTTTCGGGGTTGTAGTAGTTTAGTCAATGTAGAATTGCCGTTGAGATTGGAAAGAATAATATGGTTTGCATTTTCTGGCTGTGATAGCCTAACGAGGATTGAGATACCGTCAACAGTTACAGAAATCTGGCTGTATGCATTCCCAAGAAATCAGGGGAGATTTACGATGGTTGTGGAGCCTGGCAGTCATGCGGAGGAATATGCGAAACAGAATGGAATTCCATATGAATATAAAGAACCCAGTGAAGTGTGCAGACAAGAACTGTCCACGATCACAAACATCCCCCAAGCCGCAACCGCAGATTTTACCCTCCCAACCCAAGGAAAAAGAGGCGGCACTGTTACTTGGACAAGCAATAACAAAGCAATCTCTATTGGAAGTCCCACTAATGCAGGCATAAAAGCCACTGTAAAAAGAGGCCAGTCGGATGTTCAGGTGGTGCTGACGGCTACAGTCATTTACGGCGGGGCCAGTGCTTCAAAAACCTTCCAGACGACGGTGAAAAAAGCTTCGCAGGCGAACGATGTAGCAAAACAGGAGGCAAAAAAAGCTTTAAATGCCATAAAAGTCACAAAATCTTCCATAACGCTATACACAGGCAAAGTGACTCACACAGCGGCCATCAAGCCTGTTTATCCAAAGAATTTCACAGCAGTGTTAAGCCCTGCAGGTTTAAAGGTGAGATCTGTGACATACAGATCCAGTCAGCCGAAATGTGTATCCGTGACGAAAAATGGAGTTGCCACGGGCCTGAAAGAGGGCAGAGTCACAGTGATAATGACTGTGACGCTAAGCGATGGAAGCAAGAAATCCTTTCAGACGAAAGTATCTGTAAAAAAGCCATATCTGAAAATTTCTGGCAAACAGACTGTGAAAAAAGGGAGGACTTTGACCCTTAAAGTTCAGAAATACGGCGTGAAAGAGACGGCCGTATGGTCCGTGGATAAGACGAAAGTTGCGAAGATAAACGCGAAAACTGGGAAGCTGATGGCCAAGGAAATTGGAACTGTGAAAGTGACCGTGAAAGTCGGAAATCTGAAAAAAATTTATAAAGTGACCGTAAAAAAATAAGTAAAAGAATACCGTAAATAAAAAGACAGGCGTTTTAGAGTATTCCATTTGGTAGTCTCTTAAGACGCAAGGGTTAGAGGAGGATATGATTCATGAAAAGGATAAAGTGGATATTCTATGCAGTTTTGCTGTTTCTTTGTATTTCCCCGGGAACCGTTTTCGCCGTATCTGATCTGGGGAGAGAAGAAATTACAGAAGGATTGAATGAGCAGCAAAAAATCTTTCCGTCTGTAGTGCAGGAGAAGATTACCTGGACGGGCGGCTATATTCAGATTCCTGTAGATCTGGGCGGATACAGTGCAGATGAGTTACGCTTGTGGCTGAGCATAAAAGACGGCGATCAGTATTATAATTCTTATAATTCCGAACTGGATGAAAATACAGCAAAATTTCCTATATTTCAGGGATTTGATGGCTATGGAGCGCATGCATACCGGATTTTTACAAAGGCGGGACTTATGATGGACAATTAGTATTTTCCGTGTCAGAAAATAATTATTCCAAAGAACTCTGCACAGAAACCGTAACAATTGTGGTTCCAAAAGACAGCGACATGTGGAAACTCTCCAGGCAGATTGAAAAATTTGACGGAAGCCGGGATATTGTTTTTTCCTTTAAGAATGGGACCAATGGTTGTGCGTTGCGTTCTGTATCCAGGGTGGGATTATTTGTGAACAAATACGTGGGAAATTTGTTTTTGTCCCAAGGGTTTCAGTGTGACATGAAAACTGGAAAACTGACAATTAACCGTGATATGGTAAAAAAAGTGTTGCTTGATTTTGCGAAAAAACAGCAGGCCGGAGTCCGTGCACTTCCCGATAGGATTTATGTAAATGTATTTGCGGTAACGGAAGGGGGAGAAGGACTGCGGTTTAATATTATAGACACAGACGACTTCCCAGGGAGCAAAGATGTGGCATGGCTGCTGGATCTTACAGGATTTAAGTCCGTGCAGGTTTCCCAACAGAAAGTTGAACAGAAGATTAAAAATAAATATGACAAAACTCTTGAAAAGCCAGTCGGATTTAAAATAACGCAAAAAGTAACCGGAGCCAATACCAAAATTACGTTTAGGTCGCTGAATACGAAGGTGGCCAAGGTTGGGAAGACAAGCGGAGTGATTACCTGTGTAGGCGTTGGAAAAGCCGTGATTATTTCAGAAGCAGCGGAATCAAGCAAATATAAAAAGGCTAGTTCTCAAGTGACAATCCGCGTTATTCCTAAAACTGCAGGTATAAAATATGTGAGATCTAATAAAAAAGGCCAGGTAACCATTCAAAGCGATGCGACGGCAAAAGGTAATGACGGATATCAGATTCAGTATAAACACAACGGGAAAAACGCTGTGGTTAAAGTTCCAGGGAAGAAATCCATCACCAAAACATTTAAGCAGCTGAAATCTGGCAAAAACTTTAAGATAAGAATCCGTGCGTTTAAAAAAGTGGGCGGACAAATATATTATGGGAGTTATAGTGAATGGAAATCTATTAAGAAGGTGAAATAACAGAAAATCCGTCCTATTTTCGATGATCATCCAGGCGTCACGACATATAATAAAAACGATATTAAGCAGCAAAGTGGCAGTCAAGGTGGCATGTGGATTTGTCGGGTGTCAAGTTAAATGTGTAAGTTTTTAGCAGCGGTCAATTTTTGGCCGCTGCTTTTATCATGTGATTTAGGCTGTTTTCAAAGTACGTAAGGACACACGTCCATCATGTATCTGTATTCAGTACTCATCATATTTTAGGATTCTGGCCTGCCCGTTTCATTTCTTATACAGTTCTGTGGTCCGTAGATACAATGTTTTTCTGACTGCACTCCCATAGTTGAACAGCTGCTCCACATGCTTCCAGTTCCGTACCCAGACACCCACGGCGCCTGGATGCTTATTGCCATGACATCTATCTTATCATTTTTACATATATAAATAGTGCTTATCCTCAATTTCACTGCTACCCCTGGTCCGTTTAGGGTCTATCTGCGGGACAGATGTCGCCTTGCGGTCACGGGGGATGGCTATGGGGATTCCACCATAGGCCGTTTTTACATTTTTATGGCTGTCCCCATTCCGTCGGATGTCCGTGTCTTTATGGCTGTGGTAATCTGTCCCGTAGCTGAGATGCGAATTCCCCTCCCGCTTACAGGATGATCGTACCGGTCTTTCCCAGGTACCCGGCCTTCGTATGGGGCAGGTCGGTGATGATGGCGCGGCGGTCCTTGCCGTTTTCTACGAAGGAGACGCCGGCCTGGAATTTGGGGAGCATGGAGCCGGGCGCGAAATGGCCCTCTTCCATATATCTCTTGGCATCCTCCACGGAGATGTTCTCTAAGTAAGTCTCCCGGTCGGTGTCTTTATGCAGGCTGACCTTTTCCACGCCGGTGATGATCAAAAGGTCGTCGGCGTTGATCAGCTCGGCCAGTTTGCCGCAGAGCAGGTCTTTTTCGATCACGGCGCTGGCGCCTTTTAGCTCGATCCCCTGCTCCATGACCGGGATTCCGCCCCCGCCCCCGGCGATCACCACCTGATCCGCCGCCAGCAGGGCCTTGATGGCGTCCAGCTCGACGATGGACTGGGGTCTGGGCGCGGCCACGATCCGGCGGTAATTGCCGTCGGGTAGCTCGGTCACGAAATTGCCTTTTTTCTCTTCTTCCTCGGCTTCCTCATGGGTCAGGGTGCGCCCGATGATCTTCTCCGGTTCGGCGAAAGCATCGTCGTAAGGATCGATGGTCACCTGGGTCAGCACGGTGCACACGGGCTTGTAGATGCCCCGGGAGATCAGCTCGGCCCGGATGGAATTCTGCAGGTCGTAGCCGATGTAGCCCTGGCTCATGGCCGAACAGACGGACATGGGTGCGAACGTATAATCGGGATGGGATTTGCCAAATTCATTCATCGCGGTGTGGATCATGCCCACCTGGGGGGCGTTGCTGTGGGAGATGACGATCCGGAGTCCCTGTTCCACCAGGTCGGCGATGGCTTTTGCGGATCTTTTGGTCGCCTCTTTTTGTTCTGGCAGCGTGGTCCCCAGGGCGGTGTGCCCCAGGGCGACGACTACTGTTTTATCACTCATAGGTTCATTCCCTTTCTTGTTTTTATAAAGTCTATTATAGCGGCGGCTCATAAAAAAAGCAAGCGGCCCGGCGTTTTACCGGACCTGCCTGCTTTTTTGAGGGGGGAGATAGAGAGTGGTCATTCATCTATCCAAGAAAGATTATATAAGAGAAATGTGAGTAAAGTATGACTGATCTATAAAAGAAACGGAAAAAATATAAACAGTCCATAAAGAAAATATAAGATTTTGATTTTTTCTTGTATATGCATCTGAGATGTGGTATATTGAGTCTGCCAGGGCGTTCTGCTCTGGTGTCGATCTTCGGCCAGTTCGGCCATTTTCCAGCTTTTGATCAGCTTTTTTAACAGGCAGGTTTTTAGGAAGGGGGGATGCCCATGAGGGCGGACAGTGCATGCGCGCAGAGAACAGTCTACTGATATATTTTTATATGAGAAAGGATATCTGATATGAGACAAAAGAGAAACAAAAAGAAACGTTTGGCGGCATGTCTGATGGGCGGGATCCTAAGCCTGCTGGCGGTCATCGGAGGGACAGCGACGACCTGCGCTCAGGCAGACCAGCAGGGTCCTCAGGAGATCCGGCTGGAAAAAACAGCTTCCTGGGTATCCCCGGCCGACTATCGGGCGCAGATCAACCTGAAAGTCACCGGCATCGAGAGATACACACAGAAAGAAGTCCCGATCTCGGTCATCCCGATCCTGGATGTGACCGGCAGTATGGACCATTGCGATACGCCGGGACATTTCCGGAAGCTGTATCATCACTGGGTGGGCTTTTTTGAGGATGCGGCCGCGATCTGGCAGGAGATCATCGTGCCCGCGCTGCCCACGCCGGAGGAATATGGCCAGATGGGCCTGGAAAACGCGGACAATATGTTCCTGAGCCTCCCGCCGGAACTGGATCCTTCGGGAAAATGCCGTCTGGCTTATCTGAAAGGCAGGGGCGACCAGGCAGATTACTATGCCATGACCCATTGGCGGGTGTTCTACGTCACAGACGATGTGACGCCGCTGCGCCCGCTGAGAGAACTAAATGACGGGGGCTACGCGTATGGACATTCGGTCTTCAGGGACGGCGTGTATCTGCCGGTGGGAACGGCTGAGCAGGCAGGCCCTTATATCGCCTGGTCCTATACGAATTACAGAGAACCCGGCCACGGGTGCGCGTATTCACGCATGGACCAGTTAAAAGAAGGCTACACCCAGTTCATCCAGACTCTCTTTGAAAATCCGGGCGCCCGGGTCTGTCCGGTGGCCTTTGTCGGCGGCTATTATATCAACGGATGGACGGACAACGCCCAGGAAGCGGCAGATTTCATCGCCCAGGAACGATACCTAGAGAGCGAACAGGTGCTCCCGGACCGTAATTATGGGACAAATTATGAGGCGGCGCTGGCGGGAGCCATAGACGCCGTGGCGAGGATGGAGACGAAGGGGGATAAAGAGAATACCTTTGCGATCTTGTTCGCGGACGGGGCTGCATCCAGCGGGTATGACCATTCCTCCGGGAAACTCGATCCCAGCCGTATCGATCCCCACAGCTTTGGGATGCCGGATCAGGATGAGAGCTGGTATCCGATCTATGCCCAATGGGCGGTGGAAGACGCGGAACTCCTCAAGAGCGCGGTGCCGGTCTACAGTGTGGGCTATGGAACGTCGCTGGATGAGGGAAATGCGATGGAGACACTTCAGAAGATCAGTTCCGGCGGCGAGTATTTTATCGACAGCCGTTCTACATCATATCAGACAGTCACGGACATCTTCCGTGCGATCTATTCTGATATCATCTATAAAGCGACAAAAGTACATATCGTCGACTACATCTCTGAATTTTGGGACATCGGAGCGGACAGTCTGCCCGAAGGATGCCAGGTGGAGCAGATCCAGGTGACCGGCCAGAACGGGCAGCCCGCGGCCATTTACAAGCTGACCTATCCGGTCACCCGGGAAATGGGGGCAGACGGGCAGGAGGAGATCCAGATCCCGGTGATCCTGCGCGAAGGATACCGGGATGTGCAGGAGAGAACGGCGTACGAGACAGACCAGGATGCCCCGTTGGATAAAGGCGCAGAGGAATCGGAAGAGAAAGGCGCCTATGTGGAATATGTGGACCTGGACGGGAAAGAGCGGCGCACATCCGCGGAAACGCCCAGACTGGACGTATATCCGTCCCAGCCGGACTTTCTGCTGGAAAAAGAAGCCGTGACGCCGAAAGTCAGGGCCGGGGAAGAGGCCCGGTACAGCTTCAGGCTGGTCAATCGCGGGCAGGCAGAATGGACAGACATCCGTCTGGAAGATGTTTTTGCCCGCCAGGATATAAAGCTCTCGTTCGACCAGGCAGAGGGTGCCGCCCTGGAAAAAGACGGGGAATGCATATGCATCGGGCACCTGGGGCTGGGGGAGGAGAGGATCCTCACCGGCAGGGCGCAGATCCCTGAAGACGCCCAGGGCAGTCTGGAAAATACCGTGACAGCCACAGCCAAAGATCCCAGAGATCCGGGCAGGGAGATCACAAAAGAGGCAGAGGCTTCTCTCACGGTCGATCCCCTGTTGATGGACTTTGAGGTGGAGAAGACGGTGGACAAGGCCCAGGCCGCGCCGGGAGAGGTGCTGACCTATCAGATCCGGATCGTCAACACCGGGGAGAGACAGATGCATTCTACGGTGGCCACGGACCGATCTTCCCAAGCGGATATACGGGCCGTCTTCCAGGAACAGGAGGGCGTAGCCTTAAGAGAGGAAGGGACACAGGCCGTGATCGAGAGCATCCTTCCAGGAGAGGAAGTGCTCCTGACGGCGACAGCCGAGATCCCGGAGGACTTTACAGAAGAGGAGCTGATCAATACTGTGCTGGTGTCACCGGACGGCGGCACCGGTCAGGAGAAGACCAGCCAGGTGACAGTCATCGTAAAGAAGACAGTCTCGGGGGATGCGGTCTCGGGGGATACCGTCTCAGGAGATACAGTGAGCGGCGATAAAGGTCAGCAGTCCCCCCAGGCTACGATCACAGCCACGCCGGCTACAGTCTCGCCGGGCGCATCATCGGCAAACGGCAGCCACACGGTGACGGCCACGCCCAGGCCGGGTATGGGGACGAGTACAGGGTCGGGTACGGGAACGAATGCGGGGACGAACACAGGAACGAATACAGGAAGCGGAACAGGCGGGAAAGGCAGCGCGCCCAATACAGGCGACCATGCGCCGATCCTGCCGCTCATCCTCCTGCTGGGCGTTTCCGGGATCGTCCTTCTGATCTTGGGCCATTGCAGGAAGAGACGGATCGAACGATAACATTTTTGTGGCATAAGATGAAAAGGGAAGATTGAAATATGGGGGCAGTTATGATATCCTTAGTAAAGTGGGTAACTAGTTCATGACATTTTTACGAGATATGATGGGGGTTTCTATGGGTAGTAGAGGCATCTTGTTAAGGACTCTGCTGGAGGATCTGGAATACAGATGCTGCCAGGGGGACCTGGATATACAGATCATGGATGTGGTCAATGATTCCAGAAAAGCGGGACCCGGCTCTTTATTTTTATGTATCCACGGGGCTGTATCCGACGGGCATGACTACGTGGATCAGGTGGTGGAAAAAGGGGCCTGCGCCCTGGTGGTGGAACATCCGGTACAGGCGCCGGGGGACGTGACGGTGATACAGGTCAGTGACAGCAGGTATGCGATGGCCTGTATCGCTGCCTGCTGGTTCGGGCATCCGGCCAGGGAAATGAAGACGATAGGCATCACAGGCACAAAAGGAAAGACCACTGCTACCTATATGATACGGTCGATCCTGGAGAACGCAGGATATCGTGTGGGGCTGATCGGGACGATCGAGACGATCATAGGGGACAGACATATCCCCGCCTCCCACACCACGCCGGAATCCATCGAGGTACAGCAGCGCTTCCGGGAGATGGCGGACTATGGCTGTGACTGCGTGGTCATGGAAGTCTCCTCCCAGGGGCTGATGCTGCACCGGACGGCGGGTTTTGTGTTCGACTACGGGATCTTTACGAATATCGAACCGGACCATATCGGACCCAATGAGCATACGAGCTTTGAACATTATCTGTCGTGCAAATCCATGCTCCTGCGCCAATGCAGGAGAGGGATCGTCAACCGGGACGACGAGCATTTCGAGCAGATGATCGAAGGGCATACGTGCAGTCTGGAGACGTACGGTTTTTCAGAAGACGCGGACCTGCGGGCGGTCGACCCCCGGCTCATATCCCGGCCCGGGCAGCTGGGGATCGCGTATCGGGTTCAGGGCCTGCTGGATCTCCCGGTGGAGATCGACATACCGGGAAAGTTCAGCATCTATAATTCATTGACGGCCATCGCCGTCTGCAGGCATTTTCATGTGTCCCGGGACGATATCCTCCGCGCCTTAAGATGTGCGAAGGTAAAAGGGCGTGTGGAGATGGTCCCTGTATCGGATGCATTTACATTGATGATCGATTATGCCCATAATGCCATGGCTCTAAAGAGCCTTTTGATCACCCTGCGGGAATATCGCCCTGCCCGGCTGGTCTGCCTCTTTGGATGCGGAGGGAACCGCTCCAGGGCCAGGCGCTTCGAGATGGGCGAGGTATCCGGGGAACTGGCAGACCTTACGATCATCACCTCGGATAATCCCAGGGACGAGGATCCCCAGGCGATCATCGACGACATCAAGCAGGGGATCAAAAAGACCCGCGGAGAGTACGTGGAGATCAAAGACAGGAAAGAAGCGATCGCCTACGCCATACACCACGGCCAGCCCGGGGATATCATCATACTTGCCGGCAAAGGACATGAAGATTACCAGGAGATAAAAGGAAAGAAGTACCCGATGGATGAGCGGGTGCTGATCCGGGAGATACTGGAAGAAGGTTGAATAGAAGATTGAGTGCGAAGCTGTACGCCGATGTTGTCGTGGATATCTCCAGCAAGAACCTGGATAAGGTCTTCCAATATGAGGTCCCGCCGGATCTGGAAGATCGGATCTGTGTGGGTGTGGTGGTCAGCGTGCCATTCGGGCAGGGGGACCGGGAAGTGGCCGGGTACGTGGTCGCGCTGTCTGCTCGTCCTGCCTGGGAGGACGGGAAGATCAAGACGATCCGGTCCCTGAAGAACAGCGC
>CAJTYN010000087.1 GCA_910584115.1 uncultured Lachnospiraceae bacterium
AGAGGGTGACGGCGCAGTCCGGGTATTCTCTCTTGATATCCCGTATGACGGGCGCCAGCCTCTCGTCCGTGAACCAGCCGTCCTCCCCGCCCTGCAGGACGAATGTACGGAAGCCCAGCTCATAGCCCTCCCGGCAGCAGTCCAGGATCTGTTCGGGGGTGAGTCGGTAGCGGCTGGCTCTTCGGTTGCTGCTGCGGATCCCGCAGTAATAGCAGTCATTTTTGCAGTAGTTGGAGATCTCCACCAGGCCGCGGATGTAGATGTCCCGGCCATAGATCCGCTGGCGGACCCGGACGGCCTGCTCGATGGCATAGTCCTGGACGGCGGCGTCCCGCTCAGAGAGCAGGGTCATAAGATCCGCCCGGCTCAGAGTCTCCCCATCTCTTGATCTGTCGATATACTCTTTCATATCCTATCCTGTTTTATCCTGTTATCTGTCCTGTAGTTTGGAATAGACGGTCTTGCTGGTGATGCCCGGGAGCATCCCGATCTTGCCGGACAGGGCGCTGATGATGTCCTGCGGCGCGTCTAAGATGGCGCAGATGACCGACACCTCTTTCGGCCGGTAAGGCACCCCCATCCGGCCGACCAGGTAATCCCCGTATTTATGGAGGAGCTGGTTCAGGCTCTCGGCGGAGGTCCTGTCCTCTACGATGATCGTGATGACGGCGATCCGTGTATCATTTCCATTATCCATATCTTGCCGGTTTCCTTTCATCAGGTATCTGCGGAACAGTGTCACAGAGAAATAAAAAAACGCCCCAAAAGGGCGCAGATGGTCATTCTGATACACGATGATATCATCCCAAATGTCTGTGGGATATGTCCAAAAGACTGCGGCAGAACAGCGCATCATGATATGCCATGATCTGCGGATGCGTCTCAAACATACTCCGGCCCTTTCTCCTCAGGAACACCGTCCTTTAAAGTCTGGTCACATGTTTTTGTCTGTTATCATCTTAGCACAGACGGGCAGGATATGCAAGGATTTCTTTCGTGAATTGTGAAGTGTTTGTGATGTATGGAAGAGGAGTCTTGCCGCTCCATCTGAAATCTGGTATGATAAAGAGCAATGAACAGCGACACGCAGCATCCGAAGGAGAGCAGAGCATGAAGAAACGTGTATTTATCATAGGAGGGATCGTGGCGGTCATAGGTTTGCTGGGCGCCGGGGCCTGGACTTACCTGAAAGACCGCCCCGCCGGCAAAGGTGATGTGGCCTATGTGACGACGGTGGGATCCCTGACAGGAGAAGATATATCCGGCACGCAGAACCGCTATGCCGGGGTCGTGGAGCCGCAGAAGACCGTGGAAGTGAAGCTGGATACGGGCAGGGCCGTCCAGCAGCTCATGGTGGAGGAAGGGCAGTCGGTAAAGACCGGCGACAAGCTCTTTTCCTACGATATCAGTTCCGGGGAGGAGCAGCTGGCGACGGCGAAGCTGGAACTGGAGCGCTTAAAGACGGAGGCGGTCAGCTACCAGGAGCAGATCAACACATACCAGCGGGAGAAGGATCAGGCGCCGCAGGAAGACCAGCTCTCGTATACGATCCAGATCCAGTCGGCGCAGATGGACTTAAAGAAAAACGAATACGACCAGAAGAGCAAGACGGCGGAGATCGAGAAGCTGGAAAAAGTCAGCGACTCGCCCATCGTGACCAGCGAGATCGACGGGATTATCAAGTTGATCAATAAGGACGTGATGGGCAGCAGCAGTGATCTCGCAGATCCCGACTCCGGGTCCTCCTCCGGCGG
The DNA here is from genome assembly GCA_910584115.1 of uncultured Lachnospiraceae bacterium. Lineage (GTDB taxonomy): Bacteria > Bacillota > Clostridia > Lachnospirales > Lachnospiraceae > MGBC164599. The sequence continues at coordinate 1,755 of CAJTYN010000087.1, forward strand.
AAAGAGCACGTTCATCACGATCCTCGGCACAGGGAATTACCGGGTGAAGGGGAAGGTAAATGAACAGAACAGGGCGAGCATCATAGAGGGCGACCCTGTGCTCATCCGCTCAAGGGTGGATCCCCAGGTGACCTGGAAAGGGACGATGGGTGAGATTGACACGGAGCACCCGACCAGCAGCGGCGAGGACGGCGCGTCGAACATGATGGCATCGGACAGCGGCGAGGATGCGCAGACCACTTCGTCGTCCTATCCGTTTTACGTAAATATGGACGATACAAAAGGGATGATGCTGGGGCAGCATGTATACATCGAGATGGACTACGGGCAAGGCGAGGCAAAAGAGGGGATCTGGCTGAACGAGTTCTATATCGCCGATACGGAAGGAGATGCCTATGTGTGGGCGTCCGACGGCCGGGACAGGCTGGAGAAGCGTCCCGTCACGCTCGGCGACTACGACCAGGAGCTGGGGGAATACCAGATCCAGGAAGGGCTGACGAAAGACGACTGCATCGCGTTTCCCTCCGAGGACCTCAAGGAGGGGATGAGCGTGGAGGTCAGCGACCAGATGCAGATCCCGTCAGAAGACCAGGAAGATCCGGTGGATCTGGAAAACGCGGAGGACCTGGGGCCGGACGGCGGTGAAGTGATCATCGATGAGAGCGGCGTCTTCCCGGGGCCGGACGGGGAGAGCACGGAAGTGGAGATGATCCCGGATACGGATGAGGATGCGGTCGCCCCGGATATGGAGGTGATACCTTGAGGATCCTGGAACTGAAGGATATCTATAAAGAATATCAGCAGGGAAAACTGGTGGTCCCAGTCTTAAAGCATGTGGACTTTACGATGGAAGAAGGGGAGTATGTGGCGGTCATGGGTCCCTCCGGATCGGGTAAGACGACACTGATGAACATCATCGGCTGTCTGGATAAAGCCACCTCCGGGGAATTCTACATGGACGGGCAGGACGTCAATAAATGTTCGGAAAATGAGATGTCCGATCTGCGCCTGCATAAATTAGGCTTTGTGTTCCAGAGCTTCCACCTGCTCCCCAGGCAGAGCGCCCTGGAAAACGTGGAGATGCCGCTGAACTACGCCGGGGTGCCAAAAAAACTCCGGAAAGAGCGGGCCTTTCGCGCCTTGGAGAGGGTGGGTCTGGCGGACAGGGTGACCTTTCGGCCCAACCAGTTATCCGGCGGTCAGATGCAGCGGGTGGCCATCGCCCGCGCGATCGTCAACGACCCGAAGATCCTCCTGGCGGACGAGCCGACAGGCGCGCTGGATTCCAAGTCCAGCACACAGGTCATGGATCTCTTCCAGAAGTTAAATGACGAGGGCGTGACGATCCTGATGATCACCCACGATCCGGAGATCGCGGAGTATGCCGGACGGACGGTCATGATCCGCGACGGGGAGCTGACGGAGAAAGGGGGGAACGGCCATGGGGAACGGTCCTAGCATCCGCAGGAAGATCCTCTTCGCCCTGTTGGGCGTGGCCCTGGTCTGCGCCATATTTGTCGGCGTGGGCATCGTGGCCAGGAAGACACACGCCACCACCGTCAAAGTGATCCCGGTCATGGACCTGGACCAGTCGGGGATGTACGGGGAAGGCGAGTCCGCCTTATACGGGGAAGTGACCTCCAGCGTGACCCAGAAAGTGCAGCTGATCCAGGACGCGGTCATCGCGCAGGTCTATGTGAGAGCGGGCGACCGCGTCAAGCCGGGCGACAAGCTGCTCACCTACGATATGACCTTAAAACAACTGGAACTGGAGCTGGAGAGACTGCAGAAGCAGAATCTGGAAAATAAACTCGCTCAGGCCAAAGCCCGACTGGAGAGCCTGGAAAACGGCGGGCCGATCACGGATCCGGGGGAGGACTATACGCCCATCGGCGACGGGGATGATGAAAAGGAAGAGGCTTCTTACAGTCCTTATCTGCGGGCATTTGCCCAGCTGCCCCTGCGTTTGGCGGCCGCGTCCCTGAGCGGACAGGAGACGATCGCGCCAGATCCGAGTCAGGAGCCGGAGCAGGACAAAGACCATGACAAAGACCAGGATCAGGGGCCGGGACCAGATCAGGATCCAGATAAAGATCCGGATGACGATCAGAAACAGGAGTCCCCGATCCTGTATGAGCTGCTGGACTACGATTCCGTTCCGTACCGGGGGACAGGGAGCGAAGAAGACCCTTTTTGTTTTCTGTGTACGGGAAGCCGGGAGGGTGTGGTGGTAAAAGGATCCTTCTTCAATAAGATGGCCGGTTATGACGCGGCGGGCCTGGAACAAGAGGGCAGCGGACAGGCTTATTGGTACCGTCTGGAATTTCATGAGAACGACCAGATCGCCGACCTGGCGGATCCCGGCCGGTCCCTGCTGGGATATTATGTGCGCCAGGGAAAAGATGTGACAGATCCCGACGATGAGAAGATCTTCACCTTGGAGGGCGCCGGACAGGCGGACGATGGAGAGAGCGTACTGACTCCCACACCGGAACCCGAAGTCGTCGGCCCGAATAAAGAGGTCGACGAAGAAGAGGAAGAAGATGAAGAGGACGACTGGGAGGACGACGACTGGGAGGACGATGAGCCGGAAGAGTCGTCCATGACCCGGGAAGAGGCCATCCGATACCAGAAGAACAATATCCAGGCCTACGAGCTGGATATCCAGAAGAAAGCCCTCGCCATCTCCAAACTGGAAAAGGAACTGAAAAACGAGACGATCACCAGTACGATGGAAGGCATCGTGACCGTTGTGGGCGACCCCCAGACGGGTGAGTCAGAGGGTGATGCGTTCATAGAGATCGAGAGCGACGACGGCTATTATATCAAAGGTTCCTTGGGCGAGCTGATGCTGGAGCGGGTAAAAGTCGGCGACCAGATCACGGGCAATACGTACGAGAGCGGCGCCAGTTTTACGGCGGAGATCCGGGAGATCGCGCCCTATCCGTCCGGCGGCAGCCAGGACTATTTCACCATGGGGATGGGCAACCCGAACGTGTCCAACTATCCGTTCGTCGCCCATGTGACAGAAGACTTGGACCTTGAGAACGGGGAGACCGCGGATCTGAAGATCGGGACCAGCCAGCAGGCGGGGGAAGGGGCAGTCTGCCTAGATCCGGCCATGGTCCGGTCAGAGGGCGGCCAGTATTATGTATACAAAGAGCAGGACGGGCGGCTGAAGAAACAGCCGGTCACCGCGGAGAAGAGCAGCGACGGCTACACAGTCATCGTGAAAAAAGGCTTGGACAGCCAGGATAAGATCGCGTTCCCCTACGGGTCCGGGGTGGAAGACGGCGCCAAGACGGAAGACGGGACGGTGGATGAGCTGTATGGATATTGATAAAAGGAGCAGAGAAGAGCTATGATCGAGAATATAAGGCTGGCATTTCAGGGGATCTGGACGCATAAGATGCGCTCTTTCCTCACCATGTTGGGGATCATCATCGGGATCGCCTCCATCATATCCATCGTGTCCACGATCAAAGGCACGAGCGAGCAGATCAAGGAGCAGCTGATCGGGGCAGGGAATAACGCGGTAAAAGTCCTTCTCTACGATGGGAGTTCAGAGTACGACGCTTCCTGGGGGATGGCCAGCGGTGCCACGCTCCCCCAGCTCACAGACGGGCAGAAAGAAGAAGTGCGCAAGCTGGAAGACGTGGAAAACTGCACTTTTTATTACAACAGGGGATATTCGGACAATATCTACTATATGGAACGGAGCATGCAGGGCGGCAAAGTATACGGGATCGACGGGGATTATCTGGATACCTGCGGTTATGTGATAGAGGCCGGGAGAGGGTTCGTACAGGCCGATTACGACGGATACCGGAAAGTAGCCCTGCTAGATCAGGAGGCGGTGGGGAGCCTATTCCAGGATGAGATGCCCCTGGGAAAGACCATCGAGATCAAAGGGGAGCCTTTTGTGGTGGTGGGCGTTTATACCCAGGCGGAGACATTTCAGCCGATCATCAATAATTACATGGAATATTACACCTATTATGGAAATGCCGGGACGGGGACGCTCCTGGTGCCCAATGCGGTCTGGCCGGTCATCTACCAATATGACGAGCCGGAGAACGCGGTGATCAAGGCCGTCAGCACAGAGGCCATGACCACAGTGGGCGATAAAGCGGCGAAGATCCTCAACGGGGACATAGAGGAAAATTCCCAGATCAGATACAAATCCAACGACAACCTGGAGATGGCGAAAAAGCAGCAGGACCTGAGCCAGAGCACCAACGGGCAGCTCCTGTGGATCGCCAGCATCTCCCTTCTGGTGGGCGGGATCGGGGTGATGAACATCATGCTGGTCTCCGTCACAGAGAGGACCAGTGAGATCGGACTGAAGAAAGCCATCGGCGCGCGGAAGAAGAGGATCTTGTTCCAATTCCTGACGGAGGCCGCCGTGCTCACCAGCCTAGGCGGGGTCGTCGGGGTCATATCCGGGATCGTGATGGCGAATGTCATATCCAGGATGGCAGGGATCCCGATCGCGATCAGCGTCCCTGCCATCGTGGCATCGGTGGGTTTTTCAATGGTCATCGGGATCGTGTTCGGGCTTTTGCCGTCGATCAAGGCCGCGAACCTCAATCCCATCGAGGCGCTGCGCCGGGATTAGAGCGTGTCTGAAAAATGCTCTAGAAGATCAAAATCCCAGATGTTCCCCGGTGAGCACCACCACGATCCGCCCGGGGATGCGGGACTTGCGGGTGATCAATGTCTGGCAGCAGATGGAGCTGGGGCTTAAGCAGTCCGCACAGACGCCTGTCTTTGCACAGGGTGTATCCGCTCCTACCCGCAGGGCGTTGGGCGGCGCGGCCACAAGATGCACCCGGCGGATGGCATCGTCCACATCGGTGCACAGCTTATCCATGCTGGCCAGCACGATCACCTTGTCCGGGCCGTAGGACAGACAGGATACCCGGTTGCCGAGCCCGTCGATATTGACCAGCTCACCGTCCAGGGTAAAAGCGTTGGTGCTCATCAGGAAAAAATCGGCGCACACGATCTCCCCGTAGATCCGCTTTTGTTCCTGCGGATCGCTGGAGCGGTGCCGGTCGATGGCGTTGTACTCGCCGTTTTTGATCGCGTCCATCACGCCGGCCTCCTCCATGGACAGGGAACCGCCCCAGCCGACGGAAGACCCCTTCGGGATCAGGGAGAGGATCTGTTCTTTCGCTTCTTCTGCTGTGGCGCAGTAGTAGAATTCCATGCCCCGCTTTTCAAAATTCTTTTTGAGAGTGGCGGCTGTTTTTTCATATCTCTCAGATAAGTATGACATATGTGTTCTCCTTTCGTTTACAAGATGGATTATGAGTGATCGCGAAACAGTTACCTGCTGCTGCGAGTTTGGACAAGATATATGAAAACGTCGCTCCAAACCGTTTTGAAGTCGCTCCTTATCTTGTATATCTTGTCCAAACTCTGTATACAGAAGGAAAGTTTCGCGGATGCCTGACAAGATCGTACCACGATCTGCCGGAAAATTCAAATGTATCGTGAAAGATCCTGGTCACGGATCAGGTGGTGATCTCGCTCAGATAGCGGTAGATGGTCGCGGTCGAGCAGGAGAATTTTTTGGCGACGAAGGAGATCGCGCCTTTGAGCTGAAAGAGTCCCTGCTCATTTAAGCGGGAGATCACATCCTTGCGCTCATATTGGTTCAGGCGGTCGATGGGGGTCGTGATGCCGCAGATGCAGTCGTCGAAGATCTTCTGCATGAGCGTGGGGATATCCATCGAAAAATTCTCGGTCAGGGATGTATGTGCGGGCGCCGCCTCCTGCCCGGTGGAAAGCGGGGCGTCGAAGCGCGGGAGGGCCGCGCCGAAGTTGTCCGGGTGGATGAGGGTCTTCAGCTTTTGTGACAGTTCCTGATAGCGGCTGTCGTCAAAATTGATGCAGAGGAGCGCGAAAGGTCTTCCGTCCTCATCCTTGAGGAACATGGTGGAAGAGCGCAGGATGCGGCCTTTTTCGGTGATCCCTTTATAGTTGCACACAAAATCATTGTTTTCATAGGTCTTGGACGCGAGCATCTGGAGGGCCGCGTTTGTCAGGGGGCTTCCGATCCTGCGCCCGCTTATGTGGCCGTTTGCGATCGCTACGATCGCGTTGTTGCCGTTCGTCAGGTCCTGGAGGACCACTTCATAGTCGGGACCAAGAGTCTTTCCGAGAAAATCAACAAGTATCGTATACTGTTGGAGGTCTGTTGCTGTCATATGGGTCTTTCCTCTCTAAAAATAAAATGAATATCACTCGTTTCTTTTTATTATCGCATGGGAATGTCTGGATTTCAAGTTTTGTTTATGCAGGATCCATCTTGACGATCTCCGGATTTCGTGATAAATTATTTGTATGATAATAAATTATCAATGAGAAAGGGGAAAATGATGAAGACGATATTGAGTACAGAAAAAGCGCCTCAGGCGATCGGACCATATGCGCAGGGGATCCAGGCGGGGGACCTGCTGTTCCTCTCCGGACAGCTCCCGATCTGTCCGGAGAAAGGAGAGATCACGGCGGCGGACATCGAAGGCCAGACAAGGCAGTCACTGGAGAATGTGAAGGCGATCCTGGCATCGGCCGGATGCGGTATGGATGATGTGGTAAAGACGACGGTGTTCTTGAAGGATATGGCTGAATTTGCGCAGATGAACAGCGTGTATGCAGGATTTTTCAGCGAGGGATCCTATCCGGCCAGATCCGCGGTCCAGGTGGCGGCATTGCCCAAGGATGCGCGGGTGGAGATCGAGGTCGTGGCTTTAAAGAAAAGATAGATATTGACAGAGGAGTCAGATATACGGACCTATGGTCGTGTCCGCGGCTGATGCGGCGGAGGCGGCCGGGTCCGTATTTATTGATATTTCATTAGGTGGGTGCGATGGAAGATGCAATCGGATTGACAAAGAGATTGGTGCAGATCGAGAGCACCAACCCCGGTACGGGAGAGCGGGAAGCGGCGGCGTATATCTGCCGATATCTTTCTGAGAGCCAGGCGGCGGTCATACGGGACGAGACGGTCAACGGCCGCTGCAACCTCATCGCGGAGATCCCGGCGGAGCATGGGATGGGTGAGCGGGCGCTGGTGCTGATCTGTCATATGGACACCGTTGTGGTGGGAGATGGCTGGACGAAGGATCCTTTTGGCGCGGAAGAAATAAACGGACGGATCTACGGGCGCGGGTCCTGCGATATGAAATCGGGCCTGGCCTGTGCGCTGTCTGCTTTCAAAAAGACGGCGCTCGAGGTGAGAGCGGGGAAGCGCAGGCTCTCCCGTCCCCTGCGTCTGATCTGTACTGTGGATGAGGAAGGGGATATGGCCGGTGTGGAGCATGTTGTCCGGAAAGGCTATGTGACCGCGGAGGATCTGGTCCTGGATCTGGAACCGACGGACGGGCAGATTCAGATGGCGCACAAAGGACGTCTCTGGATCCGGCTGGATATCCAGGGGGTCACGGCCCATGCCAGCAGACCGGAGCAGGGAGCGGACGCGGTAGCTGCCGCGGCGGAGATGATCGTGGGGATCCGCGAAGGGTTCGAGGCGTTTCCCATACACGCTGAGATGGGAAAGTCCACGGTGACCTTCGGCCAGATCCAGGGCGGTTACCAGCCTTATGTGGTCCCCGACAGATGCCGTGTCTGGATGGACTGCAGGCTCGCGCCGCCCATAGATACTGAAAAGGTGGTGGAGCTGATCCAGGAAGCCTCCCGGTCGGTGAAGAGAAGGAGCGCGGGGATCCATGTGCGGTACCAGATAACGGGGGAGCGTCCGTATATAGAAGAAAACAGGGAGTCGCGGCTCCTGCGGGAACTGCAGAGGGCGACGAGAGCCGTCTGTGGGAGAGGAGCGGATGTGGGCGTGTTTCCAGGTTATACGGATACGGCGGTGGTCGCGGGGATGCTGGGAAATGCGGAGTGCATGTCCTACGGACCCGGCGATCTGGCGTATGCGCATAAACCGGATGAGTCTGTTGCGTGCAGGGATATCGAACGCTGCGAGAGGGTACTGCTGGAGCTGATCGGATCGCTCTGCTAAAAGGATGAGAGAAAAGGATGTGCGGGATCTGTCCGCACATCCTTTTTGTGGTGAAGGATCACATATGGAATGTCGTGCCTGTCTTGCCCTGGACGGCTTCCCTGGATTTTTCCAGGAGCGTGATCAGGGCGGTGCGCCCAGGTTTGGAGCCGGCGAAATCTACGGCGGCCTGTACCTTTGGCAGCATGGAGCCGGGGGCGAAATGCCCTTCTCCGATATACTGCTCGGCCTCCTCGACGGAGACCTGATCCAGCCATTTTTCTTCCGGCGTGCCGAAGTTTAAGGCGACTTTCTCTACGGCGGTCAGGATGATCAGGTAGTCGGCATCCAGTTCTTTTGCCAGGAGGCAGCTGGCCAGATCTTTGTCGATCACGGCGCTGGCGCCTTTTAAGTGGTTGCCCTGCCGGACGACAGGGATCCCGCCGCCCCCGCAGGCGATCACCAGGTCGCCGGAGTCCACCATGGTGCGGATCGTGCCGATCTCGATGATCTCCGCCGGTCTTGGGGAGGCGACCACGCGGCGGTAGCCTCTCCCGGAGTCTTCTTTCATGATATAGTGGAACTTTTCTTCCATGATCTTTGCCTGGGCGGCGTCCACGAACTTGCCGATCGGCTTGGAGGGGTCCTGGAACGCGGGATCGTCCGCTTCCACCCGGACCTGGGTGATCATGGTCGCCACGGGGATATCTGTGATGCCCCGATCCAGCAGCTCCTCCCGCAGGGCGTTCTGCAGGTCATAGCCGATATACGCCTGGCTCATGGCCACGCAGACGGAGAGCGGCGTGTTGGGCTGTTCGGCATCCTCGTGGGTGAGGGCGATCATGGCGTTGTTGACCATCCCCACCTGGGGGCCGTTCCCGTGGGCGACCACGACTTCACAGCCGTCTTCGATCAGGTCCACGATCGCCCGGGCCGTGATCTTCACGGCGGTCATCTGTTCCGGCAGGGTATTGCCCAGCGCGTTCCCGCCCAGGGCGATGACGACTCTCTTTTTCTTTTTCATAGTCTCGCGGATCCTCCTGTCTATTTAAATACTCTCGGTGTGTTCTGTTCTTCGAGTTTTTTCAGGATATCGGCCGGGTCGGCGAATTTTGCCAGGAAGATCATGGCGGCGATGATGTACGGCTTGAAGCTGGCCTCTTTGTATAACGGATCCCTGTAGCGGTCGAATACGGAGGCGTCCACCTCGCCTTCCTCACAGCTCACGCCGGTGATGTCCGCCGGCAGGCAGTGCATGTAGAGGGCTTTTCCGTCCTTGGTGGTGGCCATGAGCTCTTCTGTGCAGGCCCAGTCTTTGTGCTCGGCGTTCTGTGCCAGCAGTTCTTTTTCCAGGGTCTTGATGCCTTCTGTGTCCCCGTTGCCGTAGAGTTCCGTGCGTTTTTCCATGGCGGCGAAGGGCGCCCAGCTCTTGGGATAGACGATGTCGGCATCTTTGAACGCCTCGGCCATGCTGTTGGTCTTTGTGAAGGAGCCGCCGGACTTGGCCGCATTCTTGGCGGCGACGTCCTCGACTTCAGGGAAGATCTCGTAGCCTTCCGGATGGGCCAGCACCACGTCCATGCCGAAACGCGTCATCAGGCCGATGATGCCCTGGGGTACGGACAGAGGTTTCCCGTAGGAGGGGGAGTAGGCCCAGGTCATGGCCAGCTTCTTGCCCTTTAAGTTCTCAACGCCGCCAAATTCGTGGATGATGTGGAGCATGTCGGCCATGGCCTGGGTGGGGTGGTCGATGTCGCACTGGAGGTTTACCAGGGTGGGTTTCTGCTCTAAGATGCCGTCCTTGTTGCCCTGGGTCACGGCGTCCACCACTTCGTGCATGTAGGCGTTCCCTTTTCCGATGTACATGTCGTCGCGGATCCCGATCACGTCAGCCATGAAGGAGATCATATTGGCCGTCTCGCGCACCGTCTCGCCATGGGCCACTTGGGATTTCCCCTCGTCTAAGTCCTGGACCTCCAGGCCCAGCAGGTTGCAGGCGGAAGCGAAAGAGAAGCGCGTGCGGGTGGAGTTGTCGCGGAAGAGGGAGATCCCCAGCCCGCTCTCGAATACCTTGGTGGAGATGTTGTTCTCACGCATGTAGCGGAGTGCGTCGGCCACGGTGAAGACGGCCTCGATCTCATCGTTGGTCTTTTCCCAGGTCAGGAAGAAATCGCCGTTGTACATGTCTTTGAAATTTAATGCGTTTAACTTGTCGATATATTTCTGTAATGTCTTCATAAAATTTATCCTCCAAAATTCATATATTATTTACAGTAAGAGATCGGTAATGCAGCGTAAACGGCGGCGCAGGTGACCAGGTCCTGCTTCCAGGTCTTCTCGTTGGGGGCGTGGGCCTGTGCCTCCGCGCCCGGGCCGAAGCCGATGCAGGGTATGTTGTTCCTGCCCATGATGGAGACGCCGTTTGTTGAAAATGTCCATTTGTCCGTCAGCGGGCGGGCCTGGCGCATTTCGAGAGTCTCCTCGGCGCCGATCCGTTTGTCCCCGTAGAGTCCTGTGTAGGCGGCCTCCAGTGCCTTTGTCACTTTGTGGTCCTTCGGGATCGCCCAGGTGGGGAAGTAGCACTCGATCTTATACACGCAGCCGGTGTAGGACGGGCGGTCGTAGTCGTACATGGATACGGTGACATCGCTGCCGTATTTCTTCACGTTCGGCAGCGCGCGGATCTCGTCCAGGCAGCTCTCCCAGGTCTCGCCGAAGGTCATGCGGCGGT
>CAJTYN010000088.1 GCA_910584115.1 uncultured Lachnospiraceae bacterium
TTGACCAGAGTGAAGGAGATGTGCATCGTATATGCAGTTTTGAAGGTACGCGAAAAGTTTTTAGGATCCTAAAGGGGATTGGTCAAATGGCATGACAGGAGTCTCCAAAACTCTTAGTGGGAGTTCGATTCTCTCATCCCCTGTTTTACGGAATCACAGAGGACTTGGTGGATAGAGTATCGTAATATATATCAAGAAGATGAGTATAGTCAATCTGACTATTTCCCATCTTTTTTTATTATTTCTAGATCCTTCCATTCCATAACGTGGTATAGTATAATGATCTTAGAGAATACGATTTCAGGAGGGATCCCAAAATGAATGATATGAGTGATAAAATGGAAGAAGTACGACCACATGTACATCAGCATGAGCATGGAGGAGAGCACGGCGGGCACCATCATGAGCACCATCACCATGAACATCATCACGAGGAAAACAGGGTGATGATGGGGAGTTCGGATGGCCATCTCCTGGGCACGATGACGGCCTGTACACCGGCAATTCTGCCGCTTGCGGAGATGAATATGAAACTATCCATGATGGATGTGGTCGCTTTTATAAAGGAGCACGGCGGTGTTCCCCTGCAAGTCAAAGCCAGTCTGAAAGATACGACTAAGACGGTCCTATTGAACATGGTGGGAACGGAGATCTTTCATTCGGAATCGGCGGAGAGTACGGAAACGGATGCCACGAGAGTGAAATGCAAGTTGTTGGTCGTGGCGGATGAGATCGATCACAGAGTGCTGAAAGAGGCGCTTGAGACTTATATGGGTTATTTTAGGGATAATTCTTTTTAGGCAATGCTCTGATGTACATGAAAAAACAGGTATGTATGGGTGCGACATGCATACCTGTTTTTTTATTTTTATGCGCGGCGTTTATCCAGTCGTTTTGACAGCATCATGCCCAATCCCTGCAGGAGCTGGACCAGGAGCACCAATATGACGATGGTCACGAGCATGACATCTGTCTGGTAGCGATAATATCCATATCGGATCGCGATATCGCCCAAGCCGCCGCCGCCGACAACTCCGGCCATTGCCGAATAGCCGAGGATCGTGCCGATGGCGATCGTGACGCCCACCAGGAGGGATGTCCTTGCCTCTGCGAGCAATACTTTCCAGATGATCGAGGCTGTGCCGGCGCCCATGCTCATGGCTGCTTCGATCACGCCGCGGTCAACCTCTTTTAAGGAGGACTCCACCATACGCGCGATGAACGGCGCGGCCGCGATCACGAGAGGCACGACCGTTGCACTGGGGCCATAGCTTTTTCCTACGATCGCTTTTGTCACGGGTATGACGAGGATCAAAAGGATCAGGAAAGGGATGCTGCGCACGAGATTTGCGATAAAGTCCAAGATCTTATACACGAAAAGATTTGGGCGGATCCCTTCCTTGTCTGTCACGGCCAGCAAGATCCCCATCGGCAGGCCCAGGATATAGCCGAAGAGGGTGGACATCAGGGTCATATACAGGGTGTCCACGGTCCCGTCTACCAGCATCATGATCATTTCATTATCCCACATGTTCTAATTCCTCCACACCCAATTTTTCTTGTTTGAAATATTCGATCATCTTGTCCGCTGTCAGCTGATCTTCCGGTAATTGGAGGATCATCTCGCCCTCGGCTTTTCCGTTCAGGTTCTTCGTGTCCGCGTAGAGGATGTTCAGCGGTGTCTTGTATAAGAGGACCACATTGCCGATCACTGGTTCGAAGGATGACTGCCCGGAGAACGTGATCCGCACCAGCCTCTTGCCATGCATCTGCTTGATCTGGCTCCCCGCGTTCAGGATCAGCCTCCGTGCCGCTTCTGTCTTTGGGGAATGGAAGAGGGCTTCCACGGTCCCGGACTCGGCCAGCTTTCCATGGTCCAGGACGGCCACGTGGCTGCAGATCTCCTGGACGACGCTCATCTCATGAGTGATCACGACGATGGTGATCCCATAGTCTTGGTTGATCTCCTTGAGCAATGCAAGGATCGATTTGGTGGTCTGGGGATCCAGCGCGCTGGTGGCTTCGTCGCAGAGCAGGATCTCCGGGTCGGAGGCCAGGACGCGGGCGATCGCCACGCGCTGTTTCTGCCCGCCGGATAGCTGGGCGGGGTAAGACTTTGCTTTTTCCTCCAAGCCGACGGTCTTCAGAAATTCCAGCGCGCGTTTGCGTGCTTCTTTTTTCTTCGTGCCGGCGATCTCCATGGGGAAACATACATTGTCCAGGACGGTCCTCTGCATCAGCAGGTTGAAATGCTGGAAGATCATCCCGATCTTCTGCCGCGTCCTGCGCAGTTCACTCTCGGAAAGGTCGGGAAGGTTCTTGTCACCGATGTAGACCTTCCCGGAGGTCGGGCGTTCCAGCAGGTTCAGGCACCGGACCAACGTGCTCTTTCCCGCGCCGGAGAGGCCGATGATCCCGAAGATATCTCCTTTTTCGATGGCAAAGCTGATATCATCCACGGCCGCGACCTCTCCCGCACCGGTCTGGAATACTTTTTTTAGATGCTCGACTCTAATGATCGGTTCCATGTTCATCTACTCCTTATGTATGTGGATATACGAGATCGGGGATACGCTCAGCATGCCCGGCTGGTATCCCCGATCGGTCGTTTTTACACTGTTTTATTCTTCAAATGGGATGACTGCTCCATCGTAGGTGTCCTCGATGTAGGTCTTGATCTGGTCTGACTTCAGTGCCTCGATCAGAGCCTTGATCCCGTCCGCGTTCTCATTGCCTTCTCTGACGGCGATGACATTTACGTAGGTCTTGGCGGCTTCTGAATCGGAAGTCTCATAGGCGATAGCGTCTTTTGCCACGGAGAAACCTGCCTGGAGCGCGTAGTTTCCGTTGAGGACCACGTAGGCGATTTCGTCCTTGACCCTGGATACCTGTGCGGCCTCCAGCTCCTGGATCTGCACGTCTTTCGGGTTGTCCTCGATATCCTTTACGGTGGCGGCCAGGCCGGCGCCTTCTTTTAAGGTGATCACGCCGTTGGCCTCCAAAAGGAGCAGTGCGCGCGCCTCGTTGGTGGTGTCGTTGGGTACCGCGATCACGTCGCCTTCTTCCAGCTCATCCAGGGATTTTTTCGTTCCCGGGTAGATGCCGAAAGGCTCGTAGTGGATGCCGCCCGCGTTGACCAGATGCGTCCCCTGCTCTTTGTTGAAATCATCCAGGTAGGGGATGTGCTGGAAATAGTTCGCGTCAAATTCTTCGTTCTCCACGACCAGGTTGGGCTGTACATAGTCGTCGAATACGGTGATCTCCAGATCCCAGCCCTCTTTTTTCAAAAGCTCTTTGGCTTCTTCCAAGATCTCGGCGTGAGGTGTGGAAGAAGCGGCTACGGTGATGCTCCCTTTATCCTCTGCGGGTTCACTGCTGTCCGCGGAGTCGTCTGTATCGGCTTCTTCGGACTCTTCGCCGTCGATGACGCCGCCTTCAACGACCAGGCTGTCGATGTCTACTTCCGTCCCGTATACGGGTTCCAGAGTCTCTTTATAGTCCGCATGGAAAAATTCTTCGTCTGCCAGGGACTTGATCTCTTCGTTGATCCAATCCTTTAACGTATCGTTTCCTTTTGATACGGCCGGGGCGATGGTGTCCAGGTCGCCCAAGGACTGGATGCCCACGGAGAAGCCGTCGTTCTGGAGCGCCCATGCCAGGACTTCTGTGTTGTCGGTGGAGAGCGCGTCGCCCCTGCCGTCCAGGAGCGCGTTATAGGCTTCTGTGTATTGGTCGAACTTGAGGAGTTCCACGTCCGGGTAGTTGTCTGTGAAATATGTCTCGGCTGTCGTCCCTTTTGCGACGATCAGTTTCTTGCCGTTTAAGTCTTCCGGTCTTGTGATCAGAGCGCTGTCCGGGGAGACGACGCCCAGGGCGACCTTCATATAAGGAAGTGCGAAATCCACGGACTCAGCGCGTTCTTCTGTCACTGTAAAGTTCGCGAGGATCACGTCGACTTTGCCGGACTCCAGATATTCCACGCGGCTGGCCGGCTCTGTGGACACGTATTCCAGCTCAACGTCCAGGTCTTCGGCCAGTCTCTTGGCAAAATAGATGTCGTAGCCCTGGTATTCGCCATTCTCGTCCACGTAGCCGAATGGATTCTTGTCGCTGAAGACTCCGATGGTGATCTTCCCGCTTTCCTTTATCTCATCCAGAGTGCGGTATATACCTTTGCTTTCCTCTTTTTCTGTTTCAGCTGCCTGGTTCCCTGCATCCTCTTTTTGTCCGCATCCCGTGAGTGATGCGAGGACGAGGATGAACGCCAGCAGCAATGTGGCTGCTTTCTTCATGATAAGCTCCTTCCTTGATCCATAGATCTTAAAATATATTAAAACCGCCGTATACGGCTGGGTTTTCACCGCTAATATATATAATACATATTATTACTAAAATAGTCAAGGACTGTGATACAAGATAAAGACAAACGTTTGATCAAAAATAGGGTTGAATCCCCTCTGATCCTGTGATAAGATTGCCGTTGTCGAGGGGTAAACATGTAAAAATGTAAGACAAACGTTTGAGTTAAGGAGGCGGAGAACATGAGGAAAAAGGGGTTGGCACGGATAGCGGCGGCGGTAACGGTGATGTCGCTGCTCTTTACAGGATGCGGCGGCGAGAGCGGCGGGAAGGACTCCGGCGGCGGATCGGAGCTTTTGAATGTCTCGTATGATCCGACAAGGGAATTTTATGCAAAATATAATGAACTGTTTTTGGAACACTGGAAAGGAGAGGGCGGTGAGGAGGTCACGGTCACTCAGTCCCACGGGGGATCCGGCTCCCAGGCCCGTTCGGTGATCGAGGGGAATGAGGCGGACGTGGTGACGCTGGCGCTGGCCCATGATGTGACGGCCATCGAGGAAGCGGGGCTGATCGAGGACGGCTGGCTGGACGAATTTGACAAGGAGAGTTCGCCTTACACATCGACGATCGTCTTTCTGGTGCGCAAGGGAAACGAGAAAGGCATCAAGGACTGGGGCGACCTGGTCAAAGACGGCGTGGAGGTGATCACGCCCAACCCGAAGACCTCCGGCGGGGCCTGCTGGAATTTCCTTGCGGCCTGGGCCTATCAGCAGGGACAGGACGGAGGCGACGAGGAAGCCACGAAAGAATTTATGAAAAAACTCTATGAGAATGTGCTGGTCCTGGATTCCGGCGCACGGGGCGCGACCAATACGTTTGTGGAGAACGGCCAGGGCGATGTGCTGATCGCCTGGGAAAATGAGGCGTATCTGTCCATGGAAGAGTATCCGGGCGAGTACGAGATCGTGACGCCCAGCGTGAGTATCCTGGCTCAGCCGTCCGTGGCGGTGGTGGATGCCAATGCAGAGGAACACGGTACGGAGGAAGTGGCCAGAGCCTATCTGGAATATCTCTACAGCGACGAGGCCCAGAGGCTGGCGGGAGAAAACTATTACCGGCCGTCGGATGAGAAGATCCTGCAGGAATTTTCAGACCAGTTCGATCTGGATATGGAGCTGGTCACGATCGAGGATTTCGGCGGATGGGACGCGGCTTTTGAGACATATTTCGACGACGGCGCGGTCTTCGATGAGATCTATTCGGACTAGATGATGGGGGATCTTTATGGAACAGCAGATCGTAAAAGTCAAAAATAAAAAGGGCGTGCGGGTGATCCCCGGGTTCGGGCTCTCCATGGGGGTGACCCTGGCTATGCTGGGCTGCCTGGTGCTGATCCCGCTGGCCTCGATCTTCCTGCGCGCCAGCCAGCTGGAGTTCGGGGAATTCATCCAGGTGGTCACATCCCGCCAGGTGGTGTCCGGCTATGTGGTCAGCTTATCCTGCGCCTTTTTTGCCGCGCTCATCAATGCAGTGTTCGGGATCATCCTGGCCTGGGTCCTGGTGCGCTATGACTTTCCGGGCAAACGGCTGATGGACGGACTGATCGAGCTGCCTTTTGCCCTGCCCACGGCGGTGGCAGGGATCGCGCTCACTTATCTCTACTCGGATCAGGGGTGGATCGGCGCGCTCTTTGATAAGATGGGGATCAAGATCGCCTATACCCGCATCGGGATCACCATCGCCATGGTCTTCGTAGGGATCCCGTTCGTGGTGCGGGCCGTGCAGCCGGTGCTGGAGAAACTGGACAGGGAGTATGAGGAGGCGGCGCTGATGCTGGGCGCGGCCAAACTCTACACTTTTTTCAGGGTCATCCTGCCGGAATTGTTCCCGGCCCTCTTAGCAGGCGCGGGCCTTGCGTTTGCCAGGGGGATCGGGGAATACGGGAGCGTGGTCTTCATCGCGGGGAACATCCCTTATGAGACGCAGATCGCGCCGCTCCTGATCATGACGAAGCTGGAACAGTACAAATATGCGGACGCCACGGCGATCGCCCTGGTGCTGCTCTTGATCTCCTTCCTGCTGATGCTCCTGATCAATTCCATACAGATCTATATGCAGAGGTTCACCAAAGGCTGAGACGGTAAAATGAAAAAGATGGAGGATCATCATGGAAAAGAAGAGTGAGAGAGCGTATGGCCGGGACGTGGTGGGGGACGGGCTCCATTCGATACAGAAGGTGATCGAGCCGCGAAAGCCCTATTCCCGCCCGATCGTCAAATATATCCTGATAAGCGTGAGCGTTTTGTTCCTGGCCGTCATGCTGGTGATCCCGCTGATCGTGGTGGCCGTCAACGCTCTTGGCGACGGCTGGGCGGCATACCGGGAGGCCATCCTGGATGAGTATACGGTGAAAGCCCTGCTGCTCACGCTCTTGGCGACGGTGACGGCGGTGGCGGTCAATACGGTATTTGGGATCTTCGCCGCGTATCTGCTGTCAAAATTTTATTTCAAGGGGCGGCAGGTCCTGGCCACGCTGATCGACATCCCCTTTTCGATCTCGCCGGTCATCGCGGGTCTGGTGTTCATCCTGACCTTCGGGAACATCGGCTGGATGGGGGATTTCCTGAAGGCCCATGATATCAAGATCGTGTTCGCCGTGCCAGGTGTGATCCTGGCGACCATCTTCGTCACGTTCCCGTTCGTTTTTCGGGAGCTCTTCCCGGTGCTCAATGCCCAGGGGAAAGACGAGGAAGAGGCGGCGGCGCTGATGGGGGCCGGCGGCTTTATGATCTTCAGGCGGATCACATTTCCACATATCAAGTGGGCGCTCCTCTATGGCGTGATCTTGTGTACGGCCAGGGCCATGGGAGAATTTGGCGCGGTGTCGGTGATCTCCGGCCATCTGAGGGGCAAGACGAACACGCTGCCCCTCCATGTGGAGATCTTGTACAATGAATTTAACACGACGGCGGCCTTTGCGGTGTCCTCCATCCTGGTCATCCTGGCGGTACTGATCTTGATCGCGCGGAACATCGTGGAATGGAAACGGAAGTAGGAAGGGGAGCGGCTATGTATGTGGAGATGAGGCATATCAATAAGACGTTTGACGGTTTTCAGGCGTCCAGGGACGTGAGCTTCGGGGTGGAAAAAGGTTCCCTGACGGCGCTCCTCGGACCCAGCGGGAGCGGGAAGACCACGATCCTGCGGATGATCGCGGGGCTTGACCGGCCGGATTCGGGGGATATCCTGATCGACGGCGCGCGGGTCAACGACCTGCCCGGGAGCAAGCGGGGGATCGGATTTGTCTTCCAGAATTACGCGCTCTTCCGCTATATGACCGTGGCGGATAATATCGCCTTCGGCCTGGAAGCCAAGAAAAAGAGCCAGAGGAAGAGCAAGGCGGAGATCCGGGCCAGGGTGGAGGAACTGCTGGGACTGATCTCCATGCAGGATCTGGGGAAACGTTATCCCCATCAGCTCTCCGGCGGTCAGCGGCAGCGTGTGGCTTTCGCGCGGGCATTGGCGCCGGATCCGCAGCTCCTCTTACTGGATGAGCCCTTTGCGGCGATCGACGCGAAGGTGCGCCGGGAGCTTCGGACCTGGCTGAAGGAGATGATCGCCCGGGTGGGCGTCACCAGTATCTTCGTGACCCATGACCAGGAGGAGGCCATGGAGGTGGCGGATCTGGTGATCCTCACGAACCAGGGGCGGATCGAGCAGATCGGGAGTCCCGAAGAGATCTGCCTGCACCCCCAGACGGATTTTGTCCGGGATTTCATCGATGCCCGGAGGTTCGAAGCGCTGAAGACGGTCAGTCGAGAGATCTGAAAAAACCCTGTGGATGCCATATCCACGGGGCTTTCTTTATGGTGCGTCCTGTGCTATAATAGGAGCTTAAGGAAAGGAGGGGGATCGTGATGGGCAGGAGGAAACCGAAGATAACGTTCAATTCTCCGGTCATCTTGAGTTTTACGGCGGTCTGTTCTGTGGCGCTCCTGTTGGGCTATGTGACGAAAGGGGCGTCGACGGATGCATTTTTCAGCGTATATCGGTCGTCCCTGTTGAGTCCGCTGACCTATGTGCGGCTGCTCGGGCACGTGTGCGGCCATGCCGGGTGGGAGCATTTTATCGGGAATATCATGCTGCTCCTGGTGGTGGGGCCGCTCCTGGAAGAGAAGTATGGCTCTTACAATATCCTGTTCGTCATACTGGCGACGGCCCTGGTGACGGGGATCGCGAACTGCCTCCTTTTTCCGGGGGTGCAGCTTTTGGGGGCCAGCGGCGTCGTCTTCGCCTTTATCCTGATGGCTTCCTTTACGGGATCTCGGAACGGACAGATCCCCCTGACGTTCATCCTGGTGGCGGCGATCTATCTGGGGCAGCAGGTCTATGAAGGGATCTTCGTCGCCAACGATGTGGCGAATCTGACCCACATCTTCGGCGGAGTGATCGGGGCCATCCTGGGGTATGCGATGAACAGAAAGCGGATGAGATAGAAGAGCGGATGGAAGAGCAGAGGTGGCGGGACAGATGTTTGAACGGAAGAAGATCCGAGGGCTGGATGACTTTTTTCTGAAAATGAGCAGCAGACCGGGAAAGTGTGTGTATTTTTATCGGATCTGCGGATATACGGAAGAGGTCGGAGCGTTTATCCGGGCGTATTATCAGGCGGCGCGGCTCTCCGGCGTGGTCCAGGAGGGAAAGATCCCCAATCCGGACGAGAAGAATCTGGCATATTATGAGGAGATGATGGGCACGGACTTCCGGGCGGATCAGGGGTTCATCGCGGCGGGCTTAAAGAGATGGCTGCCCAGGCTGGACGGACGTCAGAGAGAGGACGTGGCGGCGGCTCTCTATGCGGCTCTCGATCTCCTGCGCAGATCCGGGAAGAATGAGGGGATCCTAAAGAATGCCTATATCAAATTCATGTGCTGGCTGTATTATCGGTTCGAGCGGATCGTCAGTCTGCTGGGGGCGGAGGAGGTGCCAAAGATCCTTTACGAGGGCGAGATCAGCAGGTATGAGCTGATGATGCTGACCATCCTCTCGGATGCCGGCTGCGACGTTGTGCTGCTCCAGCGCGGGGGAAAGGCGGTCCCCGGCGTGCCGGAGGAGCTGAGACTCCTTGGTATGACGGCGTTCCCGCCGGACTTTTGTCTGCGGCGGATCCGGGAGGAGATCCAGGAAGCCATGCAGATGGAGCGGATGTATGGACAGCGGCCGACGATCGCTAACTGCACCAATGCGTGGATCACTGGGAAGGGGCTGGAGGATCTTCAGACGGCGGAAAACTTACGAGGGGACGACCCGCGGTTTTTTTATAATTGTTTCTGCCGGATCAGCGGCGTGGAGGATAAGGTCCTGTATCCCGGACAGCTCTATCAGTTTTATCAGCAGATGAAGAACAGAGGGCGGAGGCTGGTGATCGTCAACGGGAAGATTCCCGTACCCACGCCGGAAGAAGTCAGCGGTATCCGGCGGCGGGAGAACACTACATGGATGCAGATGCTCACGGATCTTTCAAAAAACATCTCCTGCACGGCCGGCCAGGAGCTTGAGCGGGTCATGATCCAGGCGTTCCTGGATCTGATGCGGGGGGAGGCAGAAAACCCCAAGGCGAACCTGAACCAACTGACGAATACGGCGGTGTACCTGCTCTGCTGGCTCAGGCGTTATCAGAAGGATCTCTTTGGCGGATGGAAGATGCCTCAGATCGGTTGTTTCATCCATATGGGCGGCTGTAAGGACGGGCGGGAGGCGCTGTTCCTGCGGTTCCTGGCGAGGCTGCCGGCGGATGTGCTGATCTTAGAGCCGGATCTGGGAAAGGGCTGCTGCCTCCAGGATGCCCTGTTGTACGAGATCCATTTTACAGAGACTATGGCCCTCGGGGAGTTCCCACAGGAGGATACGGGCGTGCATATGGGGACGGCGGCGTACCATGCGGAGAGGGAACTGGATACGATCATGTATCAGGATTCCGGTATGTACCGGGAGCGGCAGTACGGGCGGGCGAACGTGGTCGTCCTGCAGACCATGTACGAGGAGATCGCACTTTTGTGGGACGAGGAGGTCAGATACCGGCCCAATTTCAGCATCGTGGAGGATACGGTGAACATCCCGGCGATCTTTGCGAAAGTCTCGGGGGTCAAGGACGGGCAGGTGGACCGATACTGGCAGTCCATCCGGGAGCTCTTGACGGAAGATACGTATGTGGCGGCGCGCGCTCCTTTTCTCGGGCCTTACGTAGAAAATCCCATGAAAGCGTATGCGGTGGAGTTTTTCAAAAACGGGAAGATCCAGAAGCGGAAGATCCGGGAGCATCCCCGTTACCCCTATGGGTATCTGCGGGAGGAGGTGCAGGAGCATATCCTGGAAAAACTCCAGATGCTCATCGACCGGCGGACGATCAGGGGTACGTCTGAAAATGGCACGGAATATACGATCGTGGCCACGGTCCTGGATCTGCCGAAAGAGATCGTGCGGATGATCCAGAGATTCGATTTTACGAAGAAAAACCCAAAGTTTCTGTACATCCACACTACGGAGACGGTCATTTCGCTGGAGGATTCCATATTGGCGGCTTTTTTGGACCTGATTGGGTTCGATGTGGTCTTTTTCGTCCCGACGGGATATGAGACTGTTGAGAGACATTTTAATAGGAAGATCTTCGAAGAGCATCAGATCGGAGAATATATGTATGACCTGCAGGTGCCGGATCTGAAGCGGCCTGCGCAAAAGATGCGTTCCGGGTGGATGGAGAAGATCTTCAGGAGAGGTAGATAGATGGGATTAGATTTCAGTAAGGCAGCCCCGATGGCTGTCACGGAAACGAAAAATGAGCTGGAAGTGGTGGAGCAGTATGATATCGTGGCCGACCGGCAGAGGATGGACGCGGAGTTAGTCAATTCAAAGGAAGTGGACGATATCACCAGCACGATCGAGCCTTTTAATCTGGAGACGATCGTATCCTTTGGCGCCGAGGCCGCGGAGGAGATCTCCAAGGCCTCGGATGTGGTGCTGGAGAACATGAACATGTCCCAGTTGGATGACTCCAGCGAGATGCTGAGCACGCTGGCGAAGATCATGGACAAGTTCGACATCGATGAGATCAGGGAGGATCCGAATTTTTTTCAGAAGATCTTCGGGAATGTGCGCAGGCAGTTGGACAAGATCCTGAACAAATACCACACCATGGGTGACGAGATCGATAAGATCTATGTGCAGCTCAAACAGTACGAGGCGGAGATCAAGCAGTCCAACCGCCGGCTGGATCAGATGTTCGATGCCAATGTGGCCTATTACCATCAGCTGGTGAGATATATCCTGGCCGGGGAGCAGGGCTGCCGGGAGCTGGAAGACTACATCGCCAAACGGCAGACGGAGATGGAGTCCACGGGGGACGCGTCCATCCAGTTCGAGCTGCAGAGCCTCAGCCAGGCCCTGACGATGCTGGAGCAGCGGACGCAGGATCTGCGGATGGCGGAGAGCGTGGCCATGCAGTCCATCCCCATGATCAAGACCATGGAATTTTCCAATATGAACCTGGTGCGGAAGATCAATTCGGCGTTCATCATCACCCTGCCGGTCTTCAAACAGGCGCTGGCCCAGGCGATCATGCTGAAGAGACAGCGGATCCAGGCGGAGGCCATGTCGGCCCTGGATGAAAAGACCAACGAGATGCTGATCAAAAACGCCAGGAATACGGTAGAGCAGTCTAAGATGACGGCGCGGATGGCCTCTGGCAGCTCGATCAAGATAGAGACGCTGGAGACGACCTGGCGGACGATCGTGGACGGGATCGACGAGACAAAACGGATCCAGGACGACGCCAGGAAAAAACGCGGGGAAGACCAGGCGCGGCTGGAAAATATCAAAAGGGAATTTAATGAGAAATATCATATACCGCAGAAATAGGGGAAGGTGCTTTAAGATTATCTAAATTCTGTAAACAATTTAAATTTTAAAGATATTTTGATATAGTATCGTGGATACTCAGATTTTTTAAATGTACTTTTCTGCGAGAAAAGTACCAAAAGCGCCGGGGGATCGCGATCTCCCCCGGACCCTTTAAAGCGCTTTTTTAGGTTTTTCAAACACGCTCTGGAGATGCTTTATTTTCCTTTATTTTTTCTTCCCCGAAGACCCAAACATCCGACATAT
>CAJTYN010000089.1:0-3210 GCA_910584115.1 uncultured Lachnospiraceae bacterium
TTCGGACAAACGGTTTTCAAGACCGCCTCGTTATGACCACTTCGATACCTCTCCAACTATTCGCTTGTGTTCCGTCTGTGTTTCGACGACTTTGATATTCTAGCACCATTAGGGATCCATGTCAACCATTAATTTCAAATTTTTTGGATCGGATTTTTTCAGGAAGATCCGCGCGATCTCCAAGTCCTCCGGCGTCGTGATCTTCAGGTTCGTATACGCGCCCATGACCATCTTCACCTTCGCCAGCCCGCTCGCTTCCACGGCCATGGCGTCGTCTGTGACCATCTTCGACGGCATCTCCCTCATCTTTTCGTGCGCTCGGCAGATCAATGGGTATGCGAAACACTGAGGCGTCTGTACCAGCCAGGTCTTTTCCCTGTCCGGCGTCCCATCCACGAATCCCTCCTCATCCAGCAGTTTGACCGTATCTTTGGCGGGTACGCCGACCGCACAGGCTTTATGTCTGCGCACTGCTCCCATGGCTCTCTCTAAGATCTCTTCTGTGACGAACGGCCTGGCGCCGTCATGGATGAATACATAGTCCGTATCCGCGCATGCTCTTAACCCCTCGTTTACGGAGTCCCGGCGTTCCTTTCCGCCCGGGATGATCCTCGTCACTTTATCCATATGATATCTCTCGACGATCTCACTTCTGCAGAAGTCCACCCCTTCCGGGGATGTCACCAGGATGATCTCGTCGATGATAGCGCTCGCCTGAAAACACGCCAGGGGATAATAGAGGATGGGCCTGCCCTCCCCGAGATCTATGAATTGCTTCTGCGTCTGCATGCCCATGCGCGTCCCCTGCCCCGCCGCGACGACGATCGCCGTACATTTTTCCTTTTTCATCAATGTTCTCCCAATCTCAAGTTCGGCACCGCGTTGAGGTCCCATCCGTGCCGGACGCCTTTTTTATAGCTATAGTAAGCCGCCGCCCCGATCATCGCCGCGTTGTCTGTACAATAGATGGGCGACGGGCGGTAAAAACGGATGCCCGCTCTTTCACAGGCTGCCTGCATGGCGCTGCGCAATCCCTGATTTGCAGCTACACCGCCTGCGATCGCCACATGTTTCATATGAAATCCCTCTGCCGCCCGCATCGTATGTTCCACCAGCACCTCGACCACCGCGTGCTGGAATGATGCCGCCAGATCTGCCCTGGGGATCTCCTTCCCCTGCATTTTATGCTGGTTCAGGTAATTCAGGACCGAGGACTTTACCCCGCTGAAGCTGAAATCATAAGGCGCGCCTTCGATCTTCGCCTTGGGAAAAACGATCGAATGGGGATCTCCTTCCTTAGCCAGCTTGTCGATCTGCGGGCCGCCCGGGTAGCTCAGCCCGATGGCCCTGGCCACTTTGTCAAATGCCTCTCCCGCCGCGTCGTCCCTGGTCCTGCCGAGGATCTTAAAGACCCCATAGTCCTCCACGATCACCAGTTCCGTATGCCCGCCGGACACGACCAGGCACAGAAAAGGCGGCTCAAGCTCGGGATGTTCGATATAATCTGCCGACACATGGCCCTCGATGTGATGCACGCCCACCAGGGGCAGACCTCTGGCATAGCTGATCGCTTTCGCCTCCGCCACGCCCACCAGCAGCGCCCCCACCAGACCCGGCCCGTATGTGACGCCCACCGCATCGATCCCGTCCAGGGTCACGTCCGCTCCCGCGAGCGCCTCCCGGATGACCTGATCGATCTTCTCGATGTGTTTCCTGGACGCGATCTCCGGCACCACGCCGCCGTATGTCCTGTGGAGGCTGATCTGGGATGAGATCACATTTGACAGCACCCGCCGCCCATTTTCCACGACTGCCGCCGCCGTCTCATCACAGGAAGTCTCGATCGCCAATATCCTGATCTTTTCATCGCCCATGGATCATCCCTCCTTCCCGTCTCCGTCTTCAAACGCCAGTTCTGTACTCTTCCCGTCCCTTCCCGGCACCGCCTTGGGGAAAATATCCTGGGCCACGGAGATATATTCCTCCGGCCTCACCAGCGAAGGGCTGTAATGTGTCAGCCACAGTTCTCTCACCTGCGCTCTCTTTGCCAGGGTCGCCGCTTCCTTAAAAGTCATGTGCTTGTATTCCCTGGCCTTCGCGTCTTTATCCGGCTCCCCGTACATGCCCTCGCAGATGAACAGATCCGCGCCCTGGGCATTTTCCTCTATGGACCGTGTGGGCCGCGTATCTGTGGTGTAGGTCACCTTGATGCCTCTGCGCTCCGGGCCCAGCACCATCTCCGGATGTAAGGTCCCCTGGCTGCTCTCGATCGTCTCGCCTTTTTGCAGACGGTTCCAATACTGCATCGGGATCTGCTGCTTGCGCGCGCGCTCCACGGAAAATCTGCCCTGGCGCCGGATCTTTATGGTGTATCCATAACAGAGGACATTGTGGTTGACACGAAAGGCCGTGATCTCGTATCCATTGAGCTTGAATCCCTGCACCGGCTCCGCGATCTCCTGATAACGGATCGGAAACGGCAATTCTGGCGCGATCACCCGCAGGGCGGACACCACCCGTTCCAGCCCTTTCGGCCCGATGAGCGTCAACGGTTCCGTGCGTTCCGCATTTCCCATGGTGAGCAGAAGGCCCGGCAGGCCGCTGATGTGGTCCCCATGGTAGTGGGTAAAACAGATCACATCGATGGGTTTGAAGCTCCAGCCTTTCTGCTTGATCGCCACCTGCGTGCCCTCGCCGCAGTCGATCAGCAGGCTGCTCCCGTTATAGCGCGTCATCAGCGCCGTCAGCCATCTCTTCGGGAGCGGCATCATGCCGCCAGTCCCCAATAAACATACATCCAGCATATCCTGATCCTCTCTGATCTTCGGCCCTTGCGCACGGCCGTCAGATCAATTCCACATTTTCCTCGGACAGCACGGGCTTCGCAAACCCGGCCACCCATTTCTCGTAGCACTCCTCACAGACATCGAACGACTCCCGGACCCCGTCCTTCTGTGAAAAATATCCCCAGTTCTTCTCTATATGCAGGGTATCCTCCTGGGGGACCCCTTTTGTCACAGAGATCCTCTTTCCGCACTGATTGCAGACGATCTCCACCAGTCTTGCCGCGTTCTCCTGATCATAGATCCTCATCTGTATCCTCCCTGTCTGTCTGAATGTGTCTGTCTGCTGCCCTTTCTGCCCACATTATAAGACAAAAACATCGAAAAACCTAGTGGAAACGCTTAGGATTTATGTCAACTTATGACT
>CAJTYN010000089.1:3310-5188 GCA_910584115.1 uncultured Lachnospiraceae bacterium
CCCACATTCAGGACGTCCCCCTGATCCAGTGCCGTCAGAACGCCGCAGTATCCTGCGATCTCTCCCCCCTCTTCCGCCACCAAGAACAATGCGTCCTCCCGTACGAAAAAGCTGAAGAATCCATTGAGCGTCCACGGCTTGGAGAACAGCCTCTCCTCTATAGAAATGACCTGCTCCAGATCGTCGATCTGCATTTCCCGGATGATCATGACGCGCCCGCCTCCCTCGCCAAGCGCTCCCGGCGCTCCCGCTCCGCCTGGGAGAGGCGCAGATATTCCGGCTTGTGCTCTCCCGCCGTCTGGATCCGGCCTTCTTTCATATATTCCATGGCCAGCGCCGCCACCGCCCCAGCCCTCTGCCGGTTCACATGAGCAGGCGCAAAACAGAACGGAACGGTCATCTCCGCCTGGATCACATCCCGGTACACCGGCACCCCGTCGCCCGAGAAGATCACCGGCTGCCCCATCTCATTGAGCATGCCCGCCACTTCCCGGATATCCGCGGCCATCTGGTCACGCAGGACCTCCATCCGCCCGCCTGTGAATCCATAAAATCCCGTGTAGACCTGCTGCCGCCGCGCATCCATCAGCGGACAGACGACGCCGGACGCTCCATAGAGACTGTACGCCATCGCCTGGGTCGTCGGGACGGCCACCAGCGGCTTGTCCAGCGCCAGCCCCAGCCCTTTTGCCGTGGCCGACCCAATCCGCAGTCCGGTAAAAGACCCTGGGCCGCAGGCCACCGCGATCGCATCGATAGTCTCCAGCTTCAGCTGGATCATCTGCACAGCGGCGTCCAGCATGGGCAGCAGCGTCTGGGAATGGGTCTTTTTATAGTTGACGGTATACTCCGCCAGAAGGACGTCATCTTCCGCCACGGCCACCGAAGCCACCATCCCGGAACTGTCTAAAGCCAGTATCTTCATATCTCTCCCACCCTTTCTATCCCATTTACCCCGTCCTCCCCTTCCGGGGATCCGGAGGATCCGATCGTGATCATCCGGTAGTCGGGGCCGCCTCTAGCCAGATCCTTCTCGATCGTCACGCGGATCACATCCGGCGGCAGGATCTCCTCGATCAGGTCCGCCCACTCCACCAGGCAGACCCCAGCTCCATAAAAGCAGTCCTCGTACCCGATCTCATCCATCTCGTCCACATCCGCGATCCGATATACGTCAAAATGGTAAAAAGGCAGACGCCCCTCTTCATAGACCTGGAGGATCGTGAACGTAGGACTGCGCACCGGCTCCTCGATCCCTAAGCCGGATGCCAGTCCCTGGGTGAAGACCGTCTTCCCCACGCCCAGCCCGCCGGTCAGTGCGTAGACCTGGCCCGGATGTGCCGCCCGCCCAAGTTCCTCCCCCAGTGCAAATGTCTCCTGCGCGCACCTGGTCTCATATCTCATGGCCGTCCATACGCCTCCTCTCTCATCCATCATCTTTTAATAGACAAGAGTATAGCACATCTGCCATGCCCGTGCCAGCATTTTTCATTACTTTGCCAAACAGCTTGCAGTTTTTCCTTTTCCATATTATAATCAAGGGGCAGATAAATACGCTATTTAAGGAAAGGAATACACGAAAATGAACCCGATCGTAACGATGACCATGGAAAATGGTGATGTGATGAAGGTGGAACTCTATCCAGACGTTGCGCCGAACACCGTAAATAATTTTATCAGCCTCGTGAAAAAAGGTTTTTACGACGGCCTGATCTTCCACCGGGTGATCCGCGGATTTATGATACAGGGCGGCTGCCCCGACGGAACGGGCATGGGCGGTCCTGGCTACTCCATCCGGGGCGAATTTGCCCAGAACGGTTTCCCCAATGACTTGAAACACGAACCCGGCGTCATCTCCATGGCGCGCGCCATGCACCC
>CAJTYN010000089.1:5288-12385 GCA_910584115.1 uncultured Lachnospiraceae bacterium
CCAATGACTTGAAACACGAACCCGGCGTCATCTCCATGGCGCGCGCCATGCACCCCAACAGCGCAGGCTCCCAGTTCTTCCTGATGCACGAGACTTCGCCCCATCTGGACGGCGCCTATGCCGCGTTCGGCAAGGTCATCGAGGGGCTGGATGTGGTCGACAAGATCGCGAACGTACCCACGGGACCCAATGACCGGCCCGTCGAACCCCAGGTGATCCAGTCCATGACCGTGGATACCCAGGGCAAGGACTATCCTGGACCAGAGACACTCTGATCATAGAGCGTATTTTAAAACCCTTTAGATTCTGTAAATAATTCAGATCTCATTGATATTTTTACGATCTATAGCCGCTCAGGTCTTTGAGGGATGTACTTTTCTGCGAGAAAAGTACCAAAAGCGCCGGGGGATCACATTTCCCCCGGACCCCTTAAAACGCTTTTTAAAGGGCAGGCATCTTATTGTCTGTAAATTTACGGTGATCTGAGATTTTTTCGCTTTTTTCATCACTCAAAGAGTTCCACCTGCCCCTCCACCAATGCAAACCGCACATCTCTCAGTTTCGTGATCCCCGCCTTGCCTCCCGTGGCCTCCGTGACCCCTTCGAGGAATCCTTTTATCTTTTCGCAGGGGAGCAGGATCTCAAGGCGCACCGCCTCCGCATAGTCGGCCTGCAGGATCTCCAGGCCCTGCTCGCCCGCCATATACTGGATCTTCCCCAGCCCCTGGTAATCCACCTCAAGCTGGTAGATGCTCCCTGCCTGCTCCTCGATGATGACCGCATGGGCCAGCCCTTCCCGGACAGCGGCCGAATATGCCCGCACCAGTCCCCCGGTCCCCAAGAGCGTACCCCCAAAATACCGTGTCACCACCACAGCCGTATCGTACAATCCATTTCCCAGCAGCACATCCAGCATCGGCCGGCCCGCCGTACCGCTGGGCTCCCCGTCGTCGCTGCACCTGGTGACCTCCCTGTTGGGACCGATCACATAGGCATGACAGTTGTGGCGCGCGTCCCAATACTGTTTCTTGATCCGCCCTATGAACGCCGCCGCCTCTTCTTCACTTGAGACCGGCTGCACATGGGCGATGAACCTGGACTTTTTTTCCACGATCTCGCCCTGCCCGCCCCGGTATACAGTCTTATATATCTCCGACATCCTCATCCTCCTTCTTATCTTCATCATGATAGCATATTTTTTTATATGTGAAAACCCAGAAGATCCAGGCATTTCCTATCTAAGAGGGCCCGCGGAAATCTTGACGATCCAGGGGTTTTTCGCTATAATACTGGAATTGCCATAAATAAGGGCGAAGGGAGCGAGGAAAATGGAAGAAAAGAAGAATCTGCTTACCTATGCAGGTCTAAAACAACTGGAAGAGGAACTGCACGACTTAAAGGTCGTAAAGAGAAAAGAAGTAGCGCAGAAGATCAAGGAAGCCAGGGAACAGGGGGATCTGTCCGAAAATGCTGAATACGACGCCGCCAAAGACGAACAGAGGGATATCGAGGCCCGCATCGAAGAGATAGAGAAGATCTTAAAGAACGCCGAAGTCGTCGTGGAAGACGAAGTGGACCTAAAGACCATCAGCGTAGGCTGCAAAGTGAAGGTCCACGATATGGAATACGACGAGGAGATCGAGTTCAAGATCGTAGGATCCACGGAAGCCAACAGCTTAGAAGGCAAGATCTCCAACGAATCCCCGGTGGGCAAGGCCCTGATCGGCGCCCAGGAGGGACAGACCGTGAGCGTAGAGATGCCCACAGGCGTCATGGAATATAAAGTGCTGCAGATACAGAGAAATGTATAAGGAGTGAGAAAACAGTGGCCCAACAGCAAAAGAAAGAACCAGATCAAAGCCAATTATTGAAAGTACGCCGTGAAAAGCTGGCACAGTTACAGGAAGAGGGCAAAGATCCTTTTCAGATCATGAAATATGACGTTTCCCACCACAGCCAGGAGATCAAAGACTCTTTCGCAGAGCTTGAGGAAAAGTCCGTGTCCATAGCCGGACGGCTCATGTCCAAACGCGTGATGGGCAAGGCTTCTTTTTGCCATGTACAAGATCTTGAGGGGACCATCCAGTCCTATGTCGCCCGGGACAGCCTGGGCGAAGAAGAATACAAAGCCTTTAAAAAGCTGGACATCGGAGACATCGTGGGGATCGTGGGAAAAGTCTTCAAGACCAAGACCGGAGAGATCTCCATCCACGCCGACGAGGTGACGCTGCTGTCCAAGAGCCTGCAGATCCTCCCGGAGAAATTCCACGGCCTGACAAACACGGAC
Source organism: uncultured Lachnospiraceae bacterium (assembly GCA_910584115.1). Classification (GTDB taxonomy): domain Bacteria; phylum Bacillota; class Clostridia; order Lachnospirales; family Lachnospiraceae; genus MGBC164599. The sequence goes on from CAJTYN010000089.1 coordinate 7,576, forward strand.
CTCCGTTACAGACAGCGCTATGTGGACCTGATCATGAACCCGGACGTAAAAGATACGTTCATCAAGCGTTCCAAGATCATCAGCACGATCCGCCGCTACTTAGACGGCCAGGGGTTCATGGAAGTCGAGACCCCGATGCTGGTCTCCAACGCCGGCGGCGCCGCTGCAAGGCCGTTCGAAACGCATTTCAACGCCCTGGACGAGGACCTCAAGCTGCGGATCTCACTGGAATTATATCTGAAGAGACTGATCGTCGGCGGACTGGAGCGGGTGTACGAGATCGGTCGCGTCTTCCGCAATGAGGGGCTGGACACCCGCCACAACCCGGAATTCACCCTGATGGAACTCTATCAGGCATACACCGACTACCATGGCATGATGGACCTGACCGAGAACCTGTACCGCTATGTCGCACAGGAAGTGTTGGGCACCACGACGATCACCTACCAGGGCGTGAAGATGGATCTGAGCAAGCCTTTCGAACGGATCACCATGGTCGAAGCCGTCAAAAAATATTCCGGTGTGGATTTTGATACAATCCATACCCTGGAAGAAGCACGCGCCGCGGCAAAAGAGCATCATGTAGAATATGAAGAAAGACATAAAAAGGGCGATATCCTCAGCTTGTTCTTTGAAGAATTTGCAGAAGAACATCTGATCCAGCCTACTTTTGTCATGGATCATCCGATCGAAATCTCACCGCTGACTAAGAAAAAACCGGAAGATCCGGCATATACAGAGCGGTTTGAGTTCTTTATGAACGGTTGGGAGATGGCAAATGCTTATTCTGAGCTGAATGACCCTATCGACCAGAGGGAACGGTTTAAGGCCCAGGAAGAACTGCTGGCCCAGGGGGATGAAGAAGCCAATACGACGGATGAGGACTTTATGAATGCACTGGAGATCGGGATGCCGCCTACGGGGGGGATCGGGTTTGGGATCGATCGGATGTGTATGCTGATGACGGATTCGGCGGCGATCAGGGATGTGTTGCTGTTTCCCACCATGAAGACATTAGACAGATGAACCCAGTGTTTATGCGGGTTTGCGCGGTCCATAAACAGGATCTGACACCAGTTTGACACCAGATTTTTAAAAAGCATAAAAAGAGGACTATGTAGAGATCCGCAGGTTAGTATAAATGAAGACTGTCCTGCGGATCTTTATATTTTTAATAAAGACTGTTAAAAATGGTTGGATAAACTGGATCGATCTTTAAGATCGTGGTGTAAGAAAAAGTATTTTCTGTTATAATGATAGGTAGATGACCATGGAAATGATCGGATCGTCAGTCAGGGATCATAAAGATAAACTGCACCTTTCTGATGAGGCAGAAAGTATATGGATAACCTTCAGAAGCCTGGCTGACATAATGAGGCGCACTATCCGTGTACTGAAAAATGACGGGCATGAAAACGGATCCAAGGAGTGATGCTATATGCGGAAATTAAAGGTATATTTAGACACCTCGGTCATCAGCCATTTATTACAGGAAGATGTACCGGAGAAAATGTCAGATACAAGACAACTGTGGGAAATGTTTAAAGATGGAAAATATGAAGTATACCTATCTACGGTAACATTAAAAGAAATATAAAAATGTCCAGAACCAAAAAGGACACAGCTCATCGACTTTCTAAATGAAATACAATTTACAACATTGGATATTACAGAAGAGGTCACTGCGGTAGCCGATAAAATAATCAAAATGGGTATCCTGACACAAAAGAGTTTTGACGATCGCCAACACATAGGGGTGGCTGTCATAAATGAATGTGACTGTATCATTTCATGGAATTTTAAGCATATTGTAAATGTAAAAACGATCAGAGGTGTACGGGTGATCACAAATTTAGAAGGGTATAAGATGATCGAGATATGGAATCCCTCTGTATTGTTGGAAAGCGAGGAATGATCATGAGAACAGAACCCGTCATCAGCCCTGAGTTTACTATCGAAGATATCCATAAGATCCGGGAATATCATTATGAACTTACCAAGGATATGACCATGCAGGAAAAGATTGACTTTTATAATGAGGGGGGGGAATACTTTTTTAAAAGAGATGGAAAAAAGAAAAGGCAAAAAACAGCAGTAGAAAATTTTTCAATTCCCGGATGATATGAGCCAGGGAGATCTGTCAAAACGGATACATTTTCTAAAGTGCGAGGAAGGAGGTTATGAGATCATGTGTGAAGTCAGTGAAAAGATCTATGCAGAGGGAAGAGCGGAAGGAAGAGCAGAAGGGAAAACAGAAGGTGAAAGGATCGGGGAAGAACGCATCAACAGATTAAATGTGTTCTTGTTACAAGAGAAGCGCTATGAGGATCTAGAGCGTTCTATATGTGATAAAGCGTTCCAGGAACGATTGATACAACAGTACGGCGTATAAAAATAACGGAGAATGATACGGGGTAAGGGCTCTTTCGAGATCTTTTACCCTATTTTTATTGTGTAAAAAATGTCTGATCTGAGAGGAGGAAAGATGGGAGTTATAGAGCTTATCGAGAGATCTGACGAGGCAAGACTGAGATGTCTAAACAATGGAAGAGAGATCGTAGAGTTCCTGGAATCTATATTCCCGATGTCAGGAATAGAAGGGGACAGGTTGATCGGGTATATGGAAGGGCATGGATATCTATTGGCACACAAGGATGGGGCGTTATACCGGGGTGACTTGTGTTATAGAGCTGATGATATATATTGGGAAACATATACCCTCTATGATGCGATCGAGACCGTCAGGGAATGGATCCACGAGTTTTTAAAAGGAGCAGGTATAGACCCAGAAGCGGAAGGGGCGTCCGCGCAGGCGGATGGAGACCGTTACACAGCTGGGGTGTGGGAAGATAAAGAGATAGTGGATGGACTGTCCGCGCGTATCTGCCATAAAGGAAAAATGACCACGTTATGAAAAGAGGTATGGATCATGTATGAGATGAGATTTAGCGATATTGATGTGATACGTTTCATGGGACAGGTAGTACAAAAACATACAAGGCATCACCAGTCTGACTTTGAGATCGATAAGGAGACATTGTGGAGGGCGGTGGGCCATCAGGCCGTGCAGGATAGGTCCTTCATATGGCTGTGCAGGACAGCAGGGACATGGCTCCTACTTGAGCGGGATGTGTTCCTGAAAGGTACGAGTGGAGATAACATATTCAATTTCTATGCGGAGCAGGCCAGTGATCCTGTGCTCGTTTTTGCTGTTGAGGTGAAGAGAGCTGTCGCAGATACTGTCATGGGGGATATATATGTGCTGGACTATCAGGCATATCATAGACATATACAGTCTGCAGCATTGCCTGCTGAGACGGTGGTACTGCGGTATGAACGCGGCGAACGTATGATGAGAGTGGATTCTATGCCGGGATCTTATCCGGACATGGAGTATGGGAGGCTCATATCTGTCCGTTACTTGCCGCATGAGCAGGAGGACTTGGAGGAGCTGTTATGGAAAGAGCGGCAGGAAAGGGAACATCTTGAGGAAGGTGATCCGGATGCATTTATAAAAAGATCGTCTGTACGAGGATGAGCCATCAGAGAGATATATGGAGGATACGTGCCACCTGGGGATCCTGGGTGGCACATCATGAGTCGGAGGATCTTTTGTACCTATAAAATGTTGCACTGCTTATGCCCAATATATCCTGGATCTCCGTGCGGCTCTTTCCTTGAGCTGATAGTGCCCTGCATCTTTTTACGGCATCGGCACGGTCTTTAGAAGGTCTCCGGCCTGCTCCCCTAGCATTATGGATCGGAGGGTCTTTGAGCCTCGTCCTTAAACGGTCCAGTTCTCTCTCATTCTCAGTTATTAATTCATGAGAGATATACAGTTCTTTTTTTAATCTGAGGATCTCTGTCTGTAGTCTCAGTATCTCTGATGGATCCTCATTATCTGATCTATGATCCATCAATCTCTCATCACTGCTATCTGGTAGGAGGAGGGCTTCCTTCAGCCGCCTATTTTCTTCTTCTAAGTCCCTGATATAGTCCCTGTCTGCAGGAGGGATATCTCTCGGGTTCCGGAAACGGAACTGTAGTTGGCCGTCCGCATCCCGTTCCCATATATCATACAGGCTTATCTTCCCATCACATCGTGTATGCGTGACGATGATGCGGCCCGTTTTTTCACCGCAGGTCTCTTCTTCGGAGAGACTGAGCACATAGCCTTTTAAGCGGATGCTCTCATAGGTCTCTGTCTCAAACCCCTCGATACGCCTAAATTCATTTCTTTGTAGACGGTATGCCGATGATATCCGCTCTATATCTGCTCGTGTAAGTCCACTCTTCTTTTTATGTGCCATATATGCTCCCCCGCAGTCGTGATGATGATCGATCCATGACTCAGAGTATAGCATATATATGATCGAGTATCGATGATTAATTTATGAGATATCGACCTACATGAACGTCATATGGATCATAGGGATCCGTCATCTTCTTTTTCTGCATCTTTCAATGAGAACGCCTTCTTTAACAGTTCAAAGCCTTCTCTCACTAATCCCTGCTCTTCGGGGGATAGCTTTGAGAAGCTCTCTGGTACAGCAGGGGCACTCGGGGGTTCTGGTCGTTCGCCCTTTAAGATCAGGTCTGCGGAGACATCCAGCACATCACAGATCTTCAGCAGTGTGGGGACGGAGCATCCCACGATCCCGCGTTCCAGGTCAGAGACATACTGAGTCGAGACATCAATCTTTTCAGCGAACCGCATCTGTGTCAGATGGGCAGCTTTACGGGCCTGTTGGATACGCTTTCCCATAGCTATCTTATATCCTTTCATCTCATCCATAATATCACCACCTTT
>CAJTYN010000090.1 GCA_910584115.1 uncultured Lachnospiraceae bacterium
TTTTGGTACTTTTCTCGCAGAAAAGTACACCTCACTGTTCTGAAAAAATGACGGCTGCAGGAAACAAGACCCTGCAGCCATTATCTTTTAACGATTTTTATATTTCTCCAGATAGGCATTGATCCTGTCGACGGGGTTGAGCAGGCTGCTGATGGTCACGTCGTGGTTCAGCGTATCTATGAGGAGGGCGATATATTTGCTCATATCACAATTAATATAGTAAGGTTTTTCCAAAAGCTCCGGCCGTTGGTAGATCAGGTTCGTGGTGAGGAGCCGGTCGAACAGCCCCTGCTCGTAGGCGATGTCGAATTTCTCCATGCCGTTGGTGAAGAAGCCGAAGGTGGAGCAGATGAAGATCTTATTGGCCTTTTTGTCTTTTAAGAGAGCGGCGGTCTCAAGGACCGTATCGCCGGAGGAGATCATATCGTCGATGATGATCATGTCCTTTCCGGTCACGTCCGCGCCCAGGAATTCATAGGCCACGATGGGGTGGCTGCCGTCCGCGTAGGACTGGGCGTAATCCCGGCGTTTATAGAACATGCCCATATCCACGCCCAGCACATTTGCCAGGTAGATGGCGCGGCCCATGCCGTTCTCGTCAGGGCTGATGACCATCAGATGGCCGCTGTCGATGTCCAGATCCTGTTCGTGGTTGAGCAGGCCCTTGATGAACTGGTAAGCGGGCCGGATGCTCTCCAGTCCGCTTAAAGGGGTGGCGTTCTGGATGCGGTCGTCGTGGGCGTCGAAGGTCAGGATATTTTCCACGCCCATCTTGATCAGCTCCTGGAGGGCGATGGCGCAGTCGAGGGACTCCCTGCCGGTGCGTTTATGCTGACGGCTCTCGTATAAGTACGGCATGATCACGTTGATGCGCCGGGCTTTTCCGCCCACGGCCGCGATCACGCGCTTTAAGTCCTGGAAATGGTCATCCGGGGACATTATGTTGGTGTATCCGCTCATATTATAGGTCAGGCTGTAATTGCATACGTCGACCATGATGTAGAGGTCGTCCCCGCGGACGGATTCGCTGATGGTCCCTTTGGCCTCGCCGGATCCGAAACGCGGGACCTGGGAGTTGATGATGTAGGAATCCCTCTTATAGCCGTCCGGTCCGAAGGCGTGCGTCTGTGCCGGGGTGCGTTCTCTCCGCCAGCTGACGATCCAGTCGTTTACTTTCGCTCCCAGGGAAGCGCAGCTTTCCAGGGGGACGATACCCAGTCTGCCTACGGGTAACGTCGCAAGATCTTTGATGGGCCCTTGCCTCATGATTATTTATCCTCCTGAGTGAATGATGATCATCGGGTGCGGATGTCCTCCCCAATGAGGTTGATGAATCGATAGTCCTGCAGGATCCTGGAAAAAGTCCGGGTGGAATACAGTTCCGGGAATGTCTCAAGAGCCAGGTTGGTAGAGATCACGGTGGCCCTCGTCCGCAAGATCCGCTCGTTGACGATCGAAAAGAGCTGGGAAGAGACAAATGTGTTGGTCAGCTCTGTCCCCAGATCGTCGATGATCAGCAGGTCGCAGTCCAGCACGTGGTCCAGCAGCCCTCCGCTCTCAAGATCTTTTGAAAAAACCTCTCTCGCCAGCAGGTTGAACAGGTCATAGGCGGGAAGATACAGGACGCTGTATGCTCTTTTTAAGAGCTCATGGGCGATGCAGTGGGAGAGGAACGTCTTCCCCACGCCTGTATCGCCATAGATGAACAGGTTCTGTGCGCTCTTCCCGAACTGGCTGATGAACTCCTGTGCCTTTTCCACGGCAAACCGGGCGTGTTCACGGGGCGTTTTTCCAGTATTGCTGTCTTTTATTTTATCAGAATAGCAAGAAAAAGAAAAGAGTGCAAAGTTTTCTTTCTCTAAGATCTGCTCCAGGCCATACTGTCGACAGAGTTCATCGGCGGCGAGCTTCCGAAAACAGGCACATTTCTGGCCGTCTGCATATCCCGTATCGCGGCAGACGGGGCACTGATAGGGCATGTCCAGATAGTCCGGGGGAAGGCCGTTCGCGGCCAGGAGGCGGGCCCGTTCCTGGGAGAGGGATCTTATATCCTGTCCGTAAGCGTCCGCGTCCTCTTTGGGGCCGTCCCCCAGGAGGCTGTGGATCTGCCGGGCGCTGGCGGCGGCGATGGTGTCCTGGATCTCCTTGAGACGCGGGATGTGCTGGTAGGCGTATGCCCGGTGTTCTTCTAAGATCCGGCGTCCCCGGCGCTGGCGGCGGTCATACTCCCGCATGATCGCGTCGTAGTGGATATTCTCTAAAGCCATGAGCGGCACCTCCTGTCATCATTGTTCGAACATGGATCTTTTGATCTGGTCGAAATCATAATCCCGGTGGGGATAGTCATTGAAACGATTCGGCGCGGTGCCGGCTTTTTTCTTTTTGCCCTTTTGCACGGCGCTGGCGGTCTTGGCTCTGTGCCGGGCGTCCGTGGCCTCTAAGTCCACCAGGTGCCGGACTTTATCTGTGTGCCATTTCTGCAGGATCGAGTCCGTGTAGGGGAAGCTGCCGCTCCCGGTCTGCATGACGGTCCGCCTGCAGGCTTCCTGGATCAGGTCCATGGTAAATCCCCATTCCTGCATCCAGCGGTCCATCATCTCGATCTCGGCTTTTACAGGATTGCGGTTCTGGATCCCCAGGGCCTTGAAGATGGTAAAATACGTCTGGCTGTACTGCCGGGCCTCCTCTTTGGCGGCCGTGACCGTGGAGATGCCCTGCTCGGCCCAGGAGAGGGCCACCCTCTCGATATAGCGGATGCTCCTGTGGTCTTTTGACACACAATATTCGATCAGATATTCGATCAGCTCCGCGTCGAACTTCAGTTCCTCATAAAAATAGAGGAGCTTGTTGGTGTCCGTGAACGTGAGGGTACGGCCCAGGTATTGTTCTGCGATGTAGAGGAGCTGCACGATCTCTTCGTTCTCTTTCAGCTTGCGTACCCGGTCAGCGGAGAGCTTATTCTCAGGCTGTGACGGGGCCGGCACTGGAACTGGAGTTGGAGCCGTCTTTTCCTCTGGCTGTGTTTTTGGAGGGACGGGCGCCGCGGGCTGCAGATCCCCGGCGGTGGGGCTCTTGGGATAGATGAAGGAGATGTCGGAGATCTTCTTTTCATCGTCCAGGCCGAGCTTCAGTAGGCCTTCTTTCTCCCAATAGCGCACGGCCCTCAATATATCCCGCTCCGTGCAGCTCATCTTGTCCGCCAGCAGGGACAGGGAGGGCAGGCTGTCGGGGGCGCAGCGCAGGAGGTAGAGGTAGATCTTCACGAATTCACCGTTGGCCTGGAGCATGTGTTCGTCCAGGAAATGGTTGGGGACCAGGGTGATATCGGATGCCCAGGGTGTATGTAGATGGAGTGTGGCCATATCTTGTGCACTCACTTTCTGAAAAAACGATCGCGGGTAAAAAAACAATTGTCTGTAGGATTATAACATACTTGGAATCAATTTCAAGCTCTTTGCTCTGTTGAAATTCATCACAGATCGTGGTAGGATACATTCATGGAACAAAAAATAACGCCCACCCTGTTCGCACCAGGACGGGCGTCTCTCGTGTCTCTCGAGTGAGAAGGGATCGCCTCTGCGCGGGATACGTCATCTTGGGCCATAAGGATAACATAAATTATCAGAAAGTTCAAGGAAGTTCTCTGATCCGCGGGCTCCGCGGCCGCTGACGATGAGATCCCAGCGTTATCTGAGAAGGCTGTCACAGGATCTGAGAGCAGGTCTGGCCGGCCGATCGTGCATGCGCCGCGATCTCAGTATTTACAAAGGAAAATACCTGGGCTGGAGGAGCCAGATGGAAGAAAAATATCTCTTAATTGTTCGAAAACTTACTTGCAATCTGGCGGATAAACATGTATAGTATTAATTAGTTTACTGTTGTGCTTTTTGTCCTCCGGGAAGGCGGGCAGGGAGGACAGATCAAAATATAAGGATGTGGAAAACTCATGAATCTATTTGGAAATAATATCGCGCTGGCTTCGAAGTCGATGGAGTATCTGTGGGGAAAGCAGCAGATCACTCTGCAGAATCTGGCAAATGTAGACACACCAGGCTATAAGAGCAAGTACGTGACCTTCGAGGACGTATTCCGCACGCGCCTGGAGCAGGCATCCATGAGCAGGGATGACGAGAAGATCGCGGAGGCGATCGATGATTCGCACTTCATCGTCCACGACACGGGGGATGAATCGGCACGCTTGGATGAGAATAACGTGGACGCGGACGTGGAGAGCGTGGAACTGACCCGCGCGACGCTCCAGTACATGTATACCGCCCAGGCGATCACCAGTGACATCGCCAGGCTGCGGACTGTGATCACCGGACAGTAAGATCCGGCGGATCATCGAGATATCTGATCATAAAAATATTTACGAAGGGAAGATCATGAAATGGGTGAAATGTTCATAACGCCGATCCAGATGATGCAGGTAGGGGGAACGAAGGCGGAAGAGACGGTCAAAAAAGTGAGCGGTCAGGAGGGCGTATCCTTATTCAAGGATATCTTTCAGAGCGCGATCGAGGATGTGGTGACGACGGACCAGAAACTGAATCAGGCTGAATACCTCTTGACGACCGGTCAGCTGGATAACCCTGCGCTGATCACGACTGCCGGTGCGGAAGCCACACTGGCCGTGAATATGCTGGTGCAGCTGAGGAACCGGGCGCAGGAGGCTTATACGCAGCTCATGAACATCAATATATAGTATGGATCTTAAGTCGTTGACATATTTATGGATGGAAAGAGCGGTTGGAGATGAAAGAGAAACTAGGTCAATTTAAGGAGTTTTTTGCAAAACTTGGAAAGAAGACGAAAGTCCTGATCGGGGTGGGACTCGTTGTCCTCATCGCGGCAGCTGTGATCATCGCGCTCGTGCTCAACCGGAAGGAATACGAGGTCCTGTATTCGGAAGTGAATACGGATGAAGCGCAGCAGATCATCGGCCTGCTCCAGGAGTCCACAGTGGACTACCGGTATGATGGCAAAGGGACCATCTACGTACCGGAAGAAAATGTGGACCGGGTAAAAGCAGATCTGGCCTCGCAGGGATACCCGAAGAGCGGGTTTACATACGATATCTTCAGAAACAACGCCACGATGATGACGACGGATTCCGATAAGCAGACGTATAAGATCTACGATCTGCAGGATCGGATCGGCGCGACGATCGCCCTGTTTGACAACGTGAAGGACGCGAAAGTCACGATCGCACTGGGAGAGCAGCAGAAATATGCCCTGGATGACTCCAACGTACAGGCGGCCAGCGCATCTGTGGTCATGGTCATGCGGGATAACGGCTCGCCCACCGAAGAACAGGCGGCGGCCGTGCAGAATCTGGTCTCCAAAGCGATACCGGGGATGTCCATCGACAACGTGGCTATCTTTGACGGAAACGGACTGGATGTATCTGTGGGCGAGGAGGATGACAGCTCCAGCCTGGATACCCAGCAGACAGAAGAGATCGCCCGTATGGTGGAGAACCAGGTCAGCAACAAAGTGCTGAACGTGCTGACGCCTTTATTTGGCACCGGGAATGTGCGCGTGTCGGCAAAGGCCAGGGTCAACATGGAGACTCTCGTGCGGGAGAGCATCAACTACACCACGCCGGATAAGATCGATCAGAATGATAAGACAGGACTGCTCTCCAAAGAAAGCGGTTCTTCACAGTCGACTACGGAAGATGGGACGGCAGGAGGCGTGGCCGGCACCGAGACAAACGCGGATGTGCCGGAATACAACACGAACGGCACAGATAATGATACGAACTACGCCAGCCGTCAGTATGACCGGGAATATCTGGTCAACCAGATCAAGGAACAGGGACAGGTCCCGGCAGGCGCGATCGAAGACCTGTCCGTAGCGGTGACGCTCAACACAGAGGATCTGGGAGACATCGATGAAGACGACCTGAAATCCGTGATCGGGAACGCGGCCGGGATCCAGCTCGTGGATCAGGACGATAAAGTGGCCGTATTGGCAGCGCCGTTCTTCGAGCCGGGATCGGACGACGAGACGCAGACGGCGGCATCCAACGGATTCTTCGCAAGGCGGAGCAACTGGATCATCCTCGGTGTGGTCCTCCTCCTGATATTGGTGGCGACCGGGATCATCCTCGCCGTGATCCTGAGCAAGAACCGGAAGAAGAAAGCAGCGCAGGAGGCGGCCGAGCAGGCGCAGATGGCGACGCTGATGGAAGCGCTCCAGAACGCCGATGCCCAGGAGGGCGCGGAAGGCATAGAGGGTGTGGAAGGCGTGGATGGTGCTGTTGAGACCATCGACGAGGAAAACCCAGAAGAAACAGAAGTCTTGGATGCCGAGACAGAACGAGGGATGGAACTCAGGCAGCAGATCAGGGATTTCGCCGAGCAGAGTCCCGAGATCGCAGCCCAGATGCTGCGTAATTGGCTGAATGGAGGTGAGACGGATGGCAGAAGAGATGGTTGAGTATGGTCTGACACTTGAACAGAAGGCCGCAGCCGTAGTCGTGTCCATGGGTGTGGACCAGGCATCGGAGATCTATAAATTCCTGACAGAAGAAGAGATCGAGAACCTGACGGTGGAAGTGGCAAAGCTGGGACATCTGACAACGGAGCAGACCACTGCCGTCCTGGATGAATTCTATAAGATGTGCCTGACCCAGAAGGTGGTCACGGATGGCGGCATCGAGTACGCACGGACGGTGCTGGAAAAAGCGTTTGGCGAGAGCACCGCTTCGAAATTGCTGGAGAAGCTGAACAAATTCATGAAGGCCAGCCCCTTCGATTTTATCCGGAAGACGGACAGCAAGAACATCCTCTCGGTACTCCAGCATGAGCGTCCGCAGACGATCGCCCTGGTGCTCTCCTATGCGGATGCCAGCCAGACCGCCCAGGTGATCGAAGAGCTCCCGAAGGAGAAGAGGATCCAGGTGGTCGAGAGCATCGCCAGGATGGACCGGGCGTCACCGGATGCTATCAAGGTCGTGGAGGCAGAGTTAAAGAAGAGATTCTCCAACATCCTCACCACGGATTACACCACCATCGGAGGCATCGATTACATTGCCGAGGTCATGAACAATATCGACCGGAGCAACGAGAAATACATATTCGAAGAGTTGGGCCGGGACGATGCCCAGCTGGCGGAAGACATCCGCAAGAAGATGTTCGTTTTCGAAGACATACTCACCATGGACGATCGCTCGATCCAGCGTTTCATCCGGGACTGCGATATGCGCGACCTGGTGTACGCCCTGAAGAATGCAAACGAAGAACTGGCCAGCTTGTTCTTTGCAAATATGTCCACACGTATGGCTGAGAGCGTCCGTTCCGATCTGGAGATCACGGTGAATGTACGTTTGAAAGATGTTGAGGAAGCACAGCAGAGGATCGTAAATCAGATCCGGCAGCTGGAAGAAGCGGGCGAGATCGTGATCGCGAAGAGCGGAAAGGATGATATCATTGCTTAATTACCGTGTACTCAAAGGCGGCGAAGAGCTGGATATCCGTCCATATGAATTTCAGGAAGATTTTGGTGAGGCAGAGATCTTAGCGGAGGCAGAGGAAGAAGAGCTGCCCGAAGAGGAGACAGGAGAAGAGACAGAGGAACCCGAAAAAGAAGAACCGGGCAAAAAAGAGCTGGAAGAGGCCATGCGTCAGGCGGAAGAGATCCTGGAGACGGCCCGTGCCAGGGCCGGGGAGATCACCTTCGAGGCAAAAGAGAGCGCCAAAGAGGCAGAGCAGGAGGGCCGGCGCAAGGGTTATGACGAAGGCTACAAGAGCGGTTACGACGACGGGTACGAGAAGGCTCATCAGGAAATGACGCAGAAGATGGAAGATGAACTGGACGGACTCCGGGATCAGATGCGTCAGGTGATCGACTCTGTGGCAGAGGAGAAGGAGAAAGTGCTGGAACAGTATCTGGACGATCTGAAGAGGATCTGCCTGGCTGTCTCGGAGAAGATCATCCAGACCAGCCTGCGCTCCAGCGGGGAAGTCATCAAGCGGATGATCGTCGCCGCCACGGATAAGATCAAGAAGACTCAGTGGGCGAAGATCTATATCTCCAAACAGGACGCGGAGATGCTCGTAAAAGGAGATGCGCAGCTCCTCAGAGAGATGGCGCATCTGACGGATAATCTGAAAGTCGTGGCGATGGAGAACGAAGATCCGGGGACCTGCATCATCGAGCTCCCGGACGAGATCGTGGATGCCAGCGTGAACACGCAGATGGAAAATATCAAAGATATCTTGAATAACGCGCGTCTGTAGGAGGGATGATCGATTGTTCAGTGAGTTGCCAGGGCTGATAGCCAGCGGGGATACCGTAAATCACATCGGGAAGGTAGAAAATGTGGTGGGCATGTCCATCGAAGCTTCGGGCGGGAACGCCAGCATCGGGGACATCGCCATGATCTACGACGAAGACCGCAATCAGCAGATCCCGGTGGAAGTCGTAGGATTCAAAAACGATAAGATCCAGATCATGGCTTACGAGAACATGAGCGGGATCGCCGTGGGGAGCTTTGTCCGCAACACGAGGAAGCGGCTGAAGATCCCGGTGGGAGAATTTCTGCGGGGGCGCATCATCGACGCGATGGGGCGTCCTATGGACAATAAGGGCAATTTCCATTCCCAGCGCTACTATTATGTGGAAAATACGTTCATCAATCCGATCGACCGTCCTCTGATCACAGACCGGCTGGAATTTGGGGTAAAAGCCATCGACGGCCTGAACACCATCGGCAAGGGACAGCGTATCGGCATATTTGCCGGCAGCGGCGTGGGAAAGAGTACCCTCTTAGGCATGATCGCCAAGAATGTGAAAGCGGATATCAACGTGATCGCACTGGTGGGCGAGCGTGGCCGTGAGGTGCTGGAATTCGCGGAGAAGGATCTGGGCCCGGAGGGCCTCAAGCGGTCGGTGCTGGTGGTCGCCACATCCGACCAGCCGGCCATGCTGCGCATGAAATGTCCGCTGGTGGCGACTACGATCGCGGAGTATTTCAAGGATCAGGGGAAAGACGTACTGCTCATGATGGATTCCCTCACCCGTTTTGCCATGGCGCAGAGGGAGATCGGCCTTGCGATCGGAGAGCCGCCGGTCGCGAGAGGCTACACGCCATCCATCTATGCGGAATTTCCCAAACTCTTAGAGCGCAGCGGGAATTTTGAAAAAGGATCCATCACAGGGGTCTACACCGTGCTGGTGGAAGGGGATGACACCAACGAGCCGATCGCCGATACAGTGCGCGGTATCCTGGACGGACATATCGTGCTGAGCAGGCGGCTGGCCAACGAGAACCATTTCCCGGCCATTGATGTGAACGCCAGCATCTCACGTCTGATGACCAGCATCGTCTCAGAGGAGCATAAAGCATTGGCGGCGAAGCTTAGGGACATCCTCAGCCTTTATTCAAAAAACGAGGATCTGATCGCCATCGGCGCTTATAAGTCGGGAACGAATCCCAAGCTGGATCAGGCGATCCAGAAGATCGACCGGATCAACGGCTTTTTGATGCAGCAGACGGATGAAAGTTTTTCATATGAACAGGTCATCCAGCATATGCATAAGATATTGGATTAAATAGGAAGAAAGATGAAAAAACATGAAAAAGTTTTACTTTCCCCTCCATACTGTGTTAAACTATAAGCAGCAGGTCCTCGACAATCTGCGCAACGAGCAGGCACAGATCATCAGCGACATCGTGCGCGTAGAGAAGCGTATCGAGAGTCTGGTGGATCAGGACAGGGATTGGTCAGGCAGACTGCAGGAAAAACGCTCAGTGGGCATGACGATCCTGGAGATGGGGACCTATGAGAATTATCTGAGCAACCTGCGCGCCAGGGAACGGCTGGAGAGGGAATCCCTGGCAAGATTGGAAGAGCGCAAAGAAGAGAAGAGAAAAGAAGTGGTAGCGGCCAAGACAGAGACGTCTTCCCTCGAACATCTGAAAGAAAAAAAATTGGAACAATACGAGTACCAGGTACAGAAAAGTGAAGAGCAGTTCATCGAAGAGTTTGTCTCCAATGTACGCAGCCGGACCCTGCGCCAAGAGTGGACTCTGTGACAGACTTTATAAAGGCGGGTATACCTGCTTTAAAACATCTTAGAGCAGTTTACCATATAGAGACATCCTACATATCTTATTCAGGAAAGGAGGTTTTATCTGATCATGCAGAACTTGATGCCGCAATTGGATCTGCCGGGCAAGATGGTACAGCAGCCCAAGGCATCGCAGTCTTCAGGAAGGACCGGGAAAAAAGGCGGCGGAGACGATGATTTCCGCAATCTGCTGCAGAGTTCTTCAAAGGGCGACGCCCCGAAAGAGAACGACACCATATCCAGGACGGACCGTCCGGAGAAGACTGAGGTGGACAGACAGGGAGATACGGCAAAAAAAGACGACACTGCAAAAGAAGATCCGCTGCAGGCGGCAGAGGCAGGGATGCAGGCTTTCCGGCTCATGCTGATGGGCAACGCCCAGTCTGAGGATCTGCAGATAGTGACCGAGCAGGGCAGTTCGCTCCAGCAGCCGGAGACAGGAGATCTTCTGGGGATCGTATCCCTGACAGATCCGGCCCCAGGGCAGCCAGAGACGGCAGACTTTGGCGGAGGAGTTTTATCCCTGCAGGATCTCACAGAAGGGACTATCCCGACAGAGCAGGTCAGTGATCTTGGCATGACACAGGATCCGACGGCAGATGTCAGAGAAGAGCCAGTGATCGGCGCGCAGGCCGCACAAGTCTCCAAGGACTACAAAGAGACGCGACCGGAGACAGGCAGCGTGCATCCGAGAGAGACTGTGACCAAAGAGCAGGACGCAGTGCCGAAGGTATCCCAGCTGCAGCCGAGAGCAAAGACAGCCGAAAACACCGCGCAGCAGCCGCAGGATACGGAAAAAGGGACGGATCAGAACGGGTATCCCGATGCCCAGGCGCATGCAGCCGGAAATATCATCAGGCAGGATCCATTCCAGAGACAGCTTGAGGGAACGGCCGGGACAGTGCCGACCGTACACGTACGGGTATCCAGTCCGCAGGATCTGATCAACAGTCTGATGGATCAGCTCCAGGCAAGGACGGCTCTGAAAGAACAGGGATTTGAGATCTGGCTCCATCCGGAAAATCTGGGAAAGCTGGCCATAAAGGTGGCTTACACCGCGGAGAAAGTGAGCATCTCCATCGTATGCAGCAACGAGCGGACGATGGAACTGTTATCTTCCGGGGCGAAGAACATCGCCCAGATCATGGAGGAGAACTTAGGCGCTCCGACCACAGTCATGGTGGAGCAGGGAGAGAACGATTATTTGGAACAGTACAACAACCAGGAAGATCCCAGACGCCAGCAGCAGGAACAGCAGGAAGAGGAGAAAAAGCCATCGGAAGGTGAGCACCAGGATTTCCTGCAGCAGCTGAGATTGGGATTGATATAAGGAGGGATCGATATGCCAGTAAGTGGAGTATCCGGGAGCACGGTCAGGAATGACAGCCCTGCTTACAATCCGGATCATCTGCCAGAAGTACCGGAAGTGCCAGAGGTGCCGGAGGACGGTTATGCTTATAATCCGAGTTACAGCGTGACAGCGCCCAGCAAAGACCTCACATCCACGGATTTCCTGAAACTGCTCGCGGCACAGCTCCAGTATCAGGATATGACAAATCCTATGTCGAACAGCGAGATGATGTCGACGATGACCCAGATGGCCAGCATGAACGCCACCACATCCATGACGGCAGCCATGTCGACCATGACCAGTTCCATGAATGATGTGCTGACAGTCAATCTGACCAGCTATGCGACAGGGATGATGGGCAAAGAGGTGACGATCTCACTGCTGGACAAAGACGGAAAACCGACTGGAGAGAAAGTGACAGGCGTCGTGAATGGGATAAGCCTTTATGAAGGATCCCCCATGGTCTATGTGGATGGAAAAGGATATGACTTGGCTCAAGTGATGTCCATCGGCGATGTCCCGGCGCAGACAGAAAAAGACGATGAGACAGAAGGCGGGGACAAACAAGAAGGGCAGAAGACGCAGAGATCCCAGAAAACAGGAAATGCATGATGTCCAGCCGATATGACAGACCAGGGAAGGTTCTAGAGATATCTTGAAAAAGAAGAGGCCGCTAACAAAAACATAAGGGATGATGTGAGAAAGTGGTGAGTGATATGTTAGAAAAGGTTGAACAGGTTTCCAGAGCGGGAAAGACGACGGATGTCCGACAGCTGAAGCTGCAGCATGGAGCAGCGGGGAGCTTCGGCCGCTTACTGCGGCAGGAGGCAGAGAAAGGGGAAGGTGTACACTTTTCCAAACACGCGGCCCAGCGTGTAGAGCAGCGGGGCATACAGGTGACGGAGACTCTCCTTGACAGCATCAACCAGGCAGTAGACAA
>CAJTYN010000091.1 GCA_910584115.1 uncultured Lachnospiraceae bacterium
TCATTATTAAAATTCTTGTACAGGATGTCTTCGATCTTGATCTTTTTTATCAGGCTTTCATCTTTTAAGTCTGTACCGTGCAGCGCATTGTACAGGCTCAGGAGATTCTTTTTCTCTACTCTTCCATCTCGAAGATCGTCTCCAGCGTCCGCCCCATCCGTTCCACCAGATCCACCACCAGCGCGTTCCCCATCATGAACCTGCGCTTGCGCAGCGGCATCTCCACGGTCTGACCGCTGCTCGTCCGGCAGTATTTCGTGTGGCCTGTGGGAAAGCCCTGGATGCGCTCCGTCTCCTCCGCTGTCAGGAGCCGTATCCGGCCGGTCTGCCTGTCTCTCACGATATGGGTGGTGCGGCTGAAATTCCCTTCGGAGGTGAGCATCGTGCGGGCGGGCCGGTCGTCCGCGTCGATCATTGCGATCGCGCCCTCTGAAAATATATATTCATGCCCGTTGGCCGCTCTGCGCGGCAGCTTCTTCGCCCCTCTCAAGTATTGCCATGTCTGCCGGTCTTCTTTTGGCAGCCGTTCTTTCGTCTCGTCGCTGTGGGTCACGTCCGGTCTGGTATAGTAGAGTTTTTCCAGGGGGATGAAATATCTCTCATCCACCTGCCCTGTCTCCATGATATCCCCCAGCGTGATCTGTCCCCCCTCGTAGGCCGGCTGGGTCTTGGCCGTGTAGACGATGCCGTCTTTCATGATCCCGGTGTTCTCAAATCCGAAGGAAAATGAATCCGAGAGCTCGCCCAGCCCCGCGGGCAGCTCCGTGATCTGGATCTTGTTGGGATCTACGTCCAGGACCGGGAACGTCACGGCGAAAAAGCCGTCCCTGGTCAAGATCCGGTCCATGCACATCCTGTTTTCACCCTCCGCCTCTTCCTTCTCACACCCTTGTCTGTAGCCCGCCTGCGCCCGGATCCTCTCGTCGTATCCCGTGCCATTCTTGTAGGCAAAGATGAATGTGCGCCTCCTCCGCTGCTGCAGGCCGTACTCGGCGGCGTTTATGACCCGCCATTCCACCGTGTAGCCCTCGTCCCTGAAGCAGGCCAGCATGATGCCGAAATCCCGCCCCCGCTGCTTCGCCGGGGACCTGAGCAGGCGGTCCACATTTTCCAGGAGCACGAACGGCGGCTGTTTCTCCTCAATCGTCTCGCGGATGGACCACCAGAGGATCCCCTTTCGCCCCTCCAATCCTTTCGATGTGGCCAGCGAGGAGGCCACGGAATAATCCTGGCAGGGAAATCCGCCCACCAGGAGGTTGAAGTCGGGGAGCGCCTTTTTGTCTACGTCTTCTATGTTATCGTTGGTGGTGTCCGCGCCGTTCTTGTCCAGGCAGCTCCCGAAATGATGGACGTAACAGCCGTGGGCGTACTGGGTGTTTTTTTCGGCGGGTTCCCACTGGCTGAACCAGACCGTCTCCCATCTCTCCGGCGCTCTCATGTCCTCTAAGGTCTTTATCCCGTTCAGCCCGCAGCGAAAACCGCCCACCCCCGCAAACAATTCACAGACTGTCTTCTTCATACGCTCTCCTTTTCATCTCGATATCAAAGATCGTCTCCTCCACGACCCGCACGCATTCGTCCGTATTTTTCAGGATATCCCTGCCCCAAAAATGGATGACCGTCCATCCCTCGTAGAGGAGCCTCTGGTCTTTCTCCCGGTCCCGCTCCATGTTGCGCTGGATCTTCTTTATCCAGTAATCCGGATTCTTGCCTTTTTCCAGCTTCGGCTTTAACACTTCCCAGTCTTTGCCGTGAAAAAATTCGCTGTCGCAGAAGATCGCCAGCTTGTATTTCGTCAGCGCGATGTCCGGACTCCCAGCCACTGTCCTGTAATTCTTCCGATAACGGTAGCCTTTGGCCCAGAGCGCCTTTCTCAGCTTGATCTCGATGCTGGTATCCTTGCCGCGTATCTTGCTCATGTTGGCGTGGCTCCTCTTCGAGACTTCTCCGGAAAACCTCGGTTCTCTTGCTCCCATCTGACCATCCTTTTTTGTAAGATCCGAAACCATTCCCGGAAACATCTGGAAATCCTCAGACCTTCCATAAATTCTGCAAATAAATTGAATGTTATGAACATTTACTACGATCCACGACCGCTCAGGTCTTTGGATGTGTACTTTTCTGCGAGAAAAGTACCAAAAGCGCCGGGGGACTGCGATTTCCCCCGGACCCCTTAAAACGCTTTCTGAACGTCAGGTATCCTATTATCTGTAAATTTGCGGTGACCATGAGGTATCTAGGATCCTTGCTGGATATTCTTCCAGCTCCTTCCTTGATCTCATATCACTTCTTCTGCTTTTATTATACACAAAAAAGCTGTAAGATTCAACGTAGATCCTTACAGCTTCTCGAAAGGGCGCATGGAAATCTCTCCCGCGATCCATGCGCCCCGTCTTCTTATTCTACACCTTTCATATCTTTTCTATTTCCCAATGTGACGGATATGGTGTGTTCTTTGTACTGGCCGCCTTCCGCTCTCTGGACCACGACTTCCACTGTCTCCCCGGCCGCGTAATACTCCAGCCGCCCGATCAGTTCTTCCGTGGAGGACATCTTCGTCCCATCCAGGGATGTGACGATATCATTGGGCAGGATGCCCGCTTTTTCTGCGGGTCCGCCTTCTGTGAGTTCTGATACGAATACGCCCGTGGGCATCCCGTACATCTGACTGATCTCCGCGGAAACATCCTTGCAGGAGATGCCGATGTAGGAAGCCTTGTCTTCGTCTACTTTTTCCCGAGTCTCCCTGCTCATCAGGTCGTCCAGGATCGGCATCGCCGTGGAGATGGGGATCGCGTATCCCATGCCCTCGACCGCGTTGTCCGCCAGCTTCGCGGAGTTGATCCCGATCACCTGGCCGCTCATATTTAAGAGGGCGCCGCCGCTGTTCCCGGGGTTGATCGCCGCGTCTGTCTGGATGCAGGGAGTGGTCATATCCTGTACATAACGATCCAGCGCGCTCACGTAACCGGAGGTCACCGACTGGCCGTATCCCAGCGCATTGCCGATGGCGACCACCTGCTCGCCCACCACGAGATCGTCTGAGCTGCCCAACTGGGCGATCTTGATCTCTTTCATCGTTTCCTGCGGGATCTCATCCTTCTTCACCGCGATGACGGCCAGGTCGTTTTCCACATCCGTGCCCTTGATCTGCGCTGCCACTGCGTTCTCTGTGTCCGCGCCGCCCATCTGTTCTCCCTCGCCGTTTGGACCCTGCCCGGAGGCAATGTCTGTGGACGGCTCCACTTTCCCTGTCTCCGCGCCCACAAAGCAGACGCTCAGGGTCTTCGCCCCTTCCACCACATGGTTGTTCGTGGCGATCAGGAGCTCCGTATCATTTTCCCCGACGATGATCCCGGAACCGCTGGATTCCCCTTCGTATTCCTGGGTCCCTCCGCCGCCCCATCCGAAGAAATCAAATGTGGGGATCTCCTGGACGCTGATGGATGTGATTGCGACCACAGACGGCATCGTGTTCTTTGCCACGTCCGCCACGCTCGTCGTACCCACAGGCATCAGCACGGACGATCTCTTGTCTGTCGCCGCAGTATCATCAGACTTCTCTGTCTCATCCTCGGCCGGGATCATGCTGACGGTCCCCACTTCCTGACCGGATCCTTCCTTTCCGAAGAAATGATCACCCAGCACGTTGACTCCCTGGAAAGCCACTCCGGCCACCAGCCCGAAGACCAGGCCCCCGGCAATCACTGCCGTCATCTTCCTGCCCAGGCCGCTGCTCTTCTTCTTGTTTACGGGCGGTCTCGGAGGCGTCGGGGGTGTCTGGTAATAGGACTGCCGCTGATAGGACTGGCCGCCGCCCTGCCCCGCCTGGTAATAGCCGTATGGACTCTGGCCTGTCTGACTCCTGTTCCCTTGACTCCTATCTTGACTCTGATCCTCTTGGTCCCTTTTCTCCTGTCCATCTGGCTCTGATCCATTGATCAAAATAAAATCGTTCCCCATACTCGATATCTCCTTTCTATGCGCTGTTTCTATCTCGTATATCTGTGATCCTCTTGACTTATGGGTACAGTCTAGCAACGAAATGTGTTTAAATTGTGATGGATCGTTTAAAAAAGGGTGTTTTATCTCCAATAGGACGGCGACATGGTACACGCCCGGATCCATTTTTCCGGCAGCCATCTGTAGTGTTTTCCAAGCTGGTATCCCATATATTTGAAACCGCTCTGCATAAAAAGTCTTGCCAGCAGCCAGGGCTTCCCTAAGCGGAACAGGTAACGGGCCGTCTGAAAGACCAGGGCCGCGCCTTCCTTCTCCGCGGGGACATCCGCGAAGACCTCCGGGTGCTCCGCCTGGGAGACGCCCAGGTCAAAATTCCTGTGAAACTGATCCATACAGCTATAGTTATGGGAATGAGTCACCTGAGCGTCCGCCGCATAAGCGATCTTATAGCCGGCCTGGATCAGTCCGGCCCCGTAGATCATGTCCTCATTGAAGATCGCTCTGGGTATGAATCCGCCCTGCCTCTGATAGATCTCCCGGTCATATGCCGCGCATACATTGGAGCAGAAATATGTCTTGATCCCCAATCTCTCCAGATCTGCTTTCGTCTTGACCGCGCTTTCCGCCGGATAATTGAAACTCCTGGTAAATGCCTCGATGCAGTGGGCGTTCCCGGCCGCGAGCTGGCGGGCGTAGCTGGCCGCCACCTTGGGCTGCGTGAGCGGCCGGATCAGATTTTCGATCATATCCCTGCTGCGGGGAAGAGCGTCCTGGGTCATGCACACGAGGACGTCCCCTTCTGCGTATGTGGCCCCCAGCCGCCTGGTCCCCCCGTGGTCGAACTCTGCCTTTGATATGTGATGCACCTGCAGAGTGGGTCTGCCCTCTTCCCAGCCCGGATCCCAGAACCGCTCCTCCGTATTCATGATGATCACACGGCGGATCGGATAACTCTGCCCGTCCAGGCGTTCCAAGAGCTTTTTGAACTGCCTGCCCGGCTTATACGTGGGGATCAGCACATCCACCTGAAATCTCATCTCTTCCATCTCTCGCTCCTTTGAAAAATAAGTTGCAAGAGCCGCCAGCCTACCTTTTAGGGTAGCCTGGCGGCTCACTTCTGCCTACCATACCTGGTCATTCTGCCCGTTCGTATCATCCACCGGGACCTGCGCGCCGCCCTGATCGTCCTGATATGGGATATCCTGCTGATATTGGGTATCATCCTGATACGTATCGCCGCCGTACTGCTGGTCTGACTGATCCGGATAATACGTATCATCATATCCCGTATCCACAGGGTCCGCACTATAATCCTGGGATGTATCGCTGTATCCCTGGGAACTGTCGCTGTAATCCTGCTGCTGTGTCTCCGTGGGATAGCTGGTCTCCTGATCCGTGGGCGTAAGATCCGGTGTGGCTGTCTCCGTATCCGTGGGCGTACTCTCTTCGGAAGAATGGCCCTTATCCGGATCGATCCCGCCCAGCTCCGCGATCTTCTGGCTGCGGTGGACGACCACATCCGACGGAGTATACGCATCATCTGCGAACAGGAACCGATGCAGTTCTTTTACATTTGTCTCTAAGGTATCCGGGATGACCACGTCCCCTTTCCCGTCGATCATCTTGCCCGTATGTTCATAGGGGAAGCCGCAGGTCTCATCGAATGAATAGGAGAGCATCCCCGCGCCCATATCAAAGATCTGTGATTTGGACAGGGACGTCTTCACGAGGGGGAATACCTCGTCCATGATGCTGGAAAGCGTACCCAGGCTGGATTTTTTGGCCTTCTGCACCAATTTCTGCAAGATCAGTCTCTGCCGTTCTGTCCTCTCGAAATCCAGTCCGGCCGTGTAGCGGATCCTGGCATAAGACGTGGCCTGCACGCCATTCAGCTCATAGACGCCTGCCACTTCCGGCTCGATCCGGGTGTAGTCCTGGCCCGTGATCTCAGAAGTCTCCACGCAGTAATTGTTCATATGGACCACCTCGTCCGCGGTCATCTCGATCGTCAGTCCCCCCAGAAGATCGATCACCTTCACCAACGCGGCCATATCCACGGTCACATAGTCCTGGATCTGCAGGTCCAGATTGGTGTTCAGCATGGAGACCGCCTGTGAGGCGCCCCCGGCCATGTACGCAGAATTTGCCTTGTGATAAGAATCGTTTCCAACATTCAGCAGCGTATCCCGGTAGACAGACACCAGTTTCACCGCCTTCGTATCGTTGTTGATGCTGGCGATGATGATCGTATCGCTGTTATTGACCGTCATGTCGGAGCCTTCGCCCCTGGAGTCCACACCAAAAAGAGCGATGTTCTGATAACCGGTCATCTTCTCACTGGTCACCACATTCATCTCCACATTGTCCAGTTCCTCTCCCTCGATCTTATCCAGCCGCGAATTGATCTGCCCATAGACAAACAATCCCCCGATCAGCAGCAGAAGGATCAGCAGTTCTACCACAAACAATACCACTCTTTTCTTCGTACCTTTTCTTGCCATGTCTTTCCCCTTACTCTTAATAAGCGTTTTTATTTACAAATCCTTTGAATACTGTCAAAACAAGGATCTTCACATCAAAGCCCAGAGTCCAGTTCTCAATGTAGTACAGATCATATTCTATCCTCTTGCGTATGGATGTATCTCCCCGGTATCCGTTCACCTGCGCCCAGCCAGTCAGTCCCGGCCGTACCTGGTGCTTGACCATATACCTGGGGATCTCCTCCCGGAACTTTTCTACGAAAAACGGCCGCTCCGGCCTCGGCCCCACCAGACTCATATCACCTTTCAGGATATTAAAGAGCTGCGGCAGCTCGTCAATGCTCGTCCGGCGCATCAGTTTTCCGATGCCCGTCACACGGGGATCGTCTTTCGTCGTCCACGCTTTCTTCTCTTCGCTCTCTTTCTGCACCTCCATAGAGCGGAATTTATACATCTGAAAAGTCTTATTGTGCAGCCCCACCCGCTCCTGTCTGTAGATCAGCGGGCCGGGCGATGTGAGCTTGATCAGCAGGCAGGCCAGCAGCATCACCGGCGAAGCCACCACCATCCCGCAGAGTGAACCTGCGATATCGATGGAGCGTTTGACCATCGCGTAGAGATTATTCGTCAGCGGCACATGCCGTATGTTGATCACCGGCAGCCCTAAGATATCCTCCGTATAGGGTTTTGTCGGGATGATGTTATTGTAATCAGGGATGAACTTCGTATGCACGCCCGATTTCTCACAGAGCGCTACGATCTCCTCCAGCCGGTAATACTCCCCCAGGCCCAGCGTGATCGCGATCTCATCCAGATGCTCACCCTCTAAGATCTCCATCAGGCTGGATATGCGCCCGATCACCGGGATGCCCTTGTAGACCGTCCCGCCCTCCACGTCGTCATCCAAGATCCCATGGACCGTATAGCCCCATTGGGGGTTGGAATTGATCCGGTCCACGTATTCCTCCGCCGCCCGGCTGTAGCCCACCAGCAGGATATGTTTCTGGTTAAATCCCCGTCGGCGCATATCCCGCAGGATATAACGGATCACATTGCGCAGCAGGGTCTCCGCGACGATGTTGATCGCATAAAAGATGAAGATCACCGAACGGGAAAAATCGATGATCCGCAGCACATACAGCGCCACCATGATCAAAAATACACCCAGCGTGCTGGCCTTGGTGATATTCGCCAGTTCCAGCCTGCGCCCCTGCACCCGCTTGGGCGTATACATATTAAACGCGTAATATAAGATCAAAAACCCGGGTACGATAAATACCAGCGCAGACATATACTGCTCAAAAGAGAGCACCCGGACCGAGGTTTCTGCGAAAGGCCCCTGGAACTTGATGAACCAGGCCGTCACATATGACATCGCGATCACCAAGGCGTCAAATACCACATGCAGACGGTTAAAATACCTTTGGTTGTCTTTGATCAATTTTACTTCACCTCTATTGATTTTATCAAGTATACTATATAGTAGTTGCCCCTAAAAGGCAATAAAATATTCTTTTCCGACTATGAAATTTCTTTAAAAAAAACATTATCTTTCCAGAAATCTCAAAGTATCCGCCCATAAACTCCACTGGATCTTACAATAATTGCGAAAATTCTTGCGAGAAAACGCCACTTTCTTACTTTTTTCGCAGAGCCTCAAGCCTTCACGCAGGCCCGACAAGTACTCTGCGCCGAAGCCCTTTTTTGCAAAAAAGAGGGCCTTGATCAGGAAGCCCGCCGCCAGGAAAGGCAGGTTCAGTACGATCTGCAAAAGGGGCATATTCTTGTAGATCAGGTAGAGATTGTTCCTGGCCGAATAGCGTACTTTAAAAGGATTGTACCGGGAGCCTGTGGTCCCGCTCCCCACATGGTAGACTTCGGCGGCGGGCGTAAATACGTTCACATACCCGTGGATTCTGGCCCGGTATCCGATATCCAGATCCTCCAGGTAGGCGAAATGCGCCGTGTCAAAATATCCGATCTCGTCCATGACCGCTTTCCGATAGATCGCTGCGCCTGCGCACGCGGCGAATACCGCCTCCTCCCGGGAATATCTCTCGCGGGGACGGCCTTTGCCCCGGGCGTAGGCCCAGCCCAGCGCGGTGTAACGGTTTCCCGCGTCATCGATCCGCGTCCGGTCATGGAACTGGATCATCTTAGCGCTGCACGAGAACCTGCGGGGATCTTTTTTGATGGCTTCCAGCAATCCCCGCGCAAATCCCGGGAGCGCCTCCGTATCATTGTTCAGCAAGATCACGAAGGGCGTGCGGCTTTCGCGGATCCCCACATTGACGGCGCCGCAGAAGCCCTCATTCTCGGGCAGGCAGATGAGCCTGACTTCTGGATATCGCTCCCGGATCAGCTCCCGGCTCGCATCCGCGGATCCGTTGTCCACCACGATCGTCTCCAGCTCCGGAAGGTCCTGGCGGCGCAGGGCGTCCAGACAGGCCGGGAGATACTTTATGCCATTATAATTCGGTATCACGATCGTTACTTCTGCTGCCATATCTCTTCACTTGCTCCCGTCTGTCTTCAGCGGTCTTAAGGAATAGTTCCATTTTGTCAGGGAAAGGTTCTTATTATAGTAGGGATCCCCGCCCTTTAAGATGTCCAGCCAGTGGCCGCGCATGTATTCGATCTCCCGCTGGAACCGCCGGATCTTCTCCTCGTCGTCCTCCGCGCCCCTGGTCTTGGATTCGTAGTGGTACATCTTTACGTAAGGGTCGTAGACCACCAGATAGCCTGCGCGCCGGACTTTCAGACACAGGTCGATGTCGTTGAAGGCCACCGCCAGTTCCTCCGTAAATCCCCCCGCCCCATGAAACGCCTCCGCCTTCATCATCATACAGGCGGCTGTCACCGCGCTCAGATCCTGCTGGATGGATGCCTTATGCAGATATCCCGTGCGGTCCCCGGGCATGCCTACGAACATATGCCCGGCGATCCCGCCGATCCCGATGATGCATCCCGCGTGCTGGATCGTGCCGTCCGGATAATAGAGCTTTGCCCCCACCGCGCCCACCTCCGGCCGCTGGCAGTGGCCCAGCATCTCCTCCATCCAGTCCGCCGCGATCACCTCTATGTCATTGTTGAGGAAGAGAAGATAGCGGCCCTTTGCCAGGGAGGCGCCGTAATTATTGATGGCCGCATAGTTGAAATCGCCCTCCCAGACAGCCACCCGTATCCGCGCCTTTTTTTTCAGTTCCTCGTAGTAGGCGAAGATCTCATCAGTGACGCTGTTGTTCTCTATGATGAGGATCTCGTAGTCCTTATAGGTGGACTT
The DNA here is from genome assembly GCA_910584115.1 of uncultured Lachnospiraceae bacterium. GTDB lineage: Bacteria > Bacillota > Clostridia > Lachnospirales > Lachnospiraceae > MGBC164599. Next base: position 9,727 of record CAJTYN010000091.1, read on the forward strand.
CTCCTCTATGGAACGCAGGCATTTTTCCAGTGTGGCCTTCTCATCCTTGTTAGGGATGATGATGGAGATCAGCTCCTCCCGGCGCACCGGATAGGTCACCCGGTAAAATCCCAGGTCCTTCGTGTGGGAGACGCTCCCCGGCGTGCCCGTCCGTCTCAGATGATCCTCGATCGCCCGTTTTCCCGCGTCGAAGGCGTACATCTTGCTGGCCGGGTTGTCCGCCGTGGAGGACTTGTGCGTCCGCCAATGATAGAGGATCTCCGGGATGTGGCCCACTTTCCCGGCCGCTTCCGTGCACCGCAGGATCAGGTCATAGTCCTGGGCGCCGTCGTATTCCCGCCGAAATCCTCCCACCTCTTCGATGATCTCCCTGCGCGCCACAAAAAAATGCGTGATGTAATTGTTGGAACGCAGCAGGTCCAGGTTGTGATCCGGTTTCAGATGGGGCTGGAAATGCTCGGAGCCGTCCATCGTTATCTTATCCTCATCGGTGTAGAGACAGCCGATGTCCGGATCTTCTTCCAGGGCGCGGGCCACTTCATAGAGGGCATTCGGAGCGAGCAGGTCGTCGTGGTCCAACAGCCCTATATAGTCTCCTCGCGCCATGGAAAATGCCCGGTTCGTATTCTCCGCGATCCCCAGGTTCTCCGGCAGGTCCTCACAGCGGATCCTGGGATCGGATGCCGCGTACTCCGCCAGGATCTTTGCCTGGATCTCCCCGCCGTCTTTGGCCCCGGCGTTTACAACGCACAGCTCCCAGTCATCATAGGTCTGCGCCTGCACCGACTCGATCATCTCCCGCAGGAATCTCTCCGGCGTCTTGTAGGCCGGCACCGCTATGGAGATCAGCGGTTTTCTCTTCCAGCGCTTCTTCCTCTGCCGCTTCAGCTCCTCTTCGGTGGGACGGTACGCCTCATACCAGGGTCCATAGGGGATCTCCTCCGGCTCAAACCGCTCCCCCAGCCGTATCAAAAAATCTTTCAGCCCATAATGCCTGAGATAGAGCAGCCCTTTTTTTATCGTATAAGGGGAAAGCTTTTTCAAAAGCCTCCCCCATTCAATCTGACTCATAGATAAACCTTTGATCTTATGTTTACGCCTCGTCGATGGCTTTTCCAATATCGTTTCTCATATATTTATTTGAAAATGTGATCCACTCGGTCGCTTCATAGGCGTTCTTGCGGGCTTCTTTAAGATCTTTGCCCTTTGCCGTGATGCCCAGCACCCGTCCGCCGTTGGTGACGATCTGCTCCCCATCCAGCTTCGTCCCGGCGTGGAAGCAGTAATAGCCGTCTTTATCTCTGAAGTTCTCGAATCCGTACATGGGGATCCCTTTTTCATAAGCCTGGGGATAGCCCTGGGAAGCCAGGACCACACAGACCGCGGCGTTGTCCTCGAATACCAGGTCCACGTCCGCGAGCCGTCCTTCCAGGCAGGCTTCGATGACCTCGATCAGGTCGTTCTTCATCCTGGGCAGCACCACCTGTGCCTCCGGATCGCCGAAGCGGGCGTTGTATTCCAGCACCTTCGGGCCTTTTTCCGTGAGCATCAGCCCGAAGAAGATGATCCCGATAAAAGGCCGTCCCTCTTTTGCCATGGCGTCCACGGTGGGCTGGAAGATGTGTTCCTGGCAGAACGCGTCGATCTCCTCCGTATAGAAGGGACTGGGTGAAAATGTCCCCATGCCGCCGGTGTTCAGCCCCTGGTCCCCGTCCTTGGCCCGTTTGTGGTCCTGGGCGGAGGTCATGGTCTTGACTGTCTTGCCGTCCACGAAGGAGAGCACGGACACTTCCCGGCCTGTCATGAATTCTTCGATGACCATGGTGTTGCCCGCATCGCCAAATTTCTTGTCCTGCATGATCGTCCGGACTCCGTCTTTCGCCTCTTCCAGTGTCTGGCAGATCAGCACGCCTTTTCCCAGGGCCAGGCCGTCCGCTTTCAGCACGATCGGGAACTGAGCCTGCTCCAGATACGCGAGCGCTTTCGCTGGGTCGTCGAAGTTTTCATACGCCGCCGTTGGGATGTTGTATTTTTTCATCAGATCTTTTGAAAATGCCTTGGATCCCTCCAGGATGGCCGCGTTCTTCCTGGGCCCGAATACCTTTAAGCCTTCTTTTTCAAATGCATCCACGATGCCGCCGGCCAGCGGGTCGTCCATGCCGATGATCGTCAGATCGATCGCCTTTTCCTTCGCAAAAGCCACCAGCCTGTCAAATTCCATGGCGCCGATGTCCACACATTCGGCATATTCTCCGATCCCCGCATTTCCCGGGGCGCAGTAGATCTTCTCCACCTTGGGGCTCTTCGCCACGCTCCACGCGATCACATGTTCCCTTCCGCCGCCGCCTACGATCAGTACCTTCATCTCTTTTACTCCTTTATCAGCACTTTATCCTGTTCCACAGATACTTTTCCGTTGGCGATCAGGTCGATCGCCCGGGGAAGGATCTGCCATTCCGCCTCTTCCATCACCCTGCGCTGCAGAGTCTCGGGGGTGTCCCCCGGCAGCACTTCCACTGCCTTCTGCAGGATGATCGGCCCCGTGTCCGTCCCTTCATCCACGAAATGCACCGTCGCCCCGGTCACGCGCACGCCCCGCTCTAAGACTTTCTCATGGACCAGCAG
>CAJTYN010000092.1 GCA_910584115.1 uncultured Lachnospiraceae bacterium
GCACAAAAAAACACCGTCCCCAGCGTCCTCAACCCGCCAAAAACAGTGCTTTTCAATGCGCGATCAGGGGTTCGAACCCTGGACACCCTGATTAAGAGTCAGGTGCTCTGCCAGCTGAGCTAATCGCGCGATCGCAATCTTCAATTATTTCTACTGCCGAATGCAAGATATATTATATTCTATCATTCCCCAAAAATCAAGAGTTTTTTTATAAAAAATTTATTTTTTTTTCTTCTTATCAAGGGGGCACCTCCCGAGCACCTCTTCCACCTCATCCAGCGCCCTTTTCAGACAGAGTATATGATCATTAAATCCTCTATGTTTATAACACCATTGGCCAAAAAAACAATATAATTTTTTGTTCTTATTCTTCCCCATCCATTCCCGCCAGCATTTTTTAACAGTATATGCCTGCTGCCGCCATCCGATACCACAGTACAGGATCCTTCTCTTCTCTCAAGGCCGCGCCACCAGCTTGCAGATAGGATTTCCCTGGGCGGAGAATTTTTCTTCATATTCTGTCATCACATTCTCCCGCTCCCAGTCTTTCTCCCCGTGCAGATCATACGTGTGGGAGAGCAGCGTCCATCCGGACTCCCTGATCTCCTGAAGGGAAAATCCGAACAGCTCCCGGTCATCGGTCTTGAATTCCACCGTCCCGCCGGGCGAGAGGATCTGTTCATACCGTCTTAAAAACTGCCGGGACGTGAGCCGCCTCTTGGCATGGCGCGCTTTCGGCCAGGGATCGGAAAAATTCAGATAGATCCTCTCTACCTCCCCCTCGGCAAATATCTCCGGGAGCAGCCGGGCATCCATGCACAGGAAATACAGGCCATCCAGCTCTTCTTCCATCGACTGCCGACGCTGGATCGCGCGCAGCAGCACGCTGTCATATAATTCCATGCCCAGATAATTGTTCTCAGGATGTTTCAAGCACATCTCCATCAGGAATCTGCCTTTCCCCATCCCCACTTCCAGGTGGATGGGATGGTCATTTTGCCAAAATCCCCTCCAGTGGCCGCGCAGACTGCAGGGATCTTGTATGACATAGGGACTGTTCCCCACGATCTCTTTCGCTTCCGGTATATTTCTCAAACGCATAGTGCTGAACTCCTGTCTATCTACAGCGGTCTGACCTGATACGGACAAAAGTATAATATAAAAAATCAGAAAAAGCAAGACTCCTCTTGCATATCCCGGCAAAATAGTGGATAATGATAGTGTAATAAAAGATCTCACTGAACAAGAAAGTGGTGATACCCATGGACATCATAGTCTCAGAAGATGTAGAGGCGGGATTTTTACAGGATATCGGATATATCCTTGCGGACAGTGATTTCCGGAAGCTGGCAAGATATGTCCAGCACAAGAATACGACCCGCCTGATGCACAGCATAAATGTGGCCTATATATCCTGGAAATTAGCCAAAATGATGGGCTGCGACGCCCGGACAGCGGCACGGATCGGGATGCTCCACGACTTTTGTCTATACGATTTCCGTGAAAAAGCCAATGGATCCCAGGTGTTCCGCCATCCAAAGGTAGCAGCTGAGAAGAGCGAGGAGCGCTTCGAGATCTCCGATAAAGAGAAAAAAGCCATCCTGTCCCACATGTTCCCTCTCGGCCCGCTCCCCACCAGCAAAGAAGCCTGGATCATATCTTTCGCAGATAAGATGTGCGCTGTCACAGAGCGTTTCAGCATCGACATCGCCTTATCCAGAAAAAACCGCATTCAGGTAAATGCCGCATAATAAAAAACATATCTGATAGATGAGGAGGCAGGCTCTCTTACATACACCTGCTCCCTCATCTGATCTCATACGCATATTACATTAAAAGATCCCCCGCTATCATATCGACATATTGAGGTAATGATACAAAATGTCTATGAACTCACTATTGGTCGGTCTTTGGAGCAGTTCATATCCCGCGATCTTATACAAGAGCTTCCTGTTCCCCTTGTACCAGCAGTTACAGACAGCAGTCCGGATGCAGTGTTCCACCCCATCCTGTGTCGTATCAAAATGCGCAGCTATATCCGGATAAAGTTCCTTATAGACAGCCAGGAGATAATCTTCATCTTTCATACATAACTCCAACCCATATTTCAGATAGCGGTATCCTTTTAACGTAGAGCGTATCCCCAGAGATGTAATAAGTTTTGTGATATCCATAACGTCCTCCTTATCATATAAGAATTAATAGCTGAACATCCAGAATACGCCCTCGGCGCTCTTTCGATCTTCGCACGCTCAAGACGATGTTCCCCATAATATTAATGGCACAGACAAAAAAAGTAGTATAAAAGAAAAAACTTGCCATTATCAGCGTTTATTTTATATTTATCGACATGGGTCGACATTGTATATCCACAGGAAATCCATTATAATATACATAGATCCTGTTTGAAAAAAAGATCGGAGAATCATAAGATCATGAAAAATATCGTCTTGGGGATCCTGGCCCATGTAGACGCGGGAAAGACAACTTTATCAGAAGGGATGCTCTACTTAAGCGGCGAGATCAAAAAACTGGGGAGGGTAGACGACCAGGATACCTTCCTGGATACACACAATGCGGAGAGAGCCAGAGGCATCACCATCTTCTCAAAACAGGCCCGGATCCGCACCGAAGATACTGAGATCACGCTGTTAGACACACCGGGGCATGTGGACTTTTCCGCGGAGATGGAACGCACCCTGCAGGTCCTGGACTATGGACTCCTGCTCATCAACGGATCCGACGGCGTGCAGGGACATACCCGGACCCTGTGGAAGCTCTTAGAAGACTACCAGATCCCGGTCTTTCTGTTCATCAACAAGATGGACCAGGCCCGAACAGACCGGACATTCCTGATGGAACAGATAAAAGAAAGACTGGACGTCAACTGTATAGATTTTACAGAAGATGAATACACCCTCATGGAAAACCTGGCCACCTGTGAGGAGGAGGCCATGGAAGAATACCTGGAGACAGGGACTCTGGCACCAGAGAGCATCGTCCGCCTGATCAGAAAACGGAACGTCTTCCCCTGCTACTTTGGCAGCGCCCTGAGATTAGAAGGGATCGACACACTCACAAACGGGCTGGACCGCTATACACAGACCCCCGACTATCCGGAAGAACTCGGAGCACGGGTCTATAAGATCTCACGGGACCCGCAGGGAAACCGCCTGACCCACATGAAGATCACCGGCGGCCACATCGAGACCCGGGGCGTCATAAATGATGAGAAGATCAACCAGATCCGCATCTATTCCGGATCTCGGTACGAGACTGTCCCAAGAGCCGAGGCCGGGAGCATCTGCGCGGTCACCGGGCTGACCAAGACATTTCCCGGCCAGGGGATCGGGTGGGAGCCGGGCGCCGACAAGCCCATCCTGCAGCCAGCGCTGACCTATCAGATCCAGCTGCCTGACTCCTGTAACGTCCACGAGATGTTACAGAACCTCCGCCAGTTAGAGGAAGAAGAGCCGCAGCTTGCTATCTCCTGGAACGAACGCCTCCAGGAGATCCACGCCCAGGTGATGGGCGAGATACAGATCGAGATCCTAAAAGACCTGATATCGGAACGTTTCCAGACCGACGTGAGCTTCGGCGCCGGAAACATCCTTTACAAAGAGACGATAGAGGGACCCGTCGAGGGGATCGGTCACTTTGAGCCCCTGCGCCACTATGCGGAAGTCCACCTCCTCTTAGAGCCGGACACCCCTGGGAGTGGCCTGTCCTTCGCCACGACAGTCAGCGAAGACGACCTGGACAAGAACTGGCAGAACCTGATCCTGACCCATCTGATGGAACGGGAACACCCCGGCGTGCTCACCGGCTCCCCCATCACCGACATGAAGATCACGCTGGTGGCGGGAAAAGCCCATTTAAAACACACAGAGGGCGGGGATTTCCGGGAGGCCACCTACCGGGCCGTCCGCCAGGGACTGAAAAAAGCATCGAGCGTCCTGCTGGAACCCTGGTACACATTCCGGCTGGAAGTCCCGGAAGAAAACATCGGGAGAGCCATGTCCGATATCCAGCAGATGGGCGGGGATCTTCTGCCGCCCCAGAGAGAAGGGGAGATGTCCATCCTCTCCGGATCCGTCCCCGTCGTCTCCGTGCAGGATTACCAGACACAGGTCGCCGCCTACACCAGGGGACAGGGACGGCTCTACTGCACCTGGAAAGGCTATCTCCCCTGCCACGACCCGGAAGGAGTGATCGAGTCCTTCGGATACGACTCCGAAAAAGACGTGGAAAATCCCACGGGATCCGTCTTCTGCAGCCACGGCGCAGGCCACCTCGTAAGCTGGGATAAAGTAGAAGAACACATGCACATAGACAGCGGCCTGTCCCGAAAGACACAGGAAGAAAAAAAAACGCCGCCGCCACGGGAAAACTCCCTCCTGCTAAATGACGAACTGGAGGAGATCTTCCAGCGCACCTACGGCCCCATCCAAAAAAACAGAGCACCCAACTCATACCAAGCCCGCCCCGCCCAAAAAGACCCACCCCCACCCAAGCCGCAGGGTCCGAAAAAAGAGCGCGATCCTAAAGAAGACTATCTCCTGGTGGACGGCTACAACGTGATCTTCGCCTGGGAGGAATTGAGCGCCCTGGCCAAGACAGACCTCGGCGCCGCGCGGGACAAGCTCATGGACATCCTGAGCAATTACCAGGGCTACACGAAATGCACCCTGATCCTGGTCTTTGACGCCTACAAAGTCCCGGGAAACGACCGGGAGATCTTCAGATACCACAACATCCATGTGGTCTACACAAAAGAGGCGGAGACCGCGGACCAGTATATCGAAAAGACCGCCCACCAGATCAGCAAGACCCACCGGGTCACAGTCGCCACCTCCGACGCCCTGGAACAGATCATCATCCGTGGACAAGGCTGTCTTCTGCTCTCCGCCCGGGATCTGGAAGAAGAGATCAAGGCGATCAGCATCCAGATCCGCACCGAATACCTGAGCAAGAGGAGAAAAGGCAAAAACTATCTGTTCAACTATCTGGACGATGAACTGGCCGACACCATAGAAGACATCCGGCTGGGCAAAAAAGAGAGGAAAAAGAGATGAACATAGCATTGATCCTGGCCGGGGGATCCGGTCACCGCATGGGACAGGACATCCCCAAACAGTTCCTGAACGTATACAACAAACCCGTGATCATCTACACCCTGGAGAGTTTCCAGGCCCACCCTCAGATCGACGCGATCCTGACCGTCTGTATCGACGGCTGGCACGACATCCTGTGGGCCTACGCCCGCCAGTTCAACATCACAAAACTAAGATGGGTCGTCTCCGGCGGGGACTCCGGACAGGAATCCATCCGGAACGGAGTGTTCTTCCTGGAGGACAAATGTTCGCCCGACGACACCATCATCATCCACGACGGCATCCGTCCGCTGATCGAAGCCTCCGTCCTGTCCGATGTGATCATCAAATGCGAACAATACGGCAACGGCGTGACCGCGCTCCCCTACAACGAACAGATCTTCCTGATGGACGACGAGATCTCCACCACAAAATACATCCCACGGGAATCCCTGCGGCGTGTCTCCACACCCCAGGCATACAGATTTCAGAAACTGGACGATGCCTACCACCAGGCTTTCGAAAAAGGGATCGGCATCCATGGTTCCTCCTACACCAACACCATGATGGTAGAATTGGGCGAACGCCTGTATTTCGCTGCGGGATCCGAACGGAACATCAAGCTGACCACCAAAGACGACCTGGAGATGTTCAAGGCATTCCTCCGGTCCGAAAATTCAGAATGGTTAAAATAGACGAAAGGAGATCCATGAACCCCCATGAATCTATTAGATAAGAAACAATACCGAGAGGAGATCCGCGCGCTGACATCCCTGCCGCTCCCCTGGGAAAGACTCCAGGACAGTTCCATCCTCATCTCCGGCGCCACAGGGATGATCGGAAGCTACCTCATAGACCTGCTGATGGCCAAAAATCAGCTCCACGGCTTAAACTGCCGGATCTGTGCCATCAGCCGCCGGGAAGAGAACGCACGCGCACGCTTCGCGCCCTATTTTGACAGAGACGATTTCCAGTATTTTTCCCGGGATATCAACCAGGAGCTGGCCCTTCCCCCTCTTCACGCAGACTATGTGATCCACGGCGCCAGCAACACCCACCCGGTGGCCTATGCCTCCGACCCCATCGGGACCATACTCACTAACATCACCGGGACCCACCATCTGCTGGATCTGGCCGGATCTGTGGGGTGCAGACGTTTCGTCTTCCTCTCCTCAGTAGAAATCTACGGCGAGAACAACACCTCTGCGCTCCGTTTTCGTGAAAGAGACTGCGGTTACATCGACTGCAATACCATGCGCGCCGGCTATCCGGAGAGCAAACGGGCCGGAGAAGCCCTCTGTCAGGCCTATATCCACCAGAAAGCCATGGACGCCGTGATCCTGCGCCTGTCCCGGGTCTATGGACCCACCATGCTCTCCTCCGACTCCAAGGCCCTGGCCCAGTTCCTGAAAAAAGGCGCTGCCAAGGAGGATATCGTCCTGAAGAGCGAAGGCAGACAATACTATTCCTACACCTATGCGGGCGACGCCGTATCCGCCATCCTGTGGGTCCTGCTGTGCGGTGAGAAGGGAGGAGCCTACAACGTGGCAGACCCCGCCTCGGACATCACCTTAAAAGACCTGGCCTCTCTGATCGCGGAGCACGCTGGCACCAAAGTCGTTTACGAGATACCAGACACATCGGAGAGCGCAGGATATTCCAAAGCTACACGCGCCCTTCTAGACGGCACAAAACTCAGAAGACTGGGCTGGGAGCCTCGGCACACGATCCAGAGCGGCATCGCGAACACCCTCTCCCTCCTATAAAAAAGGCGATATATGGATACCATGTTCCGTATCCATATATCGCCCTGCAGAAAAAGATCAGCCAACATCCGAAATCCTGTACTTACCCCTTATTTAGATCTTTAAGTTTCCCCAGGATGACAAACACCTGACGGCATCCATGATGCCCGCAACGTATGAGATCTCTGCGTAACGGCTATTGGCAGTCTGTATACAGGCAATGTAATCCCCTATGATCCTCCTCTGTTTATTCGACAGATCCAGCTCCATGTATCTCTCTTCCAGATACTCCGTATCCTTTACATCTTTCAGATAGACCGTATCCTGCCCTTCCAATTCTGTACGGCTCTTATCCATAAACTGTTCTGTTCCCGCTTCGATCAATTTCTCTATTAGCTGCTCCAAATAGTCATTTCCTTTCTTATGTGTTGTAATTTCCCTTTTGCTGACGTAACTTATTTCTGCTCTCTCTATTGTAACAGCTATGAGAGACAGAATTTGTCGTATATTGGGAGAAAATACAGATATTTTAAGATCAGACCTGAATATATATCGGCTGGACATTATCTGTAAGCGGATCTTTGCTCCTGTAGTCAAAGAGCAGCGCCTTTCCGGATGATATCTCTATATGGACAGTCTTCGGCAGGCCTTCCCTGCGTATATAGTCGCGGATGGCTTTTTTCCAGGGTTCCTGATCTGGCATCCAGGAAGGCCGGCTCTTCAATCTCTCGCGGCTGTACAGATCGATGGTCATGGCCTCGATGAGCGCCTCCTGCCGCGGACCTGTCCGCTCCGTCATAAATTCCAGAAGGATGTCGTACCTGCGCAGACGGGAATGGGAGATCATGTCATAACCTTTCTCCTCATAAAAGTCCCCCAACCTCCGATAGAACTCAAAAGGCGAGGAAAACTGACCTTCCAGAAGCTCTAATGTGTGGCAGAACTGGCCGCTGTTGTGATAGATCTCCACCATACTCTCCACCCTCTTCAGGGCGAGGATCTCGTCGTATGAGATCCATCTGGTCTTCAGGACTTCATAGGGTTCCCTGTCCATATAGACACATCCGTACTCCCGGGCCTTGCGCTCCATCCGGGAACCTTTTAAGACTTTCAGGAAACCCAGCTGCAGCTGCTGGGGACGCATCCGATACACCTGGTCAAAAGAACGGATAAAACTCTCATACCCCTCACAGGGCAGCCCCGCGATCAGGTCCAGATGCTGATGGATGTTCCCGCCCTGCCGGATCTGGGCCACATTTTCCCTCAATCTTACCAGGTCCATCTTCCTGTGGATCTCGCTGATCGTATCCGGGTTGGTGGACTGGACGCCGATCTCCAGTTGGATCAGTCCGGGACGCATGCCGCGCATGCAGGCGATCTCCTCTTCTCCCAGAAGATCCGCCCCGATCTCAAAATGAAAATTCGTCACGCCCTGATCCTGTGCCGCCAGGAACCTCCATATCTCCAGCGCCCGCTCTCTGTCACAGTTAAACGTCCGGTCCACAAATTTTACCTGGGGGACCCTCCTGTCTATGAAAAACTGCAGTTCCTTTTTGACCAGTGCCAGGCTCCTGAAACGCAGTTTCCGCTCCAGTGACGACAGGCAATAGCTGCAGGAAAAAGGACAGCCCCGGCTGCTCTCATAATAGATGATCCGGTCTGCAAGATCTTCCAGATCACCATACGGAAAGGGCAGGCTGTCCATATCCAGAAGCTCCCGGTCTGCCGTCTCACAGATTCCTTCCGCCGTGCGCACCGCAAGCCCGGGGATATCCGTCGTCCTTTCTATGGATCCCCCATTTTGAAAATGTTCCGCCAACTCCAGAAAAACAGCCTCTCCTTCCCCTTTCATCACGCCGTCTGCTCCGGGATTTTTTTCCAGATACTCCTTCGCGCAGTAAGTGACCTCCGGGCCTCCCACCCAGATCCACGTCTCGGGAAGGAGTTTGCGGATCTCGCGGATCAGGCCGTCCACCAGGGATCTATTCCAGATATAACATGAAAAACATAAAAGATCCGGACAACTTTTATAAATATTTTTTAAGATATCCCCAAAAAGCTGGTTGATCGTATATTCCTGTATCTCCACAGACTGCCCGGCTTTTTCTGCATAGGCCCGCAGACTGTAGACGGCCAGATCAGAATGGATATATTTTGAATTTATGGCTGCTAAGACTACTTTTCCCATAAAAGATCTTTCCCTTTCTGATCAGACCAGCTTATTTTCCTGGCGGTTGATGATGTAAAATCCTTTCCGGTTCACGCAGTCTTTCCGGTTGTAGGTCATCTCACTGTCATCCATCTGCCGGAAGATCGCGCCGGCTTCCTGTGCGATACACTGCATCGCGGCCGTATCCCATTCCATCGTGGGCGTATGCCTGTAATAGATCTCCGCGTCGCCCCTGGCGATCATACAGCCTTTTATGGAACTGCCCACCCGCACCAACTCTGTCAGGTGATATCTTTCCAACAGGCGTTCCATCTCCTCGCAGCCATGGGAACTGCTCATCACGACTCTGGGCGAGTCCACACGGTCTGAAACGTGGAGCTTTCGCACTTTACCATCTTCCTCAAGATATGCACCCATATCTTTTCCCGCATGATACAGCTCCCCGGTCACCGGCACGTAGATCACGCCCATGACCGGCCTGCCCTGGTGGCACAGAGCGATGTTCACGGTAAACTGGCCATTCTTTTTGATAAATTCTTTTGTCCCGTCCAGAGGATCCACGATGAAACAATAAGGGTTGTCCAAACGTTTCTGATCGTCTTCTCCCTCTTCTGAAAGCAGCGCATAGTCCGGAAATGCCGCCTGCAGCCCTTCCGCGATGATCTCATGGGCCTTTTTATCCGCAAGCGTCAGCGGCATATGCCCTTCTTTATATTCCACCTTCCACATCTCTTCTTTCTCATAGATCTTTAGGATCTCTTTTCCGGCCGCCACGGCAAGCTCTTTTGACACTTTTAATACTCTGTTCATATCCATCTGTCATCTCTCTCCGATCACTTTACTTTTGAAGATCCGCCGCCGAATAGGCGGCATGCAGGTTTATTTCGTAACAATTATATTCATTCTCACGAACTCTGTCAACTTATGATCGAAGACAAAAGAGATGCTGACAAAAAGTACAGACTTTTCATCAGCATCAATATATTAAGCAGATAAGATCTCTTTTAGGTTGGCTTTTGGCGTACTGATCGGATGGATCGCATATTCCTTCACCAGGAATGCAGCCACGTTGGGTGAAAGGGAAGCCGGAAGTTCAGCGGCAGATCGCCGATCGTACCCAGTTCCAGGTCGTTGAAGCGATATTTCCCGCAGGCCAGGGTGAGTATGACTGTATCTGCCGGCGCCTGTTTTACAAATTCTGTATGATAGCTGCGCTCCCTGCGTTTGCCGTCACATCCGCCCACCAGGAAGATATGCGTGGGCGGGCAGCATCTCTCCATTTGTATCTATCTAGCCATGAGTCTTCCATCTGTTGATATGACAGATACCTGCCATGGTATATCCTTTCCGCTCGCCTCTATGGCAGACCGCACAGCATTCTCCAGACCCCCGCAGCAAGGAACTTCCATACGTACGAGCGTGATACTCTTTACATTATTTTTACATAAGATATCCTTGAGTTTTTCCGCATAGTCCACCTGATCCAGTTTCGGACATCCGATCAGGGTGGCCTTGCCTTCGATAAATCTGTCGTAGATCTCTCGGTATACATATGCTGTACAATCAGCAGCGATCAACAGATCTGCGCCATCAAAACAGGGAGCATCGGCGGCTATGAGTTTGATCTGCACTGGCCACTGTGGAAGATGGCCATCACTGACAGATGTTGCTCCAGAAACGCAGATCTCCTTTTCCACAAAAGAGATCGCGTCCTCAGGACATACCGGGAGGCAATCACCCAAACCATCACAATAGTCCTCGCGGAGGAGTTTCGCTTTTCCATCCACCATGCCGATGGCTCCCTCATGGCAAGCCTTTGCACACGCTCCACAGCCATTACACTTCTCTTCGTTAATCTGGATCACTTTTTTGACCATTTATCTGACCCTCCTTGTTTTTATGACCCTATTATAGTAATATAAAAAAAATAAATCTGTTGTTTTTACAACGAAAGTGAGGAGATCATGGAGAAATATATCGATCTTTTAAAAAACGCAGACCTTTTCGATGGGATGGATGAAAATGAGATCTGGAATATACTTGACTGTCTGTCGGCAAAACCTCAACATTTTCAGAAGGGACAATATATCTTTCATACAGGAGAATATATATCAACTGTCGCTTTTCTATTAGAGGGGTATGTACACATCCAACGGGAAGACTACTGGGGAAATCTGAGCATATTGAGTAAGATCTTCCCCGGGGAGATCTTTGGCGAAGCCTATGCGATTCCGGAGAGCGACCCGATGTTGAACAGCGCCTTGGCGACTACAGATTGCGCGATCGTATTTTTTGACATAAGGCATGTGTTCACTGTATGTACCTCAGCCTGCTGTTTTCACACTTTATTGATCAAAAACCTATTCAAGATCATCTCTTTGAAGAACAGGAGCCTTGCACAAAAACTCAGTCATATGTCTCAGCGGACGATCCGTGAAAAACTTTTATCCTACCTCTCGGAGCAATCTGTGAAAACAAACAGTCCTTCTTTCGATATCCCCTTTACCCGTCAACAGCTCGCGGATTTTCTCTCCGTGGACCGCAGTGCTATGTCCAAAGAACTGTGTAAGATGAGGGATGAAGGGATCCTGCTGTTCAATAAAAATCATTTTCGCTTACAATGTGACTGAGAACTTCTGCGTGTCAATGCAGCCGCATCCTAAAGCGTGTTTGAAAATCATCTGAGTTCTGTAAGTAGATTAAATCTTACGTACTTTTTTGCGAGAAAAGTACCAAAAGCGCCGGGGGATCGCGATCTCCCCCTACCCCTTAAAACGCTTTCTAAAGATCAGGTATCCTATTATCTATAAATCTGTGGTGATCATAGGGTATTTTATGTTCTCAAACACACTCTATAAAACAATAAAAAAGCTCTGGGAGAGTCAATTCCCAGAACTATCTATGTATGTTCATGAAGCATCGGGGATTCGAACCCCGGACAACTTGATTAAAAGTCAAGTGCTCTACCAACTGAGCTAATGCTCCAAAAATGCCTGGTTCCGGAATCGAACCAGAGACACGAGGATTTTCAGTCCTCTGCTCTACCAACTGAGCTAACCAGGCATAAATAGCGGGGGCAGGATTTGAACCTGCGACCTTCGGGTTATGAGCCCGACGAGCTTCCAGACTGCTCCACCCCGCGATATACAATTAATCTGACTAAAGAAACCAAATGGATGGAGAAGGATTCGAACCTTCGAAGGCGGTGCCAACAGATTTACAGTCTGCCCCCTTTGGCCACTCGGGAATCCATCCAGATTTATGTTGCTTTAAGCCGATGATCGGACTCGAACCGATAACCTGCTGATTACAAATCAGCTGCT
>CAJTYN010000093.1:0-2240 GCA_910584115.1 uncultured Lachnospiraceae bacterium
GCATTGGGCATCCCTGAATTTATGCCGCCTATCCGGCGGCGGACTTTTAAAGTAAACGGACATGTCGCCTGGCGGCGACATCACCATGAATGAAAGCCAGCTGCTCCGTGCCTTCGGCACTCCCACAGCTGCCAGGTGTATTCGTGATCCGGCTTATCAGCCTGCTCACTCATACACCTTAGTCCGTCCAATGTCCATGTGTCAGCGCGTGCCAGCACGCCTTCCACATGGCCGCCGTCCGGAGCTTTCAAAGTAATATACCACATTTGGAATAGGATTTCAAATACGCGCCAGGTCGCTGACACGTCCGGACTGGATCGCAGGGATGTTCTCCCGGATCCGTTCAGCCGGCCATTCCCACCATTTGATCTTGAGCAATGACGCGATCACATCTTCCGAAAATCGCTTCCGTATCGCCCGAGCCGGGACGCCGCCGACGATCGTGTACGGCGGCACGTCTTTTGTCACCACTGCCCGCGTGCCGATGACCGCGCCGTCGCCGATGGTGACGCCGGACAGGATGACGGCTTCATATCCGATCCACACATCGTTCCCGATCACGATATCGCCTTTATGATCCCACGCATCCGTGATATCCGCCCTGTCAAGCCCCCACTCTTCATAAAAGATGGGAAACGGATACGTCGATAAAGACCGCAGCGTATGGTTCGCGCTGGTAAAGATGAAGCGCGCGCCGGACGCGATCGAGCAGAAACGCCCGATGATCAGCCTGTCATGGTTCACCGGATAATGGTACAGCACATTGTTTTTCTGAAAATCCCTCGGGTCGTCCACGAGATCATTGTACATCGTGTACGCGCCGACCGTGATGGCCGGGTCTGTGATCACATTCGCCAGATAAACGGTCTGAGGGTCACCCTTGCGGGGATATATCTTTTTTTCCGATATAGTCATTTAGATCTCCTCCATAAGATTTTTTCTCACGCGACTATATCGGCAACTGCAATGCAACGCTTCATTTTCCACCGCCTTTCCAACACGCTCTAAAGTCTCTCCCGGATCCAGGATCTGAAAAAAGCCAATTCCGACTCAGTATGGAACCAATGTTCCCCGCCCTTTTGTTCCGTGAGACTGCACCCGAAACGCTCCGCAAAATCTTTTACATAAGGATACTCGCACAGGGTATCGTGTTCACCCCGCAGGATATATGTCTCATGGGGCCATTTGGTGACCGGATGGCTGCGGACATACGTATAATAGGGAAAATAGAGCGGTTCGATGTCATTTTCCACCACGATCCTCTCCTCAAACTCTTCCTCTGTGATGCCGCAGTATCCCATCAGGTTATGGATGATCCGCTCCATATCCGTGACCGGGGAGAGGAACCACGCACGCGCGATCTCCTCCTCGGCAAATGTGAGTAGCTGGAAATAGGCGCCCATACTGCAGCCAAAGAGCGAGATCTGACGGGCGGATCCTTTCGCGTATCTGAAGACTGTCTTCAATTCCCGGATGCATCTGTCCGGCATGATCCGCTCCGTCTCCCAGGCCCGCTCACCGTGCTGCGGCAGATCAAAACTTACGACCTGATAGCCCCGCTGGGTCGCCTCCTCCGCCAAGATCCATATGCAGTCATCGATCTTTGACGAACGGCTGCCGTGTGCCGCGATGATCATCCTGCCGCTCGGCTTTCCCCACAAGATGGCGGGGATACCGCCGATCCGTATCTTGTCCAATTCCATGCGCACGCCTCCTTTTGCCATTCTTCTCTGTATGCTGTATTGATAGGATCACATATCTTTCACATTTTGACCACAGATCTAACAAATATATCCTCTATAGTCTGGAGTGTGTCCCAACGACCATCTCAGGTACACCACCAAGAAAGGAGTGACTGCCCTATGAAAAAAAGGATCCTCACACTCTTCCTCAGCATCGCCGTTGTCTGCGCCATGACCGCAGGCTGCGCCAACGACGCCCCGTCTGGCGATACGCCTGCCGAAGAGAGCGTTTCTGCCGATGACATCGTCTATGGCCAGGTCAAAGATATCCATGACGACACGATCACCCTGACTCTGGGAAACGCCCCCGTCGGCGATAAAGGCGGTCCTCCATCCGGGAACAGCACAGAAGATCGCCCGCCCGCGCCGCCTTCCATGTCCGGAAACGGTATGGACGCCCGCCCTGACCCATCCGGCAACAGCAGCGATGAAAACATCCCGCCTGTCCCATCAGAAAACAGCAGCGATAAAGACGCCCCGCCTGTTCCGTCAGAAAAC
>CAJTYN010000093.1:2340-12136 GCA_910584115.1 uncultured Lachnospiraceae bacterium
CAGGGCAGCCGGCCGGTGAAGAGCGGGATATCGTCGTGACGGAAGAGACGACCTACACCGTCGAGGACGGAGCCGCTGCCAGAGAAGGAAGTCTCCAAGATATCACCGAAAGATCCATGCTCCAGGTGACTTTAAGAGACGACCGGACGACTGCCTCCGCCATCATCATCCGGCAGGGCATGCCCGCTCCCGACAGCGGCGGTGTCCCGGGCGCGGATCCAGGAGAGATGGACCTGTCCGGTGCAGAGACTATCAGCGGGGAGAAGATCTCATCCTCCGACGAGGCTTTCTCTTCCTCATCCGATGATGAAAATACAGTCTTGATCACGGATCAGGGCAGCCTGCACATGGCCGGCGCCACCCTGACCAAATCCGGCGACACATCCGATGATGACAGCAGCAACTTCTACGGTCTCAACGCAGCGCTGGCGGTGACCGGATCCGGCACCGCGGAATTGACCAACGTCCAGATCACCTCCACCGGAGAAGGCACCAACGCCGTCTTCGTCACCGGGGAGGGATCTTCCGCCGCCATAGACAACGTGAAGATCCACACACAAAAAGATTCGGCGCGCGGATTGGACGCCACCTACGGCGGGACGATCGCAGCCTCCAGCGTGGACATCACCACAGAAGGGGCCCACTGTGCCGCGCTGGCCACGGACCGGGGCGGCGGGACGGTCACCGTAAACGGAGCTGCCCTGTCCACTGCGGGAGAAGGCAGCCCCTGTATCTACTCCACGGGGGAGATCTCTGTCCAGAATGCCGCCGGCACCGCCGACAGATCCCAGACTCTGGTCGTAGAGGGGAAAAATTCCGTTGCACTCACAGGATGTGACCTGCAGGGCGCCGGCCCCAACGGACTCATGCTCTACCAGAGCACATCCGGCGATGCCCAGGAAGGCACCGCCGTCCTTCAGGCCACTGACTCACGGCTTACGACCACCAGCAGCGGTCCCATGCTCTATGTGACCAATACAGACGCCGAAGTCACATTGACAGATACAGCCCTGTCCTTTCCAGGGGAGATCCTGATACAGGCCGCAGGGAACGAGACAAATGACTGGGGTGTCCCCGGTCAGAACGGCGGGGACCTCACCCTGACAGGCATCCATCAGGTCTTGAGGGGCAGCGTATCCTGCGATGAGATCAGCACAGTCCGCCTGGTCCTATCCGAGGATTCCCAGTTAAACGGCGCCATCGACACCGCGCATACCGGAAAAGAAGTCTCCCTTGAGCTGGACGACCGTTCCACCTGGAATGTGACCGCCGATTCTTATCTGTCCTCCCTGATCGACACCCAGGAGTCCTGCAGCAACATCCGATCCAACGGCCACACCGTATACTACGACCCTGCGCATGCGGACAATAAATGGCTGGACGGACAGACGCTCGCACTGCCCGGGGGCGGGAGACTGACACCTTTTGTCTGATATCTGATACCTGATATCTAGCCTTCCACGATCAGATATCTGCCGTCCGGCAGGGGGAAGACTTCACTGGCTTCCTCCAGCTCCTCGTCGGACATCCCCTCCACGTCCACACCGTTTTCTTCAAAATATCCCCGCACACCATCCAACGAATCCGTGACCACAGCCATGCAATCTTCCAGAAAAGCCTCCGCCTCCGGCAACGTCTCCGCCACTGGCTCATCGAACAACTGATCTTGTTTCTTCAGAAATGTAAGCAGACATTCTTCACTATACTCTTCCATGCTCATGATCCTCCCAAAATCTCCAGGGAGAGCAATTCCCCAGGCTCATGGATGATCCTCCTGGCGCCGCTCTCCTCCAACTCTTCCACTTCCCGGAATCCCCAGGCCACGCCCACCGTATACATGCCCGCGCGGTTTCCCGTCAGCATATCCGTATCGGTATCTCCCACATACAGGCAGGACTCTGGCGCGACATCCAGTTCCCCGGCGATCTGGAGGGCGCCTGTGGGGTCCGGCTTGCGGGGAAGTCCCTCCTCCTGTCCCTGTATCCTGTCAAAATATCCCTTGCCGAACAGCGTCTCCACTACCTGGACGGCCTCCCTGTGGGGTTTGTTCGACAGCACGGCCACCGCCATGGAACGCTCTTTCATCCCGGCAAGGACTTCCCGGATCCCCGGATACGGCTTTACGTGATACAGCGGTTCCTGGGCCAGCCATCGGCGCACCAGGGGCGCACCTTCGGCCAGGCAGCGGCTCTTTGTATCTCCGGCACGGTATAATGCCCTCTTTAAGGCCATATCCAGACCGTCCCCGGCATAATATCTATACTCCTCTACCGGACGGATGCCATATCCAAAATATTCCAGTCCCCGATTGACCGCATGGGCGATGGATCCCAGCGTATCCGCCAGCGTCCCATCCAGGTCAAAAATACATGCTTTCATCATTTTGACATGAATCCTCCTATTTCTTGTAGTATACTATGGAAAGGCAGAGGACTGCAAGCATTTATCAGAAAAAGAAGGAGCATATCATGGAAAACCGATCAAAGATCTTATTTACAGACTTAGACGACACATTGCTGAACAGACAAAAAGAGATCACGCCCGAGAACCGCCGCGCCATCCGCCAGGCCGTCCGCCGGGGCCACCGGGTCGTCTTATGCAGCGGGCGTCCCCTCATGGGCGTTCTCCCCCAGATCCAGGCACTGGGACGGGAACTGGATCTCTCACAGCCCGGCTGCTATGCCATCGCTTATAACGGGGGCGTCCTCTACGACTGTTCCCGGGAACAGGTCATCTACAAAGAGATCCTTCCCATTTCCTATGTAAGATACATATTTCAAAAAGCCCGGCAATATGACCTGTTCTGCCAGACTTATTCAGATACGCACCTGCTGGCACCCCATCCCTCCCCCGCTCTGGATCTCTATCTGGCCGGGTCTGAGATGCCCTGCAAGATCGTCCCTTCCCTGCCGGATGATCTGAAAGAGGAACCGGCCAAAGTCCTGGTCATCGGCGAGGATCCCAAAAAACTCTCCGCCTACGCCCAGGCCATCCAAGGATGGGCCAAGGATAAGATCTCCGTCTTCTACTCCAACGCCATGTACCTGGAGCACGTTCCCCTCGGCGTGTCCAAAGGCGCCGCCATAAAAAGGCTCTGCAGCTATCTGGATATCCCCCTTGCGGACACCATCGCCGCGGGCGACGAACAAAATGACATCCCCATGCTGCAGACCGCCCAGATCGGGGTAGCCATGGCAAACGCCACGCCTGCGTGCAAGGCATGCGCGGACTACATCACCAAAAACGACTGTGACCACAGCGGGATCGCCGAAGTCATCGACCGATTCATGCTGTAGCCCAAAAAGCCCCGGAGGACATCGTCTGACGGCACTCCGGGGCAATATGTATTTCTTAATCTTCTTCGCGGATCTCCAGGACTTCCATCGGACATGCTTTCACGCAGATACCGCAGGCGATACATTTTCCAGCCACTTCGCTGTCTTCTGGTTTTACTGCCAGACCGAACGGACAGGCTTCCACACATTTGCCGCATCCTGTACATTTCTTCTTATCGATCGTGTAAACGCCTTTTGCGTTCTGTGTGATCGCACCGGATTCACAGGCTTCCGCACATTTGCCGCACTGCGGACATGCCAGGACCTTCGGTGACCCATCTTTCTTTGCCGCGATCTGCAGACGCGCGAGAGTAATATCCTCTTTCTTATAATAAGCGGTCGCACAGGCGATCTGACACTGGAGACAAGCCATACACTGATCTTTTTTTGCTACTACTAATTTTTTCATCGTTATCCTCCCTGGATGTTTGTCTTTTATAGATATTTTTTATCTGTTGATATATTTTATTATAAATGATTCTCTTCTATTCTTCAACAAAAATCTGACAAAAAATCCGGTAATTTTAGTGAAAACACATACATCAGCCCTGGGCAGACAGGGCATTGCCCGTGTAGAGCTGGTAATATCTGCCTTTTTTCCCGAGGAGTTCTTCATGGGTGCCGCGTTCGATGATCCGTCCCTGCTCCAGGACCATGATGCAGTCGGCGTTCTTGACCGTGGAGAGCCGGTGGGCGATGACGAACGTGGTCCGCCCCTGCATCAGCCGGTCCATCCCTTCCTGCACGATCCGCTCGGTGCGCGTGTCGATGGAGCTGGTGGCCTCATCTAAGATCAGGACCGGAGGATCCGCGATGGCCGCCCGGGCGATGGCCAGAAGCTGCCTCTGTCCCTGGCTTAAGTTCGCGCCGTCGCCGGTCAGGAGTGTCTGATACCCGTCCGGGAGCCTTCGGATAAATCCGTCCGCATTGGCCAGCTTGGCCGCCGCCTCCACTTCTTCCTGGGTGGCGTCCAGCTTGCCGTAGCGGATATTATCCAGGACCGTCCCCGTAAAGAGATGGGTATCCTGCAGCACCATCCCCAGAGAGCGGCGCAGGTCGCCTTTTTTGATCTTATTTACGTTGATCCCGTCGTAGCGGATCTTGCCGTCCTGGATGTCGTAGAAACGGTTGATCAGATTGGTGATCGTGGTCTTCCCGGCTCCGGTGGATCCGACAAAAGCGATCTTTTGTCCGGGTCTTGCAAAAAGTTTCACATTGTGGAGGACGATCTTCTGTTCGTCATACCCGAAGTCCACATCGTCAAAGACCACCGACCCTTTTACTTCCACATAGTCTACCGAACCGTCCGCCTGGTGGGTATGCTTCCACGCCCACCGGCCCGTCCGCTCCCGTGTCTCCGTGAGCTGTCCGCCTTCTTCCTTTACGTTGACCAGCATGACGTATCCCGCATCCGCTTCCGGCTCCTCGTCCATCAGCTGGAAGATCCGCTGCGCCCCGGCCATAGCCATGATGATGGCGTTGAACTGCTGGCTCACCTGGTTGATGGGCATATTGAAGCTCCGGTTGAAGGTCAGGAAGCTGGCCAGAGCGCCCAGGGTCAGACCGCCCACGCCATTTAAGGCCAGGACACCCCCGACGATGGCACAGACGACATAGCTGATGTTCCCCATCTGGGCGTTTACAGGCCCCAGCATGTTCGCAAAAGCGTTGGCCATGTCCGCGCTGTGGTACAGCCGGTCGTTGATCTCGCGGAATCTCTCTATGTTCTCCTTCTCATGACAGAACACCTTGACCACCTTCTGGCCGTTCATCATCTCCTCGATGAAACCGTTCACCGCCCCCAGGTCTTTCTGCTGTCTGGCGAAAAAGCTCCCGCTGGCCCCGACCAGTCTCTTGGTGACGAACAGCATCAGCGCCACCATGACCAGCGTCACAGCCGTCAGATGAACGCTCAGGAAGATCATGCTGATAAAGACGCTCACGATCGTGATCAGGCTGTTGAAGATCTGGGGCATGCTCTGGCTGATCATCTGGCGCAGCGTGTCCGTGTCGTTGGTGTACACCGACATGATATCCCCATGGGAATGAGTGTCAAAATAAGAGATGGGCAGTCTCTCCATATGGGTGAACAGGTCGTCCCGAAGATCGCGCAGGACCCCTTGCGTGATGCCCACCAAGATCCGGTTGTACACATATGTAGCCAGCGTGCCGGCCGCATAAAAGCCGCCCACCCGGATGATCGCCAGCAAGAGCGGCGTAAAGTCCAGTTGGGGATCCATCTGAGACGACGCATATGACTCAAAGAGCAGAGGTTCGATGTATTCATCGATCAGATCCCGGATAAATAAAGTCCCCTGCACATTTGCCAGGACGCTCGTAAAGATCAGCGCCATCACCGCCAGATAGCTCTTCCAGTGATCCCGCCAGATGTATCTCATCAGACGCAGGAAGATCTTTCCGGGATCCTTTACTTGGGGAGCGCCTTTTCGCCGGATGCTCGCCGACATTTTTTTCGGTCCCGCCATCAGCTCTCACCTGCCTTTTCATCAAAATCACCGCCGCCGCTCTTCTGGGACTCATAGACCTCCCGGTAGATCTCATTTTCCCGCAACAGCTCCTCATGGGTCCCGAACCCGTCCACCCGGCCGTCATCCATCACGATGATCCGATCCGCCCCTTCCACGCTGGAGATCCGCTGGGCGATGATGATCTTCGTCGTGCCGGGGATCTCCTGGGCGAACGCCTGCCGGATCTTCCCGTCCGTGGCCGTGTCCACGGCGCTGGTGCTGTCGTCTAAGATCAAGATCTTCGGCTGTCTCAACAATGCCCGGGCAATGCACAGGCGCTGCTTCTGCCCGCCGGATACGTTCGTTCCGCCCTGCTCGATATATGTATGGTAGCCGTCCGGCATCTTCCCGATGAATCCATCGGCACAGGCCAGACGGCAGGCCTGCCGGCATTCTTCCTCGGTGGCGTCCGCCTTGCC
Organism: uncultured Lachnospiraceae bacterium; assembly: GCA_910584115.1. GTDB lineage: Bacteria > Bacillota > Clostridia > Lachnospirales > Lachnospiraceae > MGBC164599. The sequence continues at coordinate 8,623 of CAJTYN010000093.1, forward strand.
CCATCGGAGATTTTCCAGGATAGTCCCGGAGAAGAGCACATTTTTCTGCAGCACCACGGCCACCTGGCTGCGCAGCGTCTCCAGGTCATACTCCCGCACATCCCGGCCGCCCACCAGCACACGCCCCGCCGTCACATCATAGAGTCGGCTGATCAGATTGACCAGGCTGGTCTTGGCGCTCCCCGTGCCGCCGATCACGCCGATCGTCTCCCCGGCGCGGATCTCCAGGCTGATCTTTCTCAGGACCGGTTCCCCGCTGGATCTTTGATATGCGAAATCCACATCCTCGAACAGGATGCTGCCGTCTTCCACCTGGAAGATGGGCTGCTCCGGATCGCGCAGGTCGCTCTCCTCCTCCAGCACTTCCACGATCCTGCGGGCGCTGGCCACGCTCATGGTCAGCATGACGAAGACCATGGACAGCATCATCAGGTTCATCAGGATGTTCATACAGTAGGTGAGCAGGCTCATCAGTTCCCCGGTGGTCAGCGTGTGGCTGACGATCATCTTTGCCCCGATCCAGCTGATCAGCATGATACAGGTGTACACAGTCACCTGGAGGAGCGGCATATTCCAGATCACTTTGTACTCCGCCTTCATGAAGATATCGTAGATGTTCTGGCTGGTCCGCTTGAAGCGCTCTGTTTCATGCTCCTCCCGCACGTACGCTTTCACCACGCGGATCGCGGATACGTTTTCCTGCACGGAAGCGTTCATATCATCGTATTTTGGAAAAGCCCTCTGGAAATACTTCATGGCAGAATTCACGATCAGAAACAACAGGATCCCTAAGAATACCACAGCTCCCAGATAGATGGACGCCAGCCGGGCATTGATCGCGAAGGCCATCGCCATGGCGCAGATCATGGAAAACGGCGCGCGGAAACACATGCGCAGGAGCATCTGGAACGCATTCTGGATGTTCGTCACGTCCGTCGTCAGCCGGGTCACCAGTCCGGCCGTGCTGTATTTGTCGATATTTGAAAAGGAAAATGACTGGATGTTCACAAACATGGCTTCCCTCAGATTCCGGGCGTAGCCCGCCGAGGCCCGCGCCGCAAAACGGCCCCCTAAGATCCCGGCCAAAAGGCCGCAGGCCGCCAGGACCACCATGCCTGCGCCTACTCTGTAGATATGGCGGATGTCTCCCGTCTCCACCCCATGGTCGATGATCGAGGCCATCAGAAACGGGATCATCGTCTCAAAGACCACCTCCAGGATCATGCAGATGGGTGTGAGGATGGCGTCTCTCTTGAAGCCTTTGATCTGCAATGCCAGAGTCCGCAGCATACATCCCCCTCCTTTCTTTAAGATCTGTCTGTCGGCTGTTCAAAAGAGGGGGCATCACCGTATCAAACGGCCCATGCCCCTTCCCTCGTATATCATCATTTACGCTATATCTATGCTAATTCGTCAACCACTTTCTGGATCGCCGCCAGAGCGTCTTCAGGCAGACGGTCATAGCCGCCTTTTGCTGTCTCAAATTCTTTGATCTCATTTACACGGTCGTTCATGCGTGCTTTCAGCTGCTCCACATAGGACGCATCCTGCATGTCCGGGACAAATCCTTCCCATTCCAGGATCTCGATGTCTGAGAACGGTCCCCACTGTTTGAATTCCGCCTTCTTCTCCACGATCGCTTCCAGGATCCCCAGTGTGTCTTTCGGCTGGACTTTCTTGCCCATGAAGTCACCGGTATTGATGATGAAGCAGTCCACGTTCTTCTCTTCCACCAGCTTCTTGAACTTGCTGTAATCGTCCGCCAGCGGGTATGTGCGGAACGGGTTCGCGTAGGGGACCACCACCAGTTTGTTGGGATCGACGCCCTCGGCCAGACGCTCTGCGGAGGAGCGCTTCGTCGCCAGTGTGGCGCCCATCACGGAAGCCAGGGCCGCGCCTTTGAGTTTCACGATCGGCGGGATCGTAGGATCCTTCATGATCCAGAAGATCGCGTTGACCGGCTCGTCGATCTTATCCACACGGTTGGGCGCCCATAATTTTGACTTGATCGCGCGGCCGTTCCCGTTGCGGATATCTTCCGTCACGATCTGCACTTTTCCGTCCTCGTCCAGGGTGGCGGAACAGTTCTGAGCCGTCAGCAGGAACTTGTTGTCCGCGCAGCCGGCCGGATAATCCTGGGTCTTGTCAAAATACGTGGGCTCCAGGGCGATGGATGCGCATGTGTCCGTGTTGATGATGAACGCGTCGTCGTGCAGCACTTTGATCTCGTACTTGCCGCCGTGTTTGGCGTGGGTGAGCGTTGATTTTCCGGAGCCGGACAGGCCGTATACGGATGCCACGTATTTGGAGCCGTCCGCGAGGGTGTATTCTTTCTGGCCGCCGTGGCAGGCAGCGTAGCCGTTGCGGTTCGCCACAGCCCAGGCCATCGTCAGTGTGCCTTTTTTATGCTCCCCGAAATACCGCATGCCTAGGATGCAGGCGCAGTTCTGGTCTGTGTTGAAGTAGCAGAGTGTCTGCGGGTCGCTCAGGCAGTCGAAGCTCACGCCCGGATGCGCCACCGGTGTCCACTGGGGATCTGAGAAGATGTAGATGTCGGGTTCTCTGCCGTCTCCGACCGGTTTGGACGTTTTGTACATTTTCACATATTCATCGGACATATACTGGAAATTCAGCATCCAGGAATACATGATGTTCTCTTCCCCTTCCGGGATGAGCAGATGGGCTTTTACCATGAATTCCGGATCCAGGCCCACATAGACTTCCGCATGGTATAAAGTCTTCCAGCGCGCCTCATAGACCGCGTCCATGGCCACTTTGTCCAACGCCTCACAGTCCACGCCCGGTTCACCGGCAATACGGCGTGCGGCTGCATAACGCCCTGTGATCGCACCGTCATTGAACAGGAGTACTTTCGCATCAGCTTCAAGTCCGAACTCTTCGCCCCGGTATACAGGCATATCCGTTACGATCGTCCCTGGGGAGTTCTTTGCCAGTTCATACGCTTCTTTTAAAGTGTTGACCTTGACCACGTTATTTCCATAGAACGCCGCCTCGATGATCGAACGTGTCTTGCTGAAACCTGTCTTCCCTGCCCCAATTTCGCTGATCGGATAGTATGCTTTTGTTGACATATAACATCCTCCTTATTTCAAAAAGTAGTTTCCTCAGATCTTAGATCTAATGATCATTCTCCCTATTATGACATTTCCGGATATGATTGTCAAGGAGATATGTAAGACCAACGATACCACGAATGCTTTCCAGCGATCTGCTTTCAATGTTGTTTTTACATTTGCTTTCTTTCCGCGCAGCTTCATCTTCCTTCGCAGATGTGGTTGCGGAATATATTTCCCTCCTCATACCAGTTCCCGCAGTCCGGACATTGCGCCATCTCTGCCTGTGCGCTCTCCCAAGAAACGCTGCATGTCTGCAGTGAGAACGCGATCGTAAACTATATCATCTCCCACTACCACGCAGCCGCCAGGCAGCAGGACATCTCTTTTCGCTGCCCGAACCAAAAGATCCCCAGGGAACTCCCCATCCGGGCCGCGGA
>CAJTYN010000094.1 GCA_910584115.1 uncultured Lachnospiraceae bacterium
ATGGACGAGGACGACTGTATGGTGGACATCGCCAAATTCTTCCTGGAGTTCACGGTCGACGAGTCCTGCGGTAAATGTACCCCCTGCCGTGTGGGCAATAAGAGACTGCTGGAGATCTTAGAGAAGATCACAGAGGGCAAGGCCACCATGGAAGACCTGGACAAGCTGGAAAAACTGGCGAACCTGATCAAGAAGACCTCCCTGTGTGCCCTGGGCCAGACGGCTCCCAACCCGGTCCTGTCCACGCTGAAACATTTCCGCGAAGAATACATCGCCCATATCCAGGACAAAAAATGTCCGGCAGGCAAATGTAAAGCCCTGCTCGACTACGCGATCGATCCTGAGAAATGTATCGGCTGCGGTCTGTGCGCGAAGAACTGTCCGGCAGACGCCATCAGCGGCGAGAAGAAGAAACCGCATACGATCGACACCAGCAAATGTGTCAAATGCGGTACATGTATCGAAAAATGTAAGAAAGACGCGATCTCTAAGAAATAAGACGATGCGGGATGCCGCCGGGAAAGACAAGACCCGGCGTCATCCCCTTTTTGATCCTCACGGCTCGTAAAGCCAAGAGCTTTATGGCAGCATGGACATGATATGGCATCATACATGCGCGGTCTTGAGATCTTTTATTGGAAAAGCGGGTGTATATATGTTATAATGTGCGAAATAGTCTTGTATGTCTATGACGATATGACAGATGGAGGGGATGAGAGTGGAGAAAAGGCAGAAGAACAAACGGATCGGATGGAAGGTCGGGAACCTTACAGCGATCATGCTGATCGTTTCGATCTTTGCGGTCGTGGCGATATGTGCATTTATGTTCTATTCGCTGGTCATGGAGTCGCTGGAAAACCAGTGCGTGGACGGCGCGAACATATTGGCCTATGAGATGAGCCGCATGTCCGAGGATGAGGATGAGACAGAGATACTGGATGCTCTGAAAGGTTACATGAATATGGAATTTACGATCTTCGAAGGGGATACCCGCGCTTTTACGACGATCTATCAGAACGGCGAGAGAGCTGTGGGCACGAGATTGTCCGAAGAGCTGTCCAGGATCGTGCTTGAGCAGGGAGAGTCGTACATGGGCAGAGCCAAGATCCTGGGCGCGGACCATATCTGTTCTTATGTGCCCACGCGCGATGAGGACGGGGAGGTGACGGGCCTGATCTTCGCCGGGATCGCCTCAGCGCCCACCATCCGGCGGGTCGTCTGGGTGGTGGGGATCGCTGTCGTGGTGGCTCTGATCGCTGTCGTCATCTGTATCATGATCCTGTCGGGTTATCTCAAGAAGAAAGTATCCGGACCGTTAGGTGAGATCACGCAGGTGGCCGGACGTCTGGAACAGGGCGATCTAGGGCTGGGATCCGGCGAGGAGATCAAAGTCGCCGCCCACACGGAGGACGAGATCGGTGAGCTGGGCCTGGCCTTCGAGGGCACGATCTTCCGGCTGCGGTCGTACATCGGCGAGATCTCGGATGTGCTGGGCGCGATCGCGGCCGGCGATCTGACCAGTGGCGTGAAACAGGACTACGTGGGGGATTTTGAGTCGATCAAGGCATCCCTGGATGGGATCGAGAAAAAATTAAACGAGACACTGGGGCAGATCGGGGAGAGTGCCGATCAGGTCTCAGCCGGGGCCGACCAAGTCTCCAGCGGAGCCCAGGCCCTCTCACAGGGGGCCACAGAACAGGCCAGCGCTGTACAGGAGCTGGCGGCGACCATGACAGACATCTCAGAAAACGCCAAGAAGACGGCGGCAGCAGCCGAAGATGTGGGCCGGTCCGTCGAGCAGGCCGGCGCTCAGTTAGACATCAGCGTCGGGCATGTCAAGGAGCTGAACGTAGCCATGGAACGGATCTCCAGCTCCTCTGAAAAGATCGGCAAGATCATCGATACCATCGAGAACATCGCTTTCCAGACCAACATCCTGGCCTTGAATGCCGCAGTGGAAGCGGCCCGGGCCGGTGAGGCGGGCAAGGGATTTGCCGTGGTGGCCGATGAAGTGCGCAGTCTGGCTACCCGCTCCGACGAGGCGGCCAAGGCCACAAAAGAGTTGATCGACGGCTCCTTAGATGCCGTCCGGGAAGGCGCGGGGGCGGTGGAGAATGTGACCGCTTCGCTGGAGCGCACCAGTGAAGTCAACAGCAATGTGACCACGATGATGACCTCCGTGGTGGAAGCCGTGGGAAACCAGACCAACGCCATCATCCAGGTGAACGACGGGATCGATCAGATCTCATCTGTCGTCCAGACCAACTCGGCGACCAGCGAGGAGAGCGCCGCCGCCAGCGAGCAGCTCTCCGCTCAGGCCGGCCTGCTCAAACGGCTCATAGGATCCTTCCGTTTCAGGTAATGAGAGACGGGTTTTCGCTTTTTCTTGACTTTTATTGGAAAACGGTTTAAAATTAATATGTTGTGAGCGTACAATGAAAACTTAATAAGGAGGTGCTCCTGTGACAGGTGCGATTGTTGCTGTTATTGTAGTTGTCGCTGTGGCAGTCACACTGCTTATTGCAATTCCGATCGCTTATAAAACCGCTATCGCCAATAAGGAAAAGGCAGACGCCCAGACCATCGGGACGGCGGAAGAGAAGGCAAGAAGCATCATAGATGAGGCGCTGAAGTCCGCCGAGACGAAAAAGCGGGAATCTCTGTTGGAAGTGAAGGAAGAGTCTCTGAAAAAGAAGAATGAATTAGAGAGAGAGACGAAAGAACGCAGGGCAGAGCTTCAGAAATATGAGAAACGCGTCTTATCGAAAGAAGAGTCTGTGGACAAGAAAGCGGAAGTTGTAGAAAAGCGTGAGGCAGAATGTGCAGCGAGGATCGCAAACATACAAAAAAAGGAAAGCGAAGTAGAAGGATTACACGAACAAGGAGTGCAAGAGCTGGAGAGGATCTCAGGCTTGACCTCCGAACAGGCAAAAGAATATCTGTTGAGATCTGTTGAAGATGATGTGAAATTCGACATCGCGAAGCTCTACAAGGAATTGGAGAACAAGGCGAGGGAAGATGCAGACAAGAAGGCAAAGGAATACGTGGTGGGCGCGATCCAAAAATGCGCGGTGGATCACGTGTCGGAAGCCACGATCTCCGTCGTCCAGCTCCCCAATGACGAGATGAAAGGGCGCATCATCGGCAGAGAAGGGCGCAACATCCGTACACTGGAGACGTTGACAGGCGTGGACCTGATCATCGATGATACTCCGGAAGCGGTGGTGCTCTCGGCGTTCGATCCGATCCGCAGGGAAGTGGCGAGGATCGCCCTTGAGAAATTGATCGTGGACGGTCGTATCCATCCGGCGAGGATCGAGGAGATGATGGAAAAGGCCCAGAAAGAAGTGGAATACAACATCCGGGAGGAAGGAGAAGCGGCGGCCATGGACGTGGGCGTACACGGCATCCATCCGGAGCTGATCCGTCTTCTGGGGCGCATGAAGTTCCGTTCCAGTTATGGGCAGAACGTTCTGAAACATTCCATAGAAGTGGCACAGCTGTCCGGTCTCTTGGCCGGAGAGATCGGTGTGGACGTGCGCGTGGCAAAACGCGCCGGGCTGCTGCATGACATCGGGAAATCCATCGACCATGAAGTCGAGGGATCTCATATCCAGATCGGTGTGGATCTTTGCAAAAAGTACAAAGAATCGCCCACTGTGATCAACGCGGTGGCGGCGCATCACGGGGATGTGGAACCGGAGTCATTGGTCGCGTGTATCGTACAGGCAGCCGACGCGATCTCGGCGGCGAGGCCGGGCGCAAGGCGCGAGACTTTGGAGACATACACCAACAGGTTAAAACAGTTAGAGGATATCACCAATGGATTCAAAGGTGTGGAAAAATCTTTTGCCATCCAGGCGGGGCGTGAGGTTCGTGTGATGGTACTTCCAGAATATATCAGCGATGCAGACATGGTGCTGCTGGCTCGGGATATATCCAAGAAGATCGAAACAGAATTGGATTATCCGGGGCAGATAAAAGTCAATGTTATACGGGAAAGTCGTGTAGTGGATTATGCCAAATAATGTGCTGCATATATCTTATATCATAAATGGTACAGGCTTTGTAGACGATAGAGCTACAGAGCCTGTACCATTTTTTGTGTGCAGAAGTACTAGGTCTAGATCTGCGAAGATCCCCATAAACTGATAAGAGGTGATCTTGCATTGAAGAAAAATCAGATGGAAATCTTATTCGTGCTGGGATTCATATCAGGTGTGGTCTTACCGAACCTGCTCTGGAAGACAGAATTAGAAGAGAGCGGTCTGCCGGGGCTGTATCTGTTGACCAGGGTCAGTCGGGAGATGCCGGCGAATCCGGAATATCTCATCTATATATCAAAGACGCGTGGGGCGGTCTGTCTGCTCTGCATGCTGTGCGGCTTGTCGGTCTTCGGGCTCATCGTCTCCGTGGTGGCCAGTGTCTGGATGGGTTTCCTCATGGGAGCTGTCCTGACCGTGTCCCTACTGGAATTTGGCGTGGAGGGGATGTTTCTGGCAGGGGCGCTCTTCCTGCCCCAATATGTGGCCTATGTACCAGCCTCTCTGGCGCTGTACCGCCGGAGTTTCAAGAGTTCTCTGTGCGCCTGGAAGGGCCAGCGGCTGACGCAGACGGAACGGAGAGGGTATGGGATCTTCTGTGTCTGGACGGCGGCGGTCATGGCCGTGGGGATGGTGTTGGAGAGTTATGTCAATCCGATCCTGCTGGAGATGGTGATCGGCAGACTGCATTTTTTTCAGGGCTTATAATGTATGTCAGACCATATGGTAACAGGCTGGATCCGAAAAAAGGTATCAATGATGATCGATAAGAACAAGATACAGGGTATCATAGAAACTATATCTGATCCGAGAAGATATAGAAATACGATATATAGTAAAAAACAACGTACAGTTGATATGATTATTCAAAGTATATCATCTATAAACGATGGATCGATGTAAAAGCAACCATATATTTCGGAATAATGGTATCTTATGAAAATAGTATATAAGATATCAATGAAATCATATTATAGAAATAAAAGTGTTGACAATGATACTAATAAATGATATTATCATTGATATCAAAGAAACTGCGTTATTGTAATCATTATGATCCCATTTATATTGGAGTATCAGGACAAAGGAGGAGCAGAATGCAAAATACCAGATACCAGATTCTGACACAAGATAAGATCGAGATGATCCATGAAAACACATTGAGGATCCTGGAGAACATCGGGGTCGTCATGACGAACGAGGATGCGCGCCGGATATTGGCAGAGCATGGAGCGGTACTCGATGGCGAGATAGTGAGATTTCCCCGGAGATTAGTTGAAAAAGCCATTGAGGCAGCGCCGTCATCCTATACGATACATGGACGCGATCCAGAGAAAAACGTTGATATCTCCCTGGATACCACTGCATATGTGGGGCCGGCCGGTTCGCCTTTTGTGATGGATATGGAGAAAGGCCGCCGGGAAGGGACGCTGGAGGATTTTAATAATATCGTAAAGATATGTCATTGTCTCGAAAACATTGATATCCAAAGTTTCCTTTCTTGTGAGACCAACGATATCGATGTAAGAAAACGTCCTACGACAATGATGTACAACACACTGAAGTATAGTGACAAACCCTTGATGGGAAGTGTGCTGGGATATAAAAATGCGAAGGATTGTCTGGAGATGGCAGCGATCGTATTCGGCGGAAAAGAGGAGATAAAGAAAAATCCAGTCATGGCAGGTATCCCTTGTTCGCTCACGCCGCTGAGTTATGACAGCGCACAGTTAGGGGCGATCATAGCCTATGCAGAATATGGGCAGCCGCAGCTGATCAATTCTCTATGTATGGCGGGGACAACGGCGCCGGCAACGATCGCGGGCCTGGTGTCGGTCCAGAATGCGGAAGTCTTATCCGGGATCGTCCTTGCACAATGTGTCAACCCAGGTACACCTGTCGTATATTCAGCATCCGGGACCAGTACGGATATGAGCAGCGGCAGTCTCGCGATCGGGTCTTCGGAGGATGCGCTCATCTCCCTGATCAACGGACAGCTGTGTAAATATTACAAGATCCCCTGCAGGATCAGCGGTGCGCTCTCCGATTCGAAGATGATGGATTCCCAGGCGGCGTATGAGTCTTCCGTCACCATATCGATGGCACAGATGGCAGGCGGGAACTTTATCCTTCACGGAGGCGGTATCCTTGAGACATATAATACAGTCTCTTTTGAAAAACTGATCATCGATAATGAAGTCCTCGGCATGTGGAAACGGATCGACCGCGGCGTAGAGGTCAACGAAGAGACACTGGCCTATGATGTGATCGAAGAAGTCGGACCAAAAGGTGTATTCCTGATGGAAGAGCATACATTAGAACATTATCATGATGAATTCTACAGGCCGACCTTAAGTGACAGGAAGAGCTTTACACAATGGGCAGCAGACGGCGGAGAGCCGATCGAGAGAGTCGCGAACAGGAGATGGAAAGAGATACTGGATCTCTATGAAGAACCGGCACTCCCGGCGGACGTTGACGCGGCGCTAAAGAAATATATGGGCGATATCTGATCACATGATATGGATCGGCAGAGATAGCATCTGATATAGACAGCGGAGTATTTTCCAAGAGAAGCTTGCTTGGAGCATACTCCGTTGTTTTGGGCGTTGATTTTTTGCGGTCTTTGTATTAAAATGTTGTTATCATCGGCGACACGCATGTCGATCGTCAGATGCGGGAAAGGAGGGCTGTGGTGGATAAAAAGAGGGAACTGATATTGAAGACTTATGGATTATTGAAGACGACCAGCCCCAAAGACTTGAAGATAAGGACGATCGCGGACGAATGCGGCTGTGCCAGTACCGTCATCTACAGAAATTTTGACGATCTGGATCATCTGATCTTATTCGCATCGGTCAGATTCCTGGAAAATTATATCATCGATATCAAGGAGATCGTCAACGAGCAGTCAGATCCAATGGAGATGCTCACAACGATGTGGCAGGTTTTTGCAGAGTACGCGTTTCAGACAGTGGATGTATTTGAACTCCTGTTCTGGGGAAAATATAAAGAACGTCTGGGAGATACGATCTTCGAATATTATCAGATATTTCCGGCAGAGATGAAACAATTGGACGGATTGTTCACCAGCGTCTTTTTTAACAGCGACATCAGAGAACGTACATATATGATCATGCACAGGGCGGCTGTCGTAGGTTATTTTATGTATGATGATGTGCGGATGCTCAGTGATATGCAGGTCCACCTGTTTTATGGCCTTTTGAAAAGCTATCAGCCAGTGTACCGGCAGGAGGGAAAAGCCGAGGAAGCTGCAGGATATTACATGCAGATGTTGGATGCGCTCATCAGCAAGTTCCGTCTCAGATAAAAAAGTGTAAGACCTTGATCATGACATGCTGAGGTCTTATGCTTTTTTTATACAGAAATGAGGTTTTTCCAGGTTCTATAAATTTATATTTCATTTTTGGGTGAAACGGGGTATAATCACAATAGAAGAAAGTATATATAAATGGAGGTAGAACTGTATGAGCGGACGCTTAGATTCTGACTTAGGGCAGATCGTCATTGATCCGGATGTGCTCGCGATGTATGCGGGGAGTGTTGCCGTGGAATGTTTTGGTATCGTAGGGATGGCGGCCATCAGTATGAAAGACGGGCTGGTGAAGCTGCTCAGGAAAGACAGCTTAAAGCACGGGATCAACGTGAAGATCGAAGATAACAAAATCCGTCTCACCTTTCATGTGATCGTGGCGTACGGTGTGAGCATACGCACGATCGCGGATAATCTATTTAGCAGTGTGAAATACAAATTAGAAGCCTTCACTGGATTGGAGATCTCCAAGATGACTTTATTGGTGGAAGGCGTCCGGGTGATAGATTGATCAAAGGAGGATCTTGTTGTGAGTATAAATACGATAGATGCACGGATGCTGGGGAAAATGTTCCTTGCCGGAGCCAGGAATCTGGAGACGAAGAAAGAGTGGATCAACGAACTGAATGTATTCCCGGTGCCTGACGGGGATACGGGGACAAATATGACGATGACCATCATGTCCGCAGCGGCGGAAGTGGGTAAGATCGAGAAGCCCACTATGGAAACGCTGGCAAAAGCGATCTCGTCCGGTTCCCTGCGGGGCGCCAGGGGAAATTCCGGGGTGATCTTATCCCAGCTCCTGCGCGGTTTTACGAAAGTGATCGGCGAGGAGGAGGCCCTGACCCCGCAGATCCTGGCGGCCGCTATGGAAAAAGGCGTGGAGACAGCCTACAAAGCCGTCATGAAGCCCAAAGACGGGACGATCCTCACCGTGGCCAAGGAAGCGGCGGCAAAAGCCAGCCAGCTGTGCGAGACAGCAGAAGATCTGCAGCCTTTCCTGGAGGATATCCTCCAGTGTGCCGAGGAGGTATTGGCAAAGACGCCGGATATGCTCCCGGTGCTCAAAGAAGCCGGGGTGGTGGATTCCGGCGGCCAGGGGTATGTGGAAGTGCTGCGCGGCGCCCTGGACGCGTTCCTGGGAAAAGAAGTCGCCGACACAGTGGAGATCCCTAAGACACCAGTCTCCGCCATCTTAACGGGCAAGCCGTCCCAGGAGGAGGCGGACATCCGTTTCGGCTATTGTACAGAATTCATCGTTCTCCTGGAAACGCCTATGAGCGAGGAACATATCCAGGGCTTTAAGGACTATCTGGGATCCATCGGCGATTCCCTGGTGGTGGTGGCGGATGAAGAGCTGGTAAAAGTCCATGTGCATACCAACGATCCGGGGCTGGCGCTGCAGAAAGGCTTGAGCTTCGGCCAGCTCTCCCGCATGAAGATCGATAATATGCGGGAGGAACACAGAGAGAAGCTCTTTAAAGAAGCGGAAAAGGCCAAAGAATTAAAAGAAGTGGGCTTTATCAGCGTATCGGCGGGCGAGGGCATGAAGAAGATCTTCCAGGAACTGGGCGTCGATCATCTGATCGAGGGCGGGCAGACCATGAATCCCAGCACAGAAGACATGCTCAACGCCATCGATCAAGTCCCGGCCAGGACGATCTACATCCTGCCAAATAATAAGAACATCATCCTGGCGGCGAACCAGGCCCAGGCGCTGACCAAGGACAAGCAGATCGTGGTCATCCCCACGACGACCATCCCCCAGGGGATCACAGCGATCCTCAACCATGTGCCGGAAAAGAGCGTGGAAGAGAACACCCAGTCCATGATGGAGCAGATGGGATACGTCAAGACCGGCATGATCACCTACGCGGTGCGTGATACGAAGATCGATCACAGAGAGATCCACCAGAACGACATCATCGGATTGGGCGACGACGGCCTCTTAGCCGTAGGGCAGGACATCGGGCAGGCGGTCCTGGATTCCATAGAGGCATTGATCGATGAGGACGCGGAGCTGATCAGCATCTACTATGGGGAACAAGTAGAGGAAGAGAAGGCAGAAGAGCTGCTGGCGGCCGTGGAAGAGAGATACCCGGACTGCGACGTGGAGCTGAACGACGGCGGTCAGCCCATCTACTATTATATCCTCTCTGTGGAGTAAGATCAAAAGGTCATGGAGAGAGGATCCATACGAGGATTAAAAGGGATCGGCGAGAAGACAGAGCGGCTCTTCCATAGACTGGATGTAAAGAGCATCGAAGATCTCTTGTCCTACTATCCCCGGACATACGATATCTACAGGGAACCCCAGGGCATGGATAAATGGCGGGAAAAAGAACAGCAGGCGGTCCATGCCCGTATCGAGATGCCCGTATCGGTAAAGGGCACCCGGCACACCTCAGTCGTGACCACCAGCGTGAGATGCGGGGACCAGAAACTCACGCTCATCTGGTTTAAGCAGCCCTATCTGCGCAGCACGCTGAAAAGAGGCTGCTGGTATGTGTTCAGGGGCCGGGTCATACGAAAGGGCAGAGGCTGGGAGATGGAACAGCCCAAGATCTACAGCCCGGAGGAATACGGGAAGCTCCTGCACAATATGCAGCCCATCTACGGCCTGACGAAAGGTCTGACGAACCAGGCCGTGGTCAGGGCAGTCCGGCAGGCGCTGGAGCAGTATCCGCCCGCCGGGGACCCTCTCCCGAAAGAACTCCGGGAGAGATATCGGCTCATGGAGCGCGCTCCCGCCGTAGCCGCCATCCATTTCCCAAAAGATGGACAGCAGTACATGGAGGCCAGGAAACGCCTGGCGTTCGACGAATTCCTGCTGTTCATATTAAGTGTGCGCAGACTGAGAGAGCGGACAGAGACGGCCGAGAACCGTTATCCCATGAGACCGGTCTGGGACACGGAACAGATCATAGAGGGCCTTCCCTACACACTGACCGGTGCCCAGATGAGGGTCTGGCATGAGCTGGAGACGGATCTGCAGAAAGGGACGCTGATGTCCCGACTGATCCAGGGGGATGTGGGCAGCGGCAAGACCATACTGGCCTATCTGGCCATGATCATGACAGCCAGGAACGGATACCAAGCGGCCCTGATGGTCCCCACCGAGGTGCTGGCGGCACAGCACTATGAAGGACTCCTGCAGCTCTTTGAGGAACAGGGGATCCAAGATATCCAGGCAGTGCTCCTGACTGGGTCGAATACGCCGAGAGAAAAGCGCGAGATCTGCGCCCAGATCCAGTCGGGGACGGCGCATCTGATCATCGGGACCCATGCGCTGATCCAGGAAAGGGTCGTCTATCACAGCCTGGGGCTGGTGGTCACGGACGAGCAGCATCGATTCGGCGTCAGACAGCGGGAAGCCTTATCCATGCGGGGCGGAGATCCCCATGTGCTGGTCATGAGCGCCACGCCCATCCCGCGTACACTGGCCATGATCCTCTACAGCGACCTGGACATCTCCGTGATCGACGAGCTGCCCGCCAAACGCCTTCCGATCAAAAACTGCGTGGTGGGCACCCAGTACCGCCCGACGGCCTACCGTTTTATAGAAAAGCAGATCGCCCAGGGGCGGCAGGTCTATGTGATCTGTCCCATGGTCGAGGAGAGCGAGGGCATCGAAGGGGAAAATGTATCAGACTACGCGCGACGTTTACAGGAAGTCCTGCCCGGCCACATCCGGATCAGTCCCCTGCACGGGAAGATGAAGCCAAAAGAGAAGACGAGCATCATGGAGGCATTTGCCCGGCATGAGCTGGATATCCTGGTCTCCACCACAGTCGTCGAAGTGGGGGTCAACGTCCCCAATGCCACGGTGATGATGGTGGAGAACGCGGAGCGGTTCGGCCTGGCCCAGCTCCACCAGCTCAGGGGCCGTGTGGGCCGTGGAGAGCATCAGTCCTACTGTATCTTCGTCCAGGGTGACCAGGAAGAAGAGGTCAAGAAGAGACTGGAGATCCTGAGCCAGTCCAACGACGGCTTCTATATCGCGGCGGAAGACTTAAAGCTGCGCGGCCCCGGGGATCTCTTCGGACTGCGTCAGAGCGGGATGATGGATCTTCGCATCGGGGATATCTACAGAGATAGCGGCATCCTGCGCCAGGCATCCCAGGCGGCCGGGGAGATGCTCGCCGCCGATCCGTACCTGGAGCGTGAGCAGCATGCGGGGATCCGGCAGGCGCTGGAAGAAGCCTTCACATACGGGAGCTTCCACGATACCCTTTAGAATGTCTAAGGTCCCGCCAGATCATCGTGGATCTATAGATGAGCGTTTTAAGGGGTCCGGGGGAAAT
>CAJTYN010000095.1 GCA_910584115.1 uncultured Lachnospiraceae bacterium
GGGACACGGCGCTGGTGATCTCCCTGACCTTCCCGGGGACCGCTGACATCGCCGCGCTCATCACCGCCTCTGTGCCCCTTCCCCAGCTCTGGTCGGCGAGCCCGCCGGAAGGCTGCGTGTCCTGGCCCCTGAATTCCATGACGTTCCTCTTGCCCCTGTATATATCCAGCTGTCTCTCCGCGGCGGCAATCTGCGCGGCCACCTTCTGCCATTCCTTACTCTCTGTACTGACACCGGACGCCTGCATGTCCCGCTGTTTCTGGGTCAGCCGTTCCAGGGAGCTTTCCGCACGGTCAACGTCTGCACAGATCCGTTTGTAATCTTCCGTATAGACCCTTACGCCCGCCGCGACCTGGGCCTCCCTTATGTACCTCTTCACGTTGTCGGCCATCGCACGGCTAAGTTCCCCGTTCTTTAAGTCCACCACTGCTTTTTTGGTCGCGGCTCTTATCTTATCGAGCGTTGCCATGATCCCACCAGGATCGGCCTCCCGCTCTGCAGCGGGGGCAACGTCCCGGCGCGTGCCCTTCGTCCCTGTCGGTTCCTTAGCTTTTTTGATCGCGTCCTCATACTCGCGGATCACTTGCGTAGCTCCTGGGAACCGTTCCTTTACTTCTTCCAGCTCCGTCTGTAGGTTCTCCAGGATCCCGCCCCGATACCCTTCATCAATGAGCTCTCTCATCTCTCTCAGGCTGCTCTTGAACTCATCCAGCGTCTGGGCCGTCTCCCCCGCTCTCGTGATCGTAAGATCCACCGCAGGCATGGAGCTCAGTTGTCCAGCCGTCTCCCTGGCTTCGGTCTTCACCCTGTCCATCTGCCCGACGATCTTACCTGCACCGATATCCCGTGCGGGGAACTTCAGCTTCTCGATGCTCTGGCTGATGGAGACCACTGCCTCTTTTATCTTCGCGATGTCCCGGGTGATGGAGGCCATCATGTCCTTCACCGACGTCTTGGCCTCTCCTGCGCCCTGTTTCAGCTTCCGCGGGTCCGCCTCTATATCCACCCGCAGGGTCTCCAGTTCTCTTCCCATACCTACGTCTCCTATCCAGCCAGGGCTATACACCCCGTAGTCGTCTGTTCAGTGCGTCCGCATACTGGCGTCGGCGCTCCTTGAAATCCTCTAACTCCTTTACCGCCGCGTCTCTTTCATAGGCGTCCCTGTCTTCTCTGAAGAGCTCTGGATAGTAATCCCACGGCATCGGGACTGGGTCGCTCTTTTCCCGGGTCAGGAAACGCAATACGAGCTCTGCCTGCAGGAACTGCATCCATACGGAAGTCTTGAGGTCCTCTTCCCGTTTTTGCGCATGGGCCTTTAACAGGTCCTGCACTTCCAAGACGGACAGACCCCAGAAGACTTCCACGGGGATCCCCGCCTCCAGCGCGGAGGGGTACATGGCGTCGATGATATCGGAGATCCGTCCCCCATCTACAGGAGGTCCTCCGCATCCTCCAATCCCGCCGTGATGGAATCCCCCTGTCGCTCGGTAAAAAAACCAGATACGACCATCGTCGGCATGATCACCTGGGACAACAGATCCATCTGGTTCCCGCCCTCACTGCACCACCGGTCATAGGTCGCCTGCACTTTCTCATAGCTCATGCCGTGCTCCCACGGGGACGCCGCAGCCTGGATCACCGTCAGCATCATCGAGAGGGGCGGTAGTCCGTCAGCCGTGATCAGGTTCAGGATATTGCTCCTGTACTTCCTCTCCAGGGCCTCGATCATGCGCGTGGTCAGCTTCAGCTTGTGCTCCTTCCCGGCCACTGTCCAGGTATGGAAGCACCTCCTCTTCGGCTTCTCCGCCGCGGGTGCCTCCCCCAGTCCTCCCGTCTCCTCCAGTCCATCATCCAATCCTGGCTCGAACATCTCTATCTTCTCCATCCTTCACCTCCTTACACTGGGTCTGTGATGACCATGTCACTCTGTACGAATACTGTCAGTTCAAAGTCGATCGCGCCGTTGACCCCGCCGCCGGTGCGTTTCACGCTGACCTCTGCGTCAAATTCCGTGGTCGTGCCGTCTTTGAGGGTCTCCTTGAAAGACAGTGTCTTCCCCGCTTCCTGTGCCTTACGCATGACCCGGTACGGGGAGTCGGCCTGCGTATTGTCATACTTGAACTTGTACACCATATCAGGCAGATCCCCGATCCCGGGTTCGTATTTCTTATGCGGATCCGTCAGGACGGTATTGTCCACCTTCTCCGGTTCTACCCCGATATCCGGTATCTCTTTCAGCCCCGGGAGGTCCTTAAAGTCCCCCGCGGCCCCTTTTTCCTTGTACTCCAATGTCGCTCCGTTCGCTAACATATCCTCTCACCTTCCTTTCCTCACGACCAATAGACCTCATCGCTGTCCATGCAGATGATGCCCTCATACCGCATGACCTTGTGTTTCAGCTGCCCCGGTTCCGGTGCATCCATGCACGCAGTACGCACCAGGCCCAACGCCGAGATCACCTCGTCTACGACCAGGGCTGTCTCCGACGTGGACCTGTTATGCCAGATGTCTATCCGGTAGCGCACCCGCGCCTTTTCTTCTATACAGGTATTGGTCTGCTCATAGACAGAGTTGTTCTCCTCCGTCAGCTGGACGGCCGGAAGATCCGCCCAAGCAGCCGGATATGTGTCCGTCACATGTTCGATCACCGCGCTCAACGCATCATAGATCTTATCCTTGATATTTTTCATCGCTCCTCCCTTATCCACTCAAGACTGAGCCTCACTGTCTCCCCCAGGCGCTTGACAATCTCATCCGCATTATCCCTCAGCGCCGGGTACATATACGGCCGTGCCGGCTGACCGTTCGTCAGATAACCGATGGGCTCGCCGTCCTTATCTTCGACTACTCCCAGGCCGTACTCCTCTGCCTCATACCGGGTCATGGCTTTTCCTGGGATCATCCAGCCTTTCTGACTGTAAGTGACAGGGATATCAGGCGCGATGTCCGCGTGGTCTGCCTGTCCCACCGGCCCTGTCCCGAACTCTACATACGGGGCGTATTCTTTATTTGTGTAACATGACGCGATGACCACACCACTGTCTTCCCGTCCGGTCATCGTGTGGATGCTGTTCTCCAGTTCCCCGCGATGCGCCGGACAGAGATCCTTTGCCGTGGCCTGCACCAGACCGATACAGTCATTCACGGTCGTCACCAGGTCGTCCTCGAACGCGCTGCCTCCTAACGCATCCAGTTTTTTGATGAGGTCATCCCCACCTTTCACCCCATGGGACCACCCCCTGTCTTCATGCCGGATGGCGCAGCCAGCTTTTCTGCTTCCAGCCTGAGTGGGGTATACGGACGGATGGATATGATCCGGTAGTCCGGCGGCGCATCCCCCGGTACATACAGGCAGAGCCCGTCCCTTTCCGTGATATCCAGACCAGTCTCCGGGAAGACGTAGTGCAGCCGTCCCCTCTCGTCCTGTGTCACCTCATACTCGCCCTGGATCCTCACGTTGCAGATGTAGCCCAGGCGGTCTCCGTACTGTCCCGCCTGTATCTTCCCGCCTGCGGGCCATACTTCCCCTGAGAACGGGACGGAGGGCTGGTACTCTAAGCTAGTACCGCCCTCCCTATCTCTCACAGTGACTGCCTTCCGGCAGTAGTATCCCTTGATCCTACTCCTTTTCATGCGCATGTCCGCCCACCCTCGCTAACCGGAACCGGTTCATAATGTCGTAGATCTGCTTCGGGGCGTCATCGAATGAATAGCTCTCACCCGCTTCGCTGCGCCCCGTCTCCCCTTCTGTCCCCATCCGGTTCAGGGCTATGACGGCCAGGTCACGGACCGGCTTCTTCAACCCCTCCACCAGATGTGTCCTGTTAGTGTATGCCAACACGAAGGCCTCTGCATCTTCCAGCAGGAGGGACAGCAGCGCTCCATCCCTTTCCCCTGTCAGCAGCTCCAGCTTGTCGATCTCCGTCTGATCATACATCTCAGACCACCTCCTCTAAGAGCTCCAGGAGGTCCTGCTTGGCCAGGCTGGAATAGCCGCCGATACCCTTCTCTCTCGCCAAGGCCCTCAGCTGGTCGACCGTCATCTCCGTCAGTGGTCTGTCAGGACCCGTCCCTGTCTCCTGCCCTCCCGGCGCCTCCGGGCTGTCGATCCTCTCATACCCATCCGATAAGAGCCGCTGTACCAGCGGCCCTGACTCTGCGATTCTCTCTACGTTCCCCTTCTTCAATCTCATATGTCACCGTCCCTCCCTTCCGTATCACGCTGACGGCTCCGCATCCTTGATGCTGATATAGATGGAGTCCAGCTTGTTGTCCAGCACCCAGATATCGTGGAAACGCCGGTAATCCATCTGCCAGGCGTTCAGCTTCTGGTTGACCGTCGGGTCGAAGATCCGCATGATATCCTGTTTGGTCAGGGCGATCGGCGTCGTCCTCAGCAGGATCATGAAGTTGATGTCCAGGGCCGTGGAGCCTTTCACATAGCCGCCCTGCTCCTGTCCCTTTGTGGAGCCGTCGTAGATGGTGATAGCGGTATACATCCGGTTCGCGGGGGTGGAGATAATCGGCACCCCGTCGATGGACGGCACCTGCGTGTTGATGCCTCCCTGGGAGAAGGTGGCCGCTGTGATCTTCCCGGCGATCTCGAGCTCGTACTCCATGATCATGTCCGGCGTGGCATGGATCACCAGCGGGCCGTTGTATCCGATCTCCCGGATGGCCTTGATCCCTTCCTTGAACTCCCGTAGGGCAGAGGTCCCTGTCGCGCCTGGTGTGTATCCGTACGTGACCATCCCTGCCTTCTTCGCCGCGATCGTCTCTGTCGCGACCTTCGACAACCGGTATGCGTCGATCTCCGGGATCACATGCACACGCTGGAACTCACTCATCACCGCGCCTGCCGTCGCTACGAAGTTCGTCTCGTCGATATCGATCGGGTCCAGCTGGAATTTACGCCCACGGTCCTGCGTCATGGTCCGGGTCTCATACTCCATGGTCACGCTGCCCTGTTGGTATCCATCGTCCCGGTCGTAATCCCCCATGCCCTGTACGGACAGTTTCGGGATCTTCACTTCCTTGCCGCCCCTGTAGATCACCTGCCCGGCATTGGCGTCCATCCAGCCGGTCACTGCGTCCTGGACCGCGATCCTGTCCAGCGTATCCTGGAATTGCGTTGCTGTCGCTAACGTGTTGATAGGCATCTGCCCCACCTTCCTTTCTCTATCTCAGGCCCATCGCGGCTTCCACCTGCGCCTGCAGTGTCTGATCGTCATCCCCCGGCTTCCCTGGTGGCCTGCCGCCCTTCAGACGTTCGTTCACCGCAGTCTTCACGGCTTCCTGGAATGCCTTCTCTACCGCCGCGATGGACTTATCGCACGTGTCCTTATCCGTAAGATCGAGTACCTCGGCCAGGCCCACAGGGAGCTTCTTCTCCGCCAGGGTGTTCTTTGCGTCCGCCATGAGCTCCTTCCTGGTCACAGCGGCTTCCCTGGCTGACAGCTCCTCTTCCCGTTTCTGCTGCAGGTACTGGGCCTTCTCGCTGTCCGACATCTTGGCCAGCTTCTCAGCTTCGGACACCCTGTCATCCGCCAGGATCTTCCATTTTTCCTGTGCTGCTGTCACGGCACTGTTGACGGCCTCCTGGATCCTGCGGTCGAACTCTTCCTGGTTCTTTCCCTCCTTCAAGAAACTGTCGAAGGACTGCGGCTCATCGTCCTTGCCTCCGTCGCCGCCTTGAGTATCTCCTCCGTTGTCTCCTCCCTCTGCGCCTCCTGGGTCGTCTCCGCCGTCACCTCCGTCGCCGCCTTCTGCAAATAGCTGCAGGTCCATCATGACCAGATGTTGTATATCTTTACGTCTCATACTGCTCCTTTCGTGATGATGTCTGACTATCCCGTTAGTTTACCCTCTCCTCAGAGCATAAAAATAAGACCCTGCAAAAGGTCCCATCATCGCCTCTATCTTGTTCCCTTGGTATCCAGGTCATCAGCGGGTTCTGCATACCCGGCCCGGATGATTTCCTCCGCGCGTCCTTTTGTATAGTCATAGACTCTCCCGGCTTCACGTATCTCTCGCGTGATCCTGTCCACGAACCGCTCTCTCACTCTTATCTTCATCGCCCTCGATTTCCTTTTTGTGCCTGACGACCGTGGACGTCCCCGGTATGAACAGCCACAATAGCAGCCATCCTAGGAAGTTCATGGGGATATCCTTATCCATGAACGCCATGAAGGGGAAGTCCAGGATATCCATGATCCAGGTGATCGTCAGGCAGGCATAGAATAGTTTATACATCTCCGCTATCTCTTTCGGGTATGACCCTCTCGATATCATCGATCGTTACGTCGATCGTCTCCCAATCCTCTGGCGAACTCCCCACGTCTACAATAAATGCTTGGTTGTCAAACGCCTCCACAACTGCTGCCACTCTGCCATCTCTTAGCAAGACCGTATCATATTGTTTTACGACCATGTCATCTCACCTCTTTTATATATGCACTCGTCATACTCACGGATCCGTCTGGCTTCTGTATCCACCCAACGACAACGTTTGCCGGCATCCCTTTCTTTCCGTACAGCACCATCTTCTGTTCATATCTGGTACCGAATCCATCTTTGTTCTTTACCCGCACAGGATATTTAGACGCCCCCAGACTCAGTTCTTTCTGCAGTTCCTCCCAGTTATTTATGTCATAGCCCAGGCGGCTCGTAAACGCTCTTCCTTTCGCCAGCCCCTCTTCATTAGTCCCGCCCAAAAGATATCTTGTAAATTTCGCTTCCGGCAGGATGACATCTTCAGCACCAGGCAGTCCTGACTCCGGGTGATCCAGTAGCTTTTTACGGCGCTGATGATCCAGCTTTACGAGCCGCCACTTCTCAGGTTCAGTATACTTCATATCCTGGAAGCCGTCCAGCGTCTTGGGGACATTTTCCCGTCCCAGCACTTTTTTATAACTCTCGTACTGGGCTATGTCCGCAGACCGGGCCTTGGTCTTCTTCTCCTTGTACTCTGCGTCCGGGTTACCCTTCACATACTTGTCGTACCATTCCTGATAGGTCATGGTCATGGGCACCAGCATATCCTTCCCGGTGATGGGGTCGCGCGCCCGGCGTTTCAGGTCTCTAGCCAGCTCATCAGGGATCACGCTCACTGTCGTACACCGGCACCACGGATGCATGGGCGGGCAGTTCACACCGTCCTGCCGGTCCTTAACGGGGAAGACTTTCCTGTCCAGGGGCCGGCAGCACCCTTCGCAGGTCTTCAGGTCCAGCGTGGCGAGATAACGGTACTCCTCGACGCCCATCTCCTCGTATGCCTTGAAGTTGAGCTCCTTCGCCATCTGGGCGCTCTCTGTCCAGACCAGGCGCCTGGCATTGCTGGCCCCGCGGGCGAACTCAGCATTGATGATCTCCGCCGCTTCCCGGTTCGTCCGGCCCGTCAGCAGGTTGACCATCAGTTCTCCCTTCACCCGGTCCGCTACGACCTGGGTATTTCCCCAGATCCTCTCAGAATAGTCCTTACCCGACCAACGTGAGCGCAGCGCCTGATCGATCGTCTCGGCACTCACGGCACTGAAGCTGAATGCCGCGTTCACCCTCTGCTGGACATCGAAGACAGTATGATAGTAGGACTTCTGGGCCAGCTCGATGTAATGGGCTGTGCTAATCCGTCTCTCCTGGTCATATATCCCGGCCATGATCCGGTCGACCTGCTCCTGCAGCTGCACGAGCCTCTCCAGCCGCGCCGCATATGCCGGCGCTTCCAGCATGGCGAGTAACACTCTCTCATCCTCGCTCCCCGCGGCCAGTCTCAGCTTCAGCTCATCCAGGGAAGCCTCATCCTGCATGGTGCCCAGCAGGCGCAGGGCCTCAGTCTCGCTCAGATGATGTTTCCTCCTGTACCGGTCGAAGATCCTATCAAGGCCCTCATCCAGGTACTGAGAGGCCCTTGCGTACAGGACGGAAATCTGATCTGCCGTCTTGTCCGCGTCCTCCATGTACTCATACATATCCTGGGCCTGCCTGCGCTCCCAGTAGCCCGGACTACTCATCCTCCTCCTTCTTCAGCTCCGCGTCATCGTCTCCCTCATCAGGCGGCGGGGTGTTCTGTTGGAGGCCGAACATCTCCTGCTGCTGTCTCGCTGCCTCCTGGGCTTCCCGTTCGACTGTCTCCAGTTCCTCGTCCGGGTCCTCGACGAACGGGATCTGGGACAGGAGTGTCTTCTTCCCGACCTTCCCCCAGAGGTTCGCCACGATCTGGCTGATCTCCAGGAGGTTCTTCGGCATCGCCCGGGTGAACGTGGGCGTGATCCCGGATACATCCACCGATATGGCTTTATTGGAGAGGAAATTAGCAAAGATACGTAGGCGCTTTCTCAGCCCCTTCTTGTAATACCTGGTCTTTATCTTCGTGATGTTCTCCATCCCCAGCAGCTTGAACTCCATGGCCACGCCGGAAACATTCCCGCCGAATGACTCATCGGTCATGCAGGGGATGTGGCTGAACTTGTGGATGTCCTGCTCGATGGCTTTCTTTAGGATCTCTACTCCGGTCTCATCGAATGTCCGGGTCAGGTACTCAGCTTTCGCACCATCCGGTATCTCGAGTGTCTTATCCTGTTTCAGCAGTCTCAACATCGTCTTATGCCCTTCACCGTCACCATCCTCTCTTAGGTCTTCATCCGCGAGCAGGGTCCCGTAGATGGCGAGGATCGCGTCGATGAACTGCTCCTTATCCGTGACGCGGTCTGACATCAGGGCGTTATATGCATCGATCAGAGGGATCTGCAGCTCATAATCGCCGATGGCCAGCTTGTTGTTCAGGTACTCCACCAACGGGATCTCTCCCATGTAATGGGGGACCGGCCCTTCCAGGATCCCCTGCGGGCCGTCGATATCCTGGATATCCGCCACATATTTATAGTTCCGCGTCAGTATCGTGGCCACATAGACGGGCGACGCCCTGTCCGTGGAGTCTATCTTTGCATAGTAATAGACTCCGAAGAGCTCATTTTCTTCGATGCTGTCATCGTAGACCATGAACGTATTCTGGGGCGGCAGGTTCCTGACCTCCAGGACCGTGTCATCCTGCTTGGTGTAGATGTACTCATACGCCCGCCCATAGATGGACAGATCCAGGCCGTTGTCACCGTCCGCCTCATCGGCCCCGGATATCTCCAGAGCATCCGTCAGGGCGGTGATATCATCCTCACTCTTGTAGGTCACAGGATTGCCGATGAAATAGGAGCTGGCCGTGTCCGCGATATCCTTCGCGTGGTTACACACCAGCCTGTTCTCCCGGTCCTGCTCCCCTAATATCTTATGCTGTCCGACATAATAATCCTTCAGTCTCTTCAGACGCTGCACGCATCTCCTGTGCTTCAGGATCAGGTGCCGGATGGCCTGCTTGTCGATGTCCAGCTCGTTGAAGTCCTCTGCTGGCATGGTGAACCTATGCATATCATTCACCTCTCTTCGTGAACCTGGCCGTATTGTTGCCGAGTATCGTATAGACGAAATACCTCACGGCATCCATCGCGTGATCATACACTTTCAATGGCTTATCCTCTCCGCGCTCTGCCGCCTTCGCATCCCAGACGTAGGAAGCGAACTCCTTGATCGTGTTCACGCATGAGGCCGCGAACACGATCTTATCCTGGTTCAGCTTTGTGCCGGTCAGCCGGATGCCGTCTGCTACATCGTTCTTGGCCTTGATGACCCGGATCCCGCGCTTCCGCAGTTCCGCGATGAAGGACGCCGCCGAAGGGTCTACGATGACCGCCCTTATCTGTACTCCGTCCAGCCACTCTTCCAAGGCATCGGCATACTCCGCATCAGTCTTCTGCTCATGCTCATCCCGGCCAGAATAGTAGTACTCCCGGATGCAGTACCATCTCCCGTCGACTCCTTTGTTCCACAGCAGGAATACGGTCGCGTTCTGGGTGCCATAGTCACAGCTCACGAACCTACCACCCTCTAGGAGCAGGTCGTTGAACTCCCTGACCTTCTTTACGTGGCGCTCTGGATCGAACATGTCGTAGATGATCCCCTCCGCCATGCACCAGAGCCCCTTGATGTACCGTTTGTAGAACACTCCTGTGTACATCCCGCGGTATCGGGCCTTCACCTTTTCGGACAGGCTCAGGTTGTCGTCCATGGTGAAATGCAGGTAGAGCATATCTTTTAGCGTCTCACCCTTTCGACGTCGCCTGGCCGACTCCTCTCTCCCCAGATAGCCCGTTGACTCCTCCATCCAGTTGACTTTGAACCAGTGATAGGGACCATCCGGATTGCAGTTGAACCAGAATTTAGAACCGTCTACAGAGCACCGTCCGGTCGCCTGGTTCACGAAGCTCTCCGGCATCAGGGCCACCTCATCAAAGAAGACCCCGGCCAGGGTGATCCCCTGGATGAGGTCCTGTGAGCTCTCGTCCTTCCCGCCGAATATGTAAAGATAATTCTCAATATCTCCTCTGGATACGACCACCAGGTTGTCCGCCCTATGGTCCACGACGCGGTAACCCCTGGACTTCAGCATCCGCTTGAGCTGTGTCAGTACGTTCCGGCGGAAGGAGCCGATCGTCTTCCCACACATGGCAAAGTTCTGGCTCTTGAAGTTGGACATGGCCCACATCACAAAAGATAGGGACATGCTGACTGTCTTGCCTGACCGGATCGCCCCGTCCGCGATGATGCCGTCCATATCCCTCACCGGGGATCCGGGGCACCACCAGTCCAGGATCATCCGCTGTTTTTTTGAAAAGGGCTGGAACTTAAATATCTGTATCTTTTTCTTCATCTGCCCAGTCCTGCGCCGCCGTATCGCCCAGAGCTTCCAGGAAACCGTCGTCAGCTATCTCTGTATCATCATCCAGCTGTGCCTTTGCCCGCATAACATCAATACGGGTCTTCTGCTCCTCAGAGACCAGCTCCCAGTCCTTATGGACCATCTCATCATACTGCTTGATCAGGGACCGTAGCTCACTCTGGGCGCGGGCCTGGGCTTTCATGAACTCATTCTGCTTATCCCACGCCTGCTGGACCTCCCATTTCTCTCCTATGACATTTCCGTTCTTCTTTTCTATCGTTTCAATGGTCTTGTCCTGCCGATCCTTCACGTAAGCGATCCGTTGCGCCCGTATGATAGCTGCATATGCGATCTGTATCTGGTGCCAGAGCAGGTCGATAGGGTCCGCCCCTTCGATGGCGGAAAAGATCTCCTGGGTCTCTTCTGGGAGGTACTTACTGAAAAAACCATATCTCTCAGCGTTCTTATTCCCCGGAGGGCCGGTAGCGTTGTGGTTCCCCGGCTGCGCGCCCCTCTTCCTCTTTTCCGAACGTTCGCTTTTTTTATCCGAGCGTTCGCTATCCCATTTATGCGTACATTTCCATCTG
>CAJTYN010000096.1 GCA_910584115.1 uncultured Lachnospiraceae bacterium
GGGATGGACAGCGCCAATCTGCGCAACATGCGCCGGATCTGCGGCGGCGACCCGGAGGGCAAGATCAGTCTGCTGCTGGATCACACGTCTCGGCCGGGCGATGTGGCGGATCCCTGGTACACCGGGGACTTTGAGGCCACATGGAGGGATGTGCAGGAAGGATGCCAGGCGCTCTTGCGGGAACTGGATGTCCGGTAAGGAGGCTTTTTTATGGAGAAGATCGTATTTAGCGATGTGGACGGGACGCTGTTGGATCACAGGCACAAGATCACGCCCCTGACCCAGAGAGCCATCCGCGATCTGCAGGAGAAAGGGATCCCTTTTGTCATCGTGTCGGCGCGGAGCCCTTCGGGCATCTATCCCATCTTGGAGGAATATGGCTTCACCTGCCCGATCATCGCCTACAGCGGCGCGCTGATCCTGGACGAGGACCGGAATGTGCTCTTTCACAAAGGGATGGAAAAGGTCCTGGCAGACCGGATCGTCAGGGTCTTAGAGAGCAGCCGTTTTGACGTGACCTGGAGTGTGTACGCCCTTGACGAGTGGATCGTAAAGGACAAGAGCGACCCGCGGATCATCAAAGAGGAGCAGATCGTAAAGGCACAGGCGGTGCAGGGGTCTGTGGATTCTGCGGCGGCGGAACGGATCAGTAAGATCCTGTGCATCTGCGATCCGGCGGAGACTGTTGGGGTCGAAGCCCTGTTAAAAGGGATCTTTCCCGCGTGTTCGATCGTCCGGTCGGCGGATTTTCTGCTGGAGGTCATGGAAAAAGGCGTATCGAAGGCAGCCGCGGTCGAGAGGGCGTGCGGCCTGTGGAAGATACCGCTGGCGGACGCGGTCGCCTTTGGGGATAACTACAACGATGTGGACATGCTGGAAGCGGTCGGGAGCGGTTTCCTGATGGGAAACGCGCCTGCCGAGCTCAAAGAGCGGATCCGGCTGCTGACCGATGACAACGACCATGACGGGATCTACCACGCCCTTGTGAGGAAAAAACTGGTTGACAAGCAGGGAATGATGGGAATATAATCAATACATACTAAACATACAAATAAAATAAGAAAAAAGGGCGACGGATATGAGTGAAAAGATCAAGAGGGAAGACAGGAGATTTAGATTCGAGACACTGCAGCTGCACGTAGGACAGGAGACGGCCGACCCTGTGACGGATGCCAGGGCCGTGCCCATTTATCAGACATCATCTTATGTATTCAGGGACTGTGACCACGCGGCGGCGCGCTTCGACCTGTCGGATGCGGGGAATATCTACGGGCGGCTGACCAACCCGACTCAGGATGTATTTGAGAAGAGGATCGCGGCCCTGGAAGGGGGCGTGGCGGCTCTGGCGGTGGCGTCCGGTGCGGCGGCGATCGCTTATACGATCCAGAACCTGGCGCACAGCGGCGACCACATCGTGTCGGCCAAAAACATCTACGGCGGTACCTACAATGTGCTGGCGCATACATTCCCGGAGTATGGGATCGCGACCACGTTCGTGGATATCTTTAACGAAGAGGAAGTGGAGGCGGCTATCCAGGAACGGACGAAAGCCCTCTTCATAGAGACGCTGGGAAACCCCAATTCAGACGTTGTGGATATCGAGGCCATGGCGAAGATCGCGCACAGACATCAGATCCCGCTGGTGGTGGACAATACGTTTGCCACGCCGTATCTGGTGCGGCCCATCGAATACGGCGCGGATATCGTGGTGCATTCCGCTACGAAATTCATCGGGGGCCATGGGACGACCCTGGGCGGTGTGATCGTGGACGGCGGGAGATTTGACTGGGAGGCGTCCGGAAAATTCGCTTCCCTGACGGAACCCAACCCCAGCTACCACGGCGTGAGCTTTACAAAAGCGGCCGGCGCGGCGGCATTCGTGACCAAGATCCGCGCGATCCTGCTGCGTGATACAGGCGCGTGCCTCTCCCCGTTCCATGCGTTCATCTTCCTGCAGGGGCTGGAGACTCTGTCTCTGCGCGTGGAGCGCCATGTGGAAAATGCGCTGAAAGTCGTGGAATACCTAAACGGCCATCCGCAGGTGGAAAAAGTCCATCACCCCTCAGTGACAGAAGATGCCTCCCAGAGGGCGCTGTACGAGAGATATTTCCCCAACGGCGGCGGCTCGATCTTCACGGTGGAGATCAAGGGGGACGCCCAGAAGACGAAAGACTTCATCGACAACCTGGAACTCTTCTCTCTGCTGGCAAATGTGGCCGATGTGAAATCCCTCGTGATCCATCCGGCGACCACGACCCACAGCCAGTGCTCAGAGGAGGAGCTGCTCGATCAGGGCATCAAGCCGAATACGATCCGTTTTTCCATCGGCACGGAACACATCGACGACATCATCCAGGATCTGGAGGAAGCATTTAAGGCGGTGCGCTAAAGGCCATGAAATTTTCAAAGAAATGCAGATATGGGTTGCGGGCGCTGATCGATCTGTCGGCAGATCCGGGGAATGACCATATCGTGCTGGGCAGCATCGCGAAGCGTAACGGGATCTCCCCCCAGTATCTGGAGCAGGTGTTCGCCAGCCTCCGGCGGGCGGGGATCGTCAAAGGGATCAAAGGCTCTCAGGGCGGATACAGGCTGAACGCTGACCCGAAGGAGATTACGGCGGCGATGATCGTGGAGGCTCTGGACGGCAGTTATCGGATCGAAGATGAAGAGATCCCGGATGACAGTCACGGGTATGGGATCGGGGCCAGCATCCAGGAGCTGGTCATCGATCGGATAAACGACCAGATGGATCGGCTGCTGCGGGAGATCACATTGGAGGATCTGCGGAAAAGATATCTGGATCATAGGGAATACAGCCAGGATATGTATTATATTTAAAGAAGAAGGAGGTCCGCTATGGGCTTTAACAAGACCGGATAAAAAGCTGGGATCTATGAGGATCTGTGGATCGGCTTTAAGGAACCGGGCTTATGACGATATGAGCATAGAAAACCTGCGGCTCATCCAGTCGCAGGTTTTCTATGCTCACTTTATATCCGATTTTATCCCGATCTATCAGATCTCCAGGATCTTTCCTTCGTCTTTGCTGTATCTGCAGTATTTTCCGTTTTCGGAGATGAACGGTGTGTAGGAATTTTTCTTCATGTCCTTGATGTAAACGATGTCTGTGGCGATCATCCGCACGAGGGAGAAGCGTTTGCTCAGGCTGGAGATCCACTCGTATGTTTTTTCGTTGGGGGAGGAAGTCAGAACGAGGCTGTATCCGCCCTCACAGGATCTCAGGGTAAAATATGCTTTTTCGACTTTATAGGGAGCGACATATACCTGGCTGTGTATATAGGAAGAGAAATTTTTCTTTACAAATTCCTCGAAAGATGCCGCATCGTAGGTGACTCCGCTCACCGCATCCTGGATCTTGTCCCCCCGGTCGATACGGACTTTCAGGACTTTCAGGACATCCACTGCCCAGTCTAAAAATGACATGCTGACGTAATCCATGGATTCCAGCAGATTACTGATCAGTTCCTTGCTCAGAGTGTTGGAAGTCTTGGCTTCCTCTAATAATACCTTTTTCATGATCATATCTCCTTCATTAAGTTGTTTGTAGACGCACCTTATGGGATATTATCTCAGCCCGTCTACAGCCTGTCAATACTTTGCGTGTATTTTTTTAAAAGATCAGATCATGATACATGTCCCCGCTCAGATCCATCCAGCGACAGCCGTCTTCTGTGAGGGTCATGTACCCGTGGGCGCTGTCCTCTTTGGGGATGGATACGGAGCCGGGATTTAGGTAGAGGTTGCCGTCTCCGAAAGACTCCCAGGCGGGGATGTGCGTGTGGCCGTGCAGGAGTATGTCGCCCGGCTTAAGGGGCGGCGGGTTCTTTGTGTTAAAGTTGTGGCCGTGAGTGGCATAGATCATACGTTTTTTGGCATAGAGGATGCAGTAGTCGGCCAGGATGGGGAAGTCGAGCACCATCTGATCGACTTCCGTGTCGCAGTTCCCGCGTACGCAGAGGATCTGTTCTTTCCGGTCGTTTAAGAGCCTGAGGACTGTCTTTGGGGCGTAGTCTTTTGGCAGATCGTTGCGCGGGCCGTGGTAGAGGATATCGCCTAAGAGCAGCAGACGGTCGGCCTGTTCCCGGTCAAGAGCGGCCAGCATTTCTTCGCAGTAGGCGCTGGAGCCGTGGATATCCGATGCGATCATTATCTTCAAATCATCATACCTCCTTTGTCGTAGTCTTATAGTCTCGTCCCTCTGGTATCGCGTTTTGCCAGCTTTAAGCGGCCCAGATCCAGGGTCTTTTCTCCGTGGCGGATCTGGCAGGCGGCGTGGGCGCCCAGCAGATAGGCGTGTTCCACCAGATCGTCTCCTTCGAGGCGTATCCCGTGTACGCCCAGGGAATTTCTCTTCTGGAAAGGGATGTCGCGGGTAGCCATGCGCAGGAAATAGCCGCCGCGGCTCTGCAGAACGGTAAATTCCGCGTAAGATGAGATCCCGGCAAAGACCACGCTGTCGCCGTCGCCCAGCTTGAGGGCCGCGATCGTCCGCTTGGTCACGTCAAATTCCGGGCCGTCCACCTGCTTGATGAGCCCCCGGGCGGTGGCGAAGAGCAGGGAGGCAGCCTTGATGGAGGGAAGGCTCGCGATAAAGATGATCTTCTCTTCCTGGCTGTCGTAGTTGCTCACGTTGTCGATGGGAGTGCCTTTGCCGCGCAGCTTGACCAGGGGGAGATCCTCGATCTTCGCCAGATGCATCTTGCCTGTGTTGGTAAAGATGCAGATCTTATCGGTGTTCATGCAGGGGAAGGCGTATCGGTATTCTCCGCGTATGATCTCTTGGTTCCGCTCGTATGCGGCCTTGTCGATGACCTTGGCATATCCGAATTTATCGATCAGGAAACCGACTTCCAGTTCTTTTGGCGCAGTTTCTTTAAAGACGACTTCCGCGGCGTTTTCCAGGGCGGTGCGCCGCTCCCTGGCATAGGTCCGTTTGATCGCGTTTAGATCCTTGACGATCACATCCATCATGGTGCCGGGGTTGCCTAAGATCTTCTCGTAGCGGGCGATGTCTGCCAGGGTCTTCTCGTGCTCTTTCATCAGGGCTTCCACTTCCAGGCCGATGAGCCGGTAGAGGCGCATCTCCAGGATCGCGGTGGCCTGTCTTTGGGTAAAGCGCAGCTTGGCGGCCTGTTTTCTGCTGGTCTGTGTTCGGAAGCGGATCCCTTCGGTGGTCCCGTTCATCAGGCAGGCTTTGGCCTGGGTCTGGTTCTTGCTGCCGCGGAGGATCTCGATGATCAGGTCGATCACGTCGCAGGCTTTGATCAGGCCCTCCTGGATCTCTTTTTTCTCCAGCTCTTTTGCGAGGAGAGTCTTGTGCTTCCGGGTGCAGACGTCGACCTGGAAGTCCACATGATGTCGGATCAGCTGTTTTAAGTCCAGTGTCTCCGGCCGGCCGTCCGCCACGGCCAGCATATTTACGCCGAAGGTGTCTTCCAGGCGGGTCTTCTTGTAGAGCATGTTCTTTAAGTTTTCCGCGTCGGCGCCCTTGCGCAGCTCCAGGACGATGCGGATCCCTTCCTTGGAGGACTGGTTGGAGATATCGGTGATGTCCGTGGTCAGGCGGTTTTCCACCAGGGAGGCCACGTCGTTTAGGAATTTTCCGATGTTGGCGCCGATCATGGTGTAGGGGATCTCCGTGATCACCAGGGCCCTGCGCCCGCCTTTTTTTTCTTCCAGCTCGACTTTTCCCCGCAGGCGGATCTTGCCGCAGCCTCTGCTGTAGATCTCCAACAGGTCGTCCTGGTTGACCACCAGCCCGCCGGTGGGGAAGTCCGGGCCTTTTAGATGGCGCATCAGCCCTTTGACGGTGATGTCGTTGTCCTTGATGTAGGCTTTCACGGCGTCGATGACCTCGCCTAAGTTGTGTGGGGGGATGCTGGTCGCCATGCCCACCGCGATCCCCTCGGCCCCGTTGATCAGCAGGTTGGGGACGCGCACCGGGAGGACACAAGGTTCCCGCTCTGTCTCGTCAAAGTTCGGGAGAAAGTCCACCACGTCCTTGTCCAGGTCGGCCAGATAGACTTCCTGGGTGATCCGCATCAGGCGGGCTTCCGTGTAGCGCATGGCCGCGGCCCCGTCCCCCTCGATGGAGCCGAAATTCCCGTGGCCGTCCACCAGCGCCTGGCCCCGCTTGAACTCCTGGGACATGACCACCAGCGCTTCGTAGATGGAGCTGTCTCCGTGGGGGTGATATTTACCCATGGTGTCCCCCACGATACGCGCACATTTCCGGTAGGGCCTGTCGTAGCGGATGCCCAGCTCGTACATATCGTACAGGGTCCTGCGCTGTACCGGTTTTAACCCGTCCCGCACATCCGGTAGGGCGCGGGATACGATCACGCTCATAGCATAGTCGATATAGGATCTTTGCATCTCCTCCGAATATTCGGCACGTATGATGTTGTCTCGTATCTGTTCAGCCATAGTCTCCTCCCTCTGCTAAACATCCAGCTGGGCGTCCTGGGCATGTTCGTAGATAAAAGCCTTCCTGGGCGGCACGTCGCTCCCCATCAGGATCTCCGTCATCTCAGAGGCCAGGCGCACGTCGGAGATCTCCACCCGCTTGAGGATCCTGGTCTTGGGATCCAAGGTCGTCTCCCAGAGCTGCTGGGCATCCATCTCGCCTAAGCCTTTGTACCGCTGCAGGGTAAAGGGGCCTTTGTGGGTCTTTCTGTATTGTTCCAGGGCTTTGTCGTCGTAAAGGTACTGTTCTTCCCCTTTTTTTGGCATCACTTTATACAGGGGAGGCATGGCCAGATAGACATGGCCCTCCTGGATCAGTTCCGGCATGAAACGGTAAAAGAGCGTCAGCAGCAGCGTGGAGATGTGCGCGCCGTCCACGTCCGCATCCGCCATGATGATGATCTTATCATAGCGCAGCTTGCTGATATCGAAATCATTGCCGTATCCTTCTGAAAATCCGCACCCGAAGGCGTGGATCATGGATTGGATCTCCGCGTTGGCCAGGACTTTGTCGATGGTCGCTTTCGCCACGTTCAAGATCTTGCCCCGGATCGGCAGGATCGCCTGGTAGTCCCGGTCCCGGGCGGTCTTGGCGGATCCGCCGGCGGAATCCCCCTCCACGATGAAGATCTCGCAGCGGGAGGGGTCTTTCTTCTCGCAGTTGGCCAGTTTTCCGTTGGAGTCGAAGGAATATTTCTGCTTGGCCAGAAGGTTGTTCCGGGCACGCTCTTCCGTCCGGCGGATCTTCGCGGCTTTTTCCGCGCAGGAGAGGACGGTCTTCAATGTTTCCAGATTCCGGTCGAAATAAAGGGTCATCCCGTCGCCCACCACCTTGCTCACGGCTCGGGCGGCATCGGGATTGTCCAGTTTCGTCTTGGTCTGGCCCTCGAAGCGTGGGGCGGGGTGCCGGATGGAGATGACCGCCGTCATGCCGTTTCGGATATCGGATCCGGTGAAATTGGCGTCTTTCTCCTTGAGGATCCCGATCTCCCGGGCATAGTTGTTCATCACAGTGGTGAAGGTGGTCTTAAATCCGGTCAGGTGCGTCCCGCCCTCCGCGTTTAAGATGTTGTTGCAGAAACCCATGACGTTTTCCTGGAAGTCGTCGGTGAACTGGAAGACGGCTTCCACACGGATGTCCTCGGCCTCACCCCGCAGGGCGATGGGTTCGCAGACGGCGTTTTTTTTCTTATTCAGGTCGGCTACGAACCCGACGATCCCGTCCGGTTCATGATACTTCACGGTCTCCGTCTCGGCGCCCCGTCTGTCCTCGAAGAGGATCGTGAGCTCCGAATTGAGATAGGCGGTCTGGTGGAGCCGGCTCTTGATCTCCGCGGAGGAAAATTCGGTCTTTTCGAAGATCTCATCATCGGGCAGGAATGTGATGCAGGTGCCCGTCTCATCCGTCTTCCCCAGCCGGGGCAGGCAGCCGTCCCGCGCCAGGGCCAGGGCCGGGATGCCCCGTTCGTAATAGTCGTGATGGATCCAGCCGTCGCGGCTGATCTTGATGTCCAGGTATGCGGACAGGGCGTTCACCACGGAGGATCCGACCCCGTGGAGTCCGCCGCTGGTCTTATACGTGGAATTGTCGAATTTGCCTCCCGCGTGGAGGGTGGTGAAGACGAGACGCTCGGCGGGCATCCCTTTTTCGTGCATGTCCACAGGGATCCCCCGTCCGTCATCGATTACGGTGCAGGAGCCGTTTTTTTCCAATATCACCTGGATCTGGGTGCAGCAGCCTGCCAGGTGTTCATCCACAGCGTTATCCAAAAGTTCGTAGATCAGATGGTTCAGGCCTTTGCCGGATACGCTGCCGATGTACATCCCCGGCCGTTTCCGCACTGCTTCTAAACCTTCCAGTACGGCGATACTCGCCGCATTGTAAGAATCTTTTCCAGTCATATCGATCCACCTTCTATCATCATAAATCTATGCTATAACTCCAGATATCGGAGCAGTGCCTCCGCCACGCCGTCTTTGGCGTTGCTGGCCGTTATGAAGTCCGCCGCGTCTTTCGCGTGCTGATTCCCATTTCCCATGGCCACGGATGTGCCGGCCCATCGCAGCATGTCCAGGTCGTTGTCGCTGTCTCCGATGGCCAGGACATTTTCCGACGTCAGGCCCAGATGCTCTGTCAGCCTGCGCAGCCCGTCCGCCTTGCCCCAGTCTCCCTGGACGATCTCCAGGTTGATGGGGATCACGGACAGCGGGTTTACGCTCCCAAGGGCGTCGATCTGCCTCTTCAGCCGGAATTTCTGGTCGACGTTCAGGCAGACGATATGTATCTTGCTGATCCTCCGGTCCGGATCCGCCACGAAAGGATCCAGGCTGTCCAGTTCCACGTCGGTGGAAAGGAGCTGGTCGCAGTAGCTGCGCGTCAGTCCCGCTCTGTACAGGTATCGGATCCCGAAAGTATCCACGTAGGCGTCCAGTCCGTCATAGAGCTCGATGAAGAGTTCATACTGGCTTGCCAGGTCATAGATGTCCCGGACGGTCTGGCCGGGGATGGGCTGCGCGTGGATCACAGTCTCGTCCGGTCCGTGTACGACCACCGACCCGTTGGCGTTGATAAAATAAGAAAGCCCGTGGAAATCCCGCAGGACCGACGCGGCGTTGCGGTAACTGCGCCCTGTGGTGGGCACGATATGGTAGCCGGCGTCGATGGCCCTTTGGATCACTTCCCGGGTCCGGGGGGAGATGCTGCAGTCTGGCTTCAGCCAGGTCCCATCCATGTCGATGGCGATCAATCTGATATCCATAAATCCACTCCTACTAGAAATATCAAGGATCGACGGTATAAAAAAGAAAGACTCCTGCTTCGCCAAGAAACAGAAGTCTCAAACAGTTCGTACGGGAGTCGAACCCGTGTTTCCGCCGTGAGAGGGCGGCGTCTTGACCACTTGACCAACGAACCATTTCTTTATCGTACTTGCATATAATAAACCATTTTCAAAGATTTTGCAAGTACTTTTTTAAAAATTTTTTTGAGAGGTCCGGTGGGCGGTCCGAGAGAGGGATCATGGAGCCGGATGGGGGCTGACTTTTTGCGGGATCTGTCGTATAATCAAAGAAAAAAAGAACGGAGTATACTATGCAGATATCGAGCAGATTTACGATCGCCATCCATGTCCTGGTCTGCATCGAGACATTTAAAAAGGATCATAAGATCACCAGCGACTTCCTGGCGTCCAGTGTGAATGTAAATCCCGTCGTCATAAGACGCCTCCTGCAGCAGTTAAAGAAGGCGGGGCTGGTCAATGTGAAGCGGGGGAGCGGAGGGGCGGATATCGAAAAGCCCTTGGATGAGATCACATTGCTGGACGTGTACGAGGCGGTGGGATGTGTGGAGAATGGGGAACTCTTCCATTTCCATGAAAACCCCGAGCAGCGCTGCCCTGTGGGCAGGAATATCCATGCGCTCTTAGACATGAGGCTCAAGACGATACAGAGGGCGATGGAACAGGAGATGAGGTCCGTATCCATACAGGATATCATGGACGACGCAGAGAAACTGATAAAGATGTAAAGGAGGGCGCTCTTTTTATT
This sequence comes from uncultured Lachnospiraceae bacterium, assembly GCA_910584115.1. GTDB lineage: Bacteria > Bacillota > Clostridia > Lachnospirales > Lachnospiraceae > MGBC164599. Next base: position 10,036 of record CAJTYN010000096.1, read on the forward strand.
TTTTGTGGATCTGCCCCATGAAATGTCAAGGGGTATTATTTTTTATATTTTTTAGGGAGCTGAATAAAGAAAGTCCGATCTGAGAAAAATTTACTGTGAAAGTTCCGATGGCGGTCATCTTCACGCACAGGTCAGGAGGATTCTTAAAAATGGCACTTAATAAAGTAGAAATATGCGGTGTGAATACATCGAAGCTCCCGGTACTCACCAATGAAGAAAAAGATGAGCTGTTTAAAAGGATCAAACAGGGGGATCAAGAAGCGAGGGAATTGTACATCAAAGGAAATCTGCGGCTGGTCTTGAGCGTGATCAAGCGGTTTTCCAACAGCAACGAGAACGCGGATGACCTGTTCCAGATCGGATGCATCGGACTGATCAAAGCGATCGATAATTTTAAATTGGAATTAGACGTGAAATTCAGCACATATGCGGTCCCGATGATCGTGGGCGAGATCCGGCGCTATCTCAGGGATTACAATTCTATACGTGTGAGCCGTTCCCTGCGGGATATCGCCTACAAGGCCATCTACGCCAAGGAAAATTACATGAAGCAGTATTCCAAAGAACCAACGGTGAACGAGATCTCCGAAGAGATCGGGATCGAGAAGGAGATGATCGTCTACGCCCTGGACGCCATACAGAACCCGGTCAGCCTGTATGAACCCGTCTACACGGAAGGCGGGGATACCCTCTACGTCATGGATCAGATCAGCGACAAAAAAAATAAAGAAGAGTATTGGATCGAGAGCCTGTCCCTGCAGGACGCCATGGACCGGCTCGGGGAACGGGAACGGTCGATCATCCAGATGCGGTATTTCCAGGGGAAGACCCAGATGGAAGTGTCCGCGGAGATCGGGATCTCCCAGGCACAGGTCAGCCGCCTGGAAAAAAATGCGCTGAAGGCCATGCGCAATTACCTCCGGTGAGGGGGATCTGGACGTCCTGAAAAAAATATGAAAAAATTTCAAAAAAGGTATTGACGATCTTTGACAATGATCATATAATAGCAGAGCAGGTAACGCAAGAGCGGTTACCAAAAAATAAAAAGATATGGGATCTTAGCTCAGTTGGGAGAGCATCTGCCTTACAAGCAGAGGGTCATAGGTTCGAGCCCTATAGGTCCCATATTACATCTAATAAGAGTTTGGCGAGATAGCTCAGCTGGCTAGAGCATACGGTTCATACCCGTAGTGTCGGGGGTTCAAGTCCCTTTCTCGCTATTTTTGCAAGTCCTGAAGACCTTTTACGAGAATGGTTTTCAGGATTTTTGTTTTTAAA
>CAJTYN010000097.1 GCA_910584115.1 uncultured Lachnospiraceae bacterium
AAAAAGCACATGATCGGCATCTGTTTGACCAGCTGACATTTCATGAGTCCATCTGGACAAAAGAACGGACCCCCGAAAGTATTCACGGTACGATCGGAGGTCCTCTTTTATGTTAAAATACTAATGCCGAATGATCAGGCAGCCTTCTTCCTGCTGCTCATCTGCACTGACTGTATCTTATCCATTTTGTTTTTTCGATATCTACTTTTTTTCATCCGCCTCATCTTTTTCTTTCAATAGTTTTATGATCTGTGCGTTCTGTTCTAAAGCTAAGGTGCTCTTTCCTTGACTGATCCGATATTTATCGAAGTAATTCTTGCAACGCGCTATTTTACCCCTAAAACCGTTTTGAATGTATTTGGCTTCATTACCATGATATATATCAAAGCCGGATATAGGGCGTATAATGCGTTACTCTGCATCAAATAAAAAATGCAGAGTCTTTATTGGATCTCAAGACTCTGCACCATTTCATAGTTACTCTTTGATCATGTCCAATTCAGTGATGTTTACGCCTGAGACTTGCAAAAAGACTTTTAACTCGATATACCGCCTTTTCATGTTTCTGTACACACTCGTATCCTTTTCGACTTCTAACATATAGCCCTGAAGCCGCGAAAACTCTTCAATGGATACTTTGATCATCTCTTTTTCAGTCATATGCTCACCGCCTTTATCATGTATATCATTTACTGGGATGTGTCTAGTATACCAGATGATAGGATATGATGCAAAATCATATTTGATCATCGATGTTACCAGATGGGTGAACGATACATCGTGGTACTATCACTTATTGATCGATGAGACTTCAAGTTGCGAAAGACCAGACATGACAGTCAGCAGAAGATCATTATACGGGTTGTCAGCCGTAGTATCCAGCCATGTGTCTTTTAGACTCCGGATGTGTGCATCCTTGCCCCGGATCCTGTCAGCGACATTGAGTAAGTCTCTCGTGCTCCTGGATATCCGTGCAGGGGCTGTATTTCACTCACACGCTGATCAGTAATGATATTCCTGTAAGAAAAAGAAGCTCTTACGGAAAAGGGATCGTGACAAGAAAGAGGCTTCCCTTTTGGCCTTTTTTCACACAGATCGTGCCGCCCTGGGCTTCTAAGATCTTCCGTGTCAGGTACAGGCCAACGCCGGACCCTTCTGTCTTTTGGACTTTGGGAGAGCTCCCTCTGTAAAAGCGTTTGAAGATCCGGCCTGCCTCCTCCCGTCCGATCCCGATCCCCTCGTCCTCGATCTCCAGCAGATAATGGCTGATCATGGGCCGCACCCGGATCTGGATGGTCGTCCCTTTTTCGGAGTATTTGATCCCGTTGTCCAGGATGTTGACCAGCGCCTCCTGGGTCCAATGGGGATCTAAGAATGCCTCCCCCTCCATGGATCCGTCCACGGATATGTCGATCCCCCGCTCGTATGCTTTCATATAAATGCTGTTGACCGCATCCTGCAGGATCTCTCTCAGGCTCACACGCACCCTGCGGATCTGGATCATGTTTGCTTCCAGATGGGAGACTTGGATCAGGGAATGGATCAGGTCCTCTAATCTGTCCACTTCCTGGCGCCCCTGGATCAGGAAGGTCCGCTGCTCGTCCTGGGTCAGATCACTGAGATCGGCGAGCTCATAGCACATCTTCAAGGATGCCAGCGGGGTCTTGAGCTGGTGGGACACATCCGTGACCAGGGCTTTGGTCTTTTTTTCCTCCTGCTCCATCTTCTTTTTCAGGGTCTGGGCTTCCCCCATGGCCTGGGTCAGCCGGTCCTCAAGGGCAAAGACCTCCAGTTCCAGCCGGCTCTGTCTCTTTTGCTGGACGATGAGCAGGATGCCCAGCAGGAAGGCCGTCAGGGCCGAAAGCGTAAGCGGGATCGGAAGGAAGGCTGCGGCGGCAGGCGAAAGGGAGGCGTACGCTCCCACGTAGCCGTATCGCTGGTCTGCATTCTGCCCTGCCCGGATGGCTTCTCTTCTGTCTGCCGCCTGCTTTCCCCGCATGACGCTCACATAGTCGCTCTCAGTCTGCGGCTTTAAGAGGATCAGCTGTCCCAAGGCCGCCTCATCCTGGATCCGTATCGTCTCCACCCACGCCAGCACAGACGATGCGCCTGCCGCCGCCACACAAAAAAGCAGCCCCCAGAAAAAGACTGCTCTCTTGACAGCATTATCGGATCTGTCTTTTTTTAATACCATCGATCTGCTCCAGTCACTCATTTTGTCCCATGGATCCTTTGGCAGCTCTTGATCCTCCTTCAGGATATCCTTCCGTCGATCCATCTTCAAATATCGATCTGCCTACCTTCGTCATCATTGTGATCTCCCTCCTTATCTTTTCCGCGTCTGATCTGTCGATAAATTTATCCGTGATCACCAAAAGCCCTGGGAACACGAACCTCTGTTCCCGCTCATCTTCTAGACCTTTTTCTGCCAGCGGCAGTATGATCAGCCGCATGAGTTCCTGTTTGTGAGTTTTTCTCCACAGCTCGATTTATGCCTGAGCAAATGTATCATCCCGGATACTCTTTTTCATCTTTCTCTAAAAGATCTCAGACCTCCCATATTTGGGATGATATAAAAATATCACCACTGATCATTTTTACAGGATCGATGATCAGTGATGATATCTCACTCTACTCTCTTGATACTTCTCTCGTCCATATATATCCGATCCCTCTCACATTCTGTATCCCGCCGTCGCCCAGCTTCTTCCTCAGGCGGCTGATGTTGACCGGGATCGTATTGTCGTCCATGAACTGGCCGTCCCTGTCCCACACCGCGTCAGCGATCTGTTCCCTGGAGAAGATCTGCCGGGGATTTTCCATAAAGAAGATCAAAAGCTGCATCTCTTTTTTGCTCAGGAAGAGGAGCTCCTGCCCTTTCCAGACTTTCATCTCCCGCAGGGACACGCGCAGATCCCCGCATACGAGATAGGCGGCCTGGGTCACTTCCACCCGTTTCATCAGGGCGTGGACTTTTGACACCAGCACCATCAGGCTGAAGGGCTTGGTGATGTAATCGTCCGCGCCCAGGTCATAGCCGTTTACGATATCGATCTCCTGATCCAGCGCCGAAAGGAAGATCAGATACACACGGCTGTGCGCCCGGACCCAGCGGCAGAAGTCTATGCCGCTGCCGTCTTTCAGCGTGATGTCCGTGATGACCAGATGGACGTCGTGCCGCTGCATCAGCTCCACGGCCTGGGACATGCCAAAGGCCGGGAGGACTTGATAGCCCTCCTTTTCCAGCCGCATGGCGATGCCCCTGTTCAGGTTCTGATCGTCTTCCAATAATAAGATCGTCTTCTCGGATCTGTCCTGGCTTACTCTACTTCTACCGTCCATCCATGGGTGTCCTCGATCTTGCCCAGCTGGATCCCGGTCACCGTGTCGTAGAGCCTCTGGCTCAGCTCGCCGATGCCGCCGTCTTTGATCGCGAATACGTTTTCCTCATAGCGCAGATGGCCCACGGGTGAGATGACTGCCGCTGTCCCGGTGCCCCAGACTTCCTCTAAGGTGCCGTCTTTCGCCGCCTTTTCCAGCTCGTCCACGGAGACTTTCCGCTCTTCTACGGTATATCCCCATTCCCTGCAGAGGGTGATGCAGGTGTCCCTGGTCACGCCGGGGAGGATGCTGCCGTTCAGCACTGGGGTCACGACCTTGCCGCTGATCTTGAAGAAGATGTTCATGGCGCCCACTTCTTCGATGTATCTCCTCTCCACGCCGTCCAGCCAGAGGACCTGGGAATATCCTTCCTCGTGGGCTTTGATCTGCGCGGCCATGGACGCGACGTAATTGCCGCCTGTCTTCGTCTCACCGATCCCGCCCCGCACTGCGCGCACGTATTCATCTTCGATCCAGATCTTCACCGGATCCAAACCTTCCGGATAGTATGGACCCACCGGCGAGAGGATGACCATGAATTTATACGTATGGGAAGGACGCACGCCCAGGAATGGATCCGTGGCGATGACAAACGGGCGGATGTAGAGGGAAGTCCCCGGCTTCGTCGGGATCCACCGCTCGTCCATGCGCACCACTTTCTTGATCCCCTCCAGGAAGATGTCTGCCGGGATCTCCGGGATCATCAGACGGCGGTTGGAATTGTTGGCACGCTCCAGGTTCTTATCCGGACGGAACAACAAGATCTTGCCTTCCTCGGTCTTATAGGCTTTGAGCCCCTCGAACATCTCCTGCCCATAATGGAACACCATCGCCGCGGGATCTAATTCCAGCTTATGATAGGGCACGATCCTGGCGTCATGCCAGCCCTTTCCTTCCGTATAGTCCACTTCCAGCATGTGGTCTGTGAAGATCGTCCCGAATACCAGCGGATCCTCCGGGGTGGGCAGGGTCTTCGGTGCTCTTGTCTGTTCCAGTTGGATTTCTGTCATAGTTCTCTTCATCCCTTTCGTGATCATCTATTTGGATATCTAAATATCTTTTGCGTCTCTAACTATAGCACATTTTGGGAAAAGATACAATTCTTTTAAGCGCTCAGACCCGTTCGTACCGCACGAAAGAATACTCCAGGTCAAAATATGTCTGCTCCTCGCTGGACGCGGCGATCTCCCAGCCTTCCATCCGATCCAGATCCGGAAAATATGAATCCGCCTCATAGGCAAAATCGATCTTCGTCACATACGCCGTATCGCACAGCGGGAGCATCATCTTATACACGCTGTCCCCGCCGATCACATAGATATCCTCTGAAGGGTATCTCTCAAGCTCCTTTAAGAGTTCCTCCCGGCTGTGTACGATCTGGGCGCCTTTGGCCCGATAGTCCATGTTCCTGGTCAGGACGATGTTCGTCCGCCCGGAAAGGGGCATCCCGCCCGGAAAGCTCTCCAGGGTCTTTCTGCCCATGACCACCACCTTGCCGATCGTCTCCTGTCTGAAAAATTTCATATCCGCGGGGATGCTCACCAGGAGCTTATTGTCCTTTCCGATCCCCCAGTTCTTGTCTGCCGCAACGATCGTCTTCATGATCTCTCCTCCTCTCTATACAACCTTATACAGCCACCGGGATATCCCTGATCTGGGGCCCGGTCTGGTAATCTGCCACCTGCAGGCTGTCCACTGTGAAATCATAAAAATCCCGTATCTCCGGATCCAGCGTGACCTTCGGCGCATCGTAACAGGGCCTTTTGATCAGCTCTTCTACGATGGGGATATGGCGGTCATAGATATGGGCATCCGCGATCACATGCACCAGCTCCCCCACCTGCATATCCGAGACGATGGCAAACATATGCACCAGCAGCGCGTACTGGCATACATTCCAGTTATTGGCCACCAGCACGTCCTGGGAACGCTGGTTTAGGATAGCGTTCAGCGTCAACTTCTCCTCGCCGGGCCGCTGGGTCACGTTGAAGGTCATGGAATAGGCGCAGGGATACAGCGCCATCTCACTCAGATCCTGATGCACATAGAGGCTGGTGAGGATCCGGCGGCTGAACGGGTTATGGCGCAGGTCGTAGAGCACCCGGTCCACCTGGTCCATCATCCCTTCTTTATATTGATGCTTCACGCCCAGCTGGTAGCCGTAAGCCTTTCCGATCGAGCCCGACTCGTCTGCCCAGCTGTCCCAGATATGGCTGTTCAGATCATGGATGTTGTTGGATTTTTTCTGCCAGATCCACAAGAGTTCGTCAAAAGCGCTGCGGATCCCGGTCCTCCTGAGCGTCATGGCCGGAAATTCCCTGCGCAGGTCATAGCGGTTCACCACCGCGAACTTTTTGATCGTATAGGCCGGCTCGCCGGTGTCCTGCCAGATGGGACGCACTTTTTCCCCGCGGGTGTCCACCCCGTTTTCCAGGATGTCCTGACACATACCGATGAAGATGTTATCTGCGATGCTCATTTTTCTCATCCTTTCCGTTTTTTACACGATAACATCTCACAAGATCCCTGTCAATTCTTTTACCGCAAGATCGATCGAGACTTTCGTCCCCTTCCCCACCTGAGAGGATACGGTGATCGTGTGGGAGAGGTCCCTTAAGATCCTCCTGCACAGGTACAGCCCGATCCCGGTGGCGCGCTTGTCCGTCCGCCCGTTGTAGCCGGTAAATCCTTTTTCCCAGATCCGCGGCAGGTCTTCCGGCGCGATCCCGATGCCCGTATCTTCGATCACCAGGACTTTCTCCGGCTTTAGATAGATGGAGATGCAGCCCTTGTCCGTATATTTCAGCGCGTTGGATAAGATCTGCCCCAGGGCGGATACCAGCCATTTCTCATCCGTGACCACCCACACATCCAGGGGCCTAAGATCCAGGCGGATCTTCTTGTGGATAAAGAGAGACGCGTACCGGCGCACGGCCTGGCGCACCAGGTCGTCCAGATGATATCTGCGGAAGATGTAGTCCGTGGAACTGCTGCCCAGGCGCACGTAGGAGAGGACCATCTCCACATACTGCTCTGTCTTAAAGAGCTCCGCCAGAAGGTCGCGCCCCATCTGGGTATCCTCTCCCTGGCAGATCAGGCGCATGGCCGCCAGCGGCGTTTTGATCTGGTGAGCCCACAGGGTATAGTAGTCCAGCGTCTCCTGCTGCTCCTGCCTCTTTTTGACCAGGCAGTCCTCCTTTTCCTCCCAGATCTTCCTGAGCAGGCAGATGTAGTCGGCCTCATGGAGGCTTTTGGGAACGGGAAGCTCCGGCAGATCCTGGCCCACCTCGGCCTGCAGGCGCAGCAGATATCTGTGACGCTGCCGGTATCTGTAGATGTCCGCGGAAGCGGCGGCCAGACCCATCACCAGACAGATGCACAGGCCATAGACGAAAGGCTCCCAGAAGATCCCGTAGAGCCGATAGACCAGGCCCATGACCAGGCTGCACAGGGCGGCCGCCAGCCAGATCCTCCGCCGGTCCTTGATGTAGGCGGACAGTATCTCTCTCTCACTCGACAATGTATCCCATCCCTTTCTTCGTCCGTATGAAATCCGTAAGCCCCAGGGAGGCCAGTTTCCGGCGCAGGCGGGCCACATTTACGGTCAATGTGTTTTCATCGATAAAACAGTCCGTCTCCCACAGCCGGGTCATCAGCACGTCGCGGCTGACCACTTTTCCCTTGTTCTCCATCAGAGTCTGCAAGATCTTGTACTCGTTCTTCGTAAGGTCGGACCGCACGCCCTGGTAGCTGAGCGAAGCGTCCTCCGTACACAGGACGGCGCCCTTGTGTTCCAGCCAGTGGAGCTGATTCCCGAAATCATAGGCCCGGCGCATCACCGCCTGGATCTTCGCCATCAGCACCTGCAGGTCAAAAGGCTTTGCGATAAAATCGTCCGCCCCCATGTTCACCGCCATCACCACATTCATATTATCCGAAGCGGAGGACAGGAAGATCACCGGCACTTTCGACACCTCCCGGATCTTCCGGCACCAGTAGAACCCGTCATAAAAGGGCAGCGAGATATCCAGCAGCACCATCTGGGGCTTCCATGTGAGGAACTGCCCCATCACATCCTTAAGATCCTCCGCCACCGCGCCCTTATATCCCCAGAGATCCACATGGCTGCATACCGCGCCCGCGATCGCCGGGTCGTCCTCCACGATCAGGATCTTCATATCCATAGTCATCCCCCCATCTTTCCTACAACGAAGATCACAGGGCGTGCGCACACGCCCCGTTCCCTCTTAAGATCTTGCAGACCACACGGATCAGAGCTTTGGCATCTGGCCTTTGCGGACCAGACAGGTGATGTTGTAATCATACCCTTTGCTCTTGATCTCCAGCATCACATCGATCCCGTCTTCGTATTCCATGAACCTGCTCCGGCATTCCGTGCTGACCAGGGCCGGCAGGATCTTCTCTATCTGATCCCGATCCAGGATCTCCTTCTCCTGTACCGCATCCGCCCTGCTCGCATTTTCCCGATAATCGTAGACCGTGACGCTCTTCACATCCTCCGCGTGGAGCTCTCCCGGCAGTTCCACATCCTGCTCACTCAGCGCGGCCAGCGTCTTCATGAAGGAAGGATAGATCAGATAAGCGTTATCATCCGGATCACTGGCCATCCAGCCCATGACCGTGTCATAAGACGCTGTTAAAGCCAGCCGCCCCACGGGCCGTTCTTTTTCCAGTGTCTCCGCGCTCATCTGCATCAGCTCTGCCCGGTAGATCTTCAGAAACTCCGCCCGCGCCTGGGGATTTTCCGCGAATATGGGCGTATAGCTGCCCATGATCGAGACGACTTCCACCTGTTCGAGCCCCTCCAGACCCGCCTCAGACATCGTTGCCAGCGGATAAACGGTCTTCTTATATTCCAGACTGTCATACAGCGCCATGAGCTTCTGGCGGTACTGATCGTAATCCACGTAATATTCCCGGTATGCCCTGCGTCCGCCGCTCTGTCCGTAGATCACCGATACGCCGCGGATCTCCTCCGCTTTCGTGCCGTCCTGTCTCCTATGTTCGACGCCTTCTCCAGTGGCTATCTGGATCAGATGATCCTTCACGAGCCCCTGCAGGGTCTCATAGACTTGGGGATCCGCGGCCAGTTTTTCCATAGACGCCCACTCCTCCTCGTTGGGCTCACTGACGGGGTCGCCCCCGATCCAGATGCTCACGCTCTTTAACTTGCCCTGTGCCGGGAGATAGTCGTCATACCCGAACACATCCCCGTAAAAGATCCCGATGACCAGCAGTGTCGTGACCATCGACGCCCCCATGATCCAAGCATGGCCCATGACACGGCGGATATCCCCTTCGTAGATGACCTCCATGATCCCGTGGAACAGGACACCGCCCAGGAGCACGCCAAAGATGAGCCAGCCCAGGGAGCCGCGGGACGTGATCGTGTAAAAGAGCAGCCCGGAGAACAGGACGACCATGACTTCCATCAGATACTGGATCACTCTCCCCAGTCGTCCGAACGCCATGGTGCGGCCGGCCGCCTCGGAGGGACGCTTTTTGTATAAAAAGAAGCACACCACGATCAGCGCTGCCGCCGCCAGCAGACCGATGGCCCAGACCTTCCCCGGGATCTTAAAAGAGTTATCCGGCTGACAGGCAGCATAAGCCACCACCGGAGAGAGCCGCTCCAGGACTTTTTTCAGTAATGTCTCCCCGGAAGCATACGTATCGAAGAAAGTCGCCCCCAGCCCCTGCAGGAGCAGGCTCACGACCGGCCCGTAAAATGTCAGGACGAAAGCGCCGAGCACCCCGACCACCACCTTCCCGGTGAGGAGCATGGCCAGCACCACTACCAGATACATCAGCAGGTAGAACAGGCACTGATACAGAAAACTCATGAGAGACATCCAGATCAGTCCTCCCCGCAGGATCCCGTGGACGATCCCCACCACGTAGGCCAGCAGCAGATTGATCAGATACGGGACCATGAAATAGGCGATCCCCAGGATGACCTGGCCTAAAAACAGTTTTTCCCTGCGCACAGGCAGGCTGTGGTAAAAATCCGTCTTGATCTTCGAATGGAGCCAGGAGAAACCGCTGACCCCAGTCAGGACGGCGCTGCCCATGGTCATCATCGTCAAAAACGGAAACCGCGTCCCCGCGATCAGCCGGGTATACGCCTCGATGATCTCAGCCTCCGTCCGGTGCCCCGACTGGAGGAGTTCCAGGTAGACCATGCCCATGACCGGAAGGCTCAGGAAGAACCCCAGCATGATCAGGGCCGGTACCCAGACCTGTTTTTTTGTCGTCTCCTTTAAGATGCTAAAAGATAAGATCTTTGACTTCATAGCCAGCCACCTCCGTTTCGCTGATAAATATCTCCTCCAGGGTCAGCGGGATGATCTCGCAGAACAGCGGTTTTTTCTCCTGGATGCACCGCATGATCTCCGACCTGGTCCCCCGCGCTGTCACCATCAGGAGGGAACCCTGGTGGTCACAGCGGATCACGTCCAGCTCATTTAGAAGCTGCTCCTCCTGCCCGTCCTCCGGGATCACGCACTGGACTTTGTGGAGATGGAGCTTCATGTCCTCCAGATTTTCCGAGAGGAGGATCCCGCCTCTGTGCAGAAGTCCCACGTTCTCACAGATGTCCTCCAGCTCCCGCAGATTGTGGGAGGCGATCACCGGGGTAAATTCCCGCTCCATGATCTCCGTGGCGAACATCCCCTTGACCGCCTGGCGCATCACAGGATCTAAGCCGTCAAACGTCTCGTCGCACAGAAGATACCGCGTGTTCGCACAGATCCCTAGGATCGCGCTCAACTGCTTTTTCATTCCTTTTGAAAACGTCCGGATCTTCCTGCCTTTTTCCAGACCGAACTGAATGAGCAGCTTATAGAACCGCCCCGCGTCGAACCGGGGATAAAACTGCCTGTAATAGCGTTCCATATCCACCGGCGTGCCGTTGGAAAAGAAATAACTGTCGTCCGAGATATAGAAGATCTCCCGTTTCGTCTCCTCGTCCTCAAAGACGGGCCGGCCGTCCACGGTGATCGTCCCCTCGTCCTGCCGCAGGATCCCGCAGAGCATGCGCATCAGGGTGCTCTTCCCCGCCCCGTTGGTCCCCACCAGGCCGAAGACTTCCCCCTGACGGATCTCCAGGGACAGGCTGCTGACCGCCTGCACGTCGTCAAACTTTTTGCTGACACCGATCGTCTGTATCATATGGCTCCCTCCTTAAACTGCTCTTCAACATACCGCAGGAACTCCTCCATGGTGATCCCGTATGTCATGCCCTTTTCGATCAGCTCCTTGAGCTCCCGAAAGAGTATCTCCCGTTTCCTGGACGCCGGCTCCAGATCCGGCGAGACGAAATTCCCCCGTCCTTTCACCGGATAGACGAATCCCTCCTGCTCCAACTGGGCGTAGGCCCTCTGGATCGTGTTGGGGTTGATCGAAAGGTCCATGGCCAGCCTGCGCACCGACGGGAGCTGGCTCTTCGGCGGCAATGCCCCGCTTAAGATCAACGCTTGGAACTTCTCCACGATCTGCTCGTAAATGGGCCGTCGGTCTTGATAATCAAGAATGATCATACACATCCCTTCTTTCTGGTCACTGTATTAACCGTGTTATCTGTATCGACTGTATTATTAGTATTAATACAGTAATCATACAGGAAGAGGATCCGTTTGTCAAGACCTTTCTATGTCTTTCTATAAAAAGATCCACAAAAAAAGAGGTCCACCAGCCACTCCAACCAGTGAACCTCTCCGCACCTAAAAACTTTGATCAATCCCTGCGCAGCGCCTCGATCGGACTCAATCTCGCGGCCTTGCGCGCCGGATACAGACCGAAGAATATCCCGATCCCCGATGAGAACAGCGTGGCGAACA
>CAJTYN010000098.1 GCA_910584115.1 uncultured Lachnospiraceae bacterium
TTCATCCATGATAGACCTCCTTAAAACATTTTCAGCGTATGAAATTCGTGTGTGTGGCGGGTTCCTTCTCCGGCAGGCCGTATCGTTCCCTGCCGAGGGCGATGCTCTTGATCAGAAAGGCCATATTTTTTGCCAGGGTGCGCATGATCTGCAGGCCCTCTTGGTCTTGGGCGGCTTCGGCGGCGTTGTTTCCGTGGATGCTGTTCCAGTATTGGCCGGACGCCACGGGCATGCCGCTGATCGTGAAATATTTGTTCAGCTCGTCAAAGGTCGCTGAGAGGCCGCCCCTTCTGGCGGATACGACGCTGGCGCCCACTTTCATCGTCTTGTCAAAATGTGTGCTGTAGAACAGGCGGTCCAGGAATGCGATCAGGGTGGCGTTGGCGGACGCATAGTAAACGGGGCTGCCGACGACCAGACCGTCACAAGCCTCGAACTTAGGCGCAGTCTCGTTGACCAGGTCGCCGAATGCGCATCGGCCCGTTTTGGCGCAGGAACCGCAGGCCACACATCCGCGGATGTCTTTATTGCCGACGTGGATGATCTCTGTCCGGATATCCTCTGCCGCGAAGACTTTTTCCATTTCATGCAGGGCGGTGTATGTACTGCCGTTGGCATGCGGGCTTCCGTTGATCAGTAATACTTTCATGGGATGATACCTCCGTGTTCTGGATCATTGTTTTTTTGTATGTTCATTTTAACCCGATCCCGGGCGTTTGTCACCTCTTTTTTCCGGAGCGCACCGTATCTGCAGGCCGATACATAGCGGGAATACGATCTTTTATTCCGGAAGGAGATTTTTTACGGGACAGATCATGAAAATGTGCTATAATGTAACATAGTCTGTCACTGTGAGAGTGCGCAAAAGCAGACCAAACAGCGATACAGGAGGGGCACAGGAGATATGAGTCTGGATAGAAAAAGGCAATTCGTGGAGATCGCCTATAATATATTGAAAGAAGAAGGGCCGGAGGGCATCAAGATCCGGCGGCTGGCCAGTGAGATGGATTGTACCAGCACGGTCATCTACCGTTACTTTGATAATGTAGAGCATCTGATCGCGCTGGCATCGGTGCGTTTTTTCAAAGATTATCTTTTTGAGTTCAGAAATATGGTGAATGACCCGCAGATCATCACGGACCCTTACGGTCTGAACCTGAAGATGTGGGACTGTCTGGCGGGCTATGCCTTTAAGGATATCCCCATTTATGAGAATTTGTTCTTTGGAAAATATCAGCATACGTTCGGGGCCGTGATCTTTGAATATTATCAGCTGCTCCCGGAGGATTTTAAACAGAATTTCGATGGATATTCTTCCAGTATCCTGTTTAATGACGACCTGTTCCAGCGGGATTTCGTGCTGCTCAGGCGGGCCGCAGCCCTGGGTGTGATCTCTGTGGAGGACGCGGAGGTACTCAGCCAGATCGAATGCCATGTGTTCCACGGTGTCCTTTTGAAATACAAGGACAGATACAAGGATCCAAAGATCCAGAAAAAAGCGGCGGAGGAATTTCATTGGCTTTTGTATGATCTGGCTGAGAAGTATAGATGAGTTACTGTTTTTTTGGCTTGACTTCTTTTTTCAGTTCTTTGATCAGGTTGATGCAGATCAGCACCATGATGATGGCGAAAGGAAACGCGGCCACGATGGATGCTGTCTGGAGGGACTTGATGCCGCCCGTGATCAGCAGTACATAGGCGATGGTCGCCTGCAGGATCCCCCATATGATCTTCTTGGAGTTCGGCGGGTCTATGTTTCCGTCTGAGGACATCATACTGAGCACGAATGTGGCGGAATCAGCCGAGGTTATGAAGAAGATCAAAAGGAGTACGATGGCGATCACACAGAGCAGGGTCCCCAGGGGGTATTCGTTCAGCATGACGAACAGGGCAGTCTCCGGCACGGCGGCGATCTCGCCGAGTCTCTCCAGGGAGAAAGCGCCGGCGGCATGCAGGCCCACGCCCCCGAATACGGAGAACCAGATCATGGAAGCGATGCTCGGGACGACGATGACGCCCAGCATGAATTCCCTGATGGTGTGGCCCTTCGAGATGCGGGCGATGAAGATGCCCACGAAAGGCGCCCAGGCGATCCACCAGGCCCAGTAGAACACCCGCCAGCTGAGGATCCAGGAATCGTCCCCAAAAGGCGCGAGGCCCAGGCTGTCGGTGATAAAATGGGAGATGTAGTCCCCCACGCCTGTGGTGAGGATCTCGAGGATCTGTATGGACGGTCCGGAGATGAATGCGACGACCAGGAAGATGCCGGCCAGGCACAAGTTAAAGTTGGACAAGAGCTTTACACCTTTGTCCAGCCCGCTCGTGGCGCTCAAAAGGTAGATAAAGCAGATGACGACGATGACGATCAGCCAGACGGTGGCGTTGTTGGGCATGCCCCACAGGTAGTTGAGCCCTCCGCAGATCTGGAGCGCGCCCATGCCCAGGGAAGCCGCTACGCCGGCGATGGTCACGATGACGGAGAAGATATCGATGGTCTTCCCGATGGGGCCTCTGGTCCCTTTTTCGCCCAGCATGGGTTCAAAAAGGCTGCTGATCAGCCCCGGGCGGCCTTTGCGGAACTGGAAATAGGCCAGCCCCAGGCCAACGACACCGTAAGCGGCCCAGGGGTGGACGCCCCAGTGCATGAGACAGGAACGGATGGAGAACTCTGCCGCCTCCGGCGTACCCGGCTCGATCCCGGCGGCGGGGGAGACATAGTGGGAGAGCGGTTCGGAGATGCCCCAGAATACCAGTCCCACGCCCATACCGGCGCAAAAGAGCATGGCAAACCAGGAGATGGTGCTGTACTGCGGCTTGAGATCGTCCGGCCCTAAGCGGATGGAGCCAAAACGGCTGAACGCGATCCCCAGGCAGAAGACCACAAAAAGGAGCATGACGATCAGATAGAGCCATGCGAACTTCTCAGATACGAAGCTCAATAGAAATGATGTGACCTGGGAAAAGGAATTGCCGTCCAATGCCCCGGCCATGACGATGAAGAGGGAGATGGCGGCGGATATATAAAAGACGAGGTTTTTGTTTTTTTTACTTTTTTCTTCTGGCATATGATCCCTTTCTAAATCTGATGATAGTAAAGGCAGAGCCATCCGGAAAATGGCTCTGCCGGGTCTGATGATCTTTACATATCTGCTAATCTGTCGATGAGATCTTTGGCAACGCCGCGGGATATGAGGATCTCATCCAGCTTTTTCAGTGTGTCTGCATCCAGTTCGGGACGGGTGTATGCCTCCAGCATGGCATCGATCTTCCTCTGGATATTGTTTTCCAGGGCTTTTCCGGGCTCTGGGCAGGTTCCCCTCACGGAGATCTCCGGTGTCAGCGGCTCGATCCTGCAGTATTCGAAGGTGTGCTCCTCTGTAAGGTAAACGCCGTCCTGCCCGATCTCGTCGATCAGATCTTCCGGGATCGTCTCTTCGTTGATCTCGAACCAGCGATGGTATCTGCTGATATAATCGATCACTTCAAAGTCCACGATCAGTTTTTCATAAGACATGCTCGCATAGGCGTCCATGATACCTGCCGCATGGATCATGAAGTTGATGTTGGAGTCGCGGCAAGCCATGTAAGTCATCATGGACTCGTAGCCGGCCTGTGCGTCCACTTTCTTTGCGTCGGAGAGACATCCGCCTGCGCGGCTCGGGATGCCGTAGAAGTCGGCCAGCTTGCCGGTCAGGTTGTAGCAGATCGCGCCTTCCGGCGAACCGATGGCTGTGGCGCCGCCCCGCATGTCGGCAGCGGTCGTCTCGCATCCGTATACGACAGGTGTTCCAGGAGAGATCATCTGGCACAGGGCGATGCCCGCCAGGATCTCGGCGTTTGAGATCGCCATGGAGCCGGCCAGGGTGACAGGGCCTGTGGATCCTGCCTGGGCCAGGGAGCCGATGACGACCGGCTGGCGGTATTTCACGAACTGGAACAGGCTCTCTGTCATGACGTTCGTGAGCTGCAGAGGAGTCACAGTGTTGATCAGCGTGATCATACGGGGGTATTTCTTAAACTCTTCCTCGCCGCCGAACAGGACTTTCCCCATCTCCATCATGGCCGCTACCTGTTTCTCGTCCGCTGTCCCGGTCAGGAGCGTCTTGTCAGAATACAGGATGGTCATATAGAGCATCAGCAAGGTGGCGTTGTCCACGGGAAGGTCGTCAGGCTGTACGACGATCCCGCCGTTTACGTTGAAGGACTGCTGCTGGTGGTATAATTTCAAAAACTTGACGAAATCCTCGGACTTTGCTGTGTGCTGTTCGCCGTCTGTGTCGATGACGAAGGGACAGCCATATCCCGGAGCCGGGTTTAAGTGGTCCCCGCCCACGGTGATGTTGTACTTCGGATCCCTGGCATACATGGTAAATGCGTGGGGGGCTTTGTTTACCCAGAACATGATCTGGTCTTCCGTGAAGCGGGCTACGCCCTTATCGTCTACATCGATGCCGTTTTCTTTCAGGATCCTGACTGCTTCCGGATGCTCGAAACGCATACCGGTCCTCTTTAAGATACGCAGTGAAGCCTCATGGATCAGTTGTTCTTGTGATCTCATAATAGATCTCCTCCTTGATATTTATTTGAATATGGTAAAATATGGTATCATCTTTCTGTTATTTTTTTGTCAGGCCCTCTTCGGCGGCGTCTTTTGCCAGCGTCTTATAGATGGAGACGCACATGAGTATCATGATGATCATGTAGGGGAAGGCCGCCACGATGGACGTGGTCTGTAAGATCTTCAGCACGGAAGTCCCGCCGACGATGATACAGATGATGGTCACGGCCCCCTGGGCAATCCCCCATCCGGCCCGGAGTTTCTTATCTGGATCCATGTTGCCGTGGTCGGTCAGCATGGAGAGCACGAAGGTCGCCGAGTTGGCCGAACCCAAAAAGCTGAATACGATCAGAAGCAGCGCCAGCGGTGCGGTGATGACATAAAGGGGGAGTTCTCCCAGCAGGGCAAATAACCCGGTGGTATAGTCCGCATTTACTGCTTCTAAGATCGCTCCGCCGCTGATCTCGTTCATATTGAAAGCGGCCCCTCCGTAGATCCCCAGCCAGATAAAGCTGAAGAAGGCTGGCAGGACGCTGACGGTCAGCAGGTACTGGCGGATGGTGCGGCCTTTGGAGACCCTGGCGCAGAACTGTCCGCAGAAAGGCGCCCACGCGATCCACCAGGCCCAGTAAAAGACTGTCCAGGAAGATAAAAAGGACTTATTTTCCATCCAGAGGCTCTTTTCGATGATATTTGACAGATATCCGCCCAGTGTATTGGTGAAGATGTCCAGGATAAATACAGCGCCTCCGAATACGAAGATGAAGATCATAAATCCGATGGACAGCCAGATCTTGATATCCGCGATGAGCTGGATCCCTTTCTGGAGCCCGGTGATCGTGGCGATGGTAAAACATACCGTGATGATCGCGATGATCACGCAGGTCAGTATCGTGCCGGTCTTCACACCGTAGACATAGCTCAGTCCTCCTACGATCTGCGAAGCGCCAAGCCCCAGGCTGGTGGCGACACCGAAGATCGTGGCGAACACCGCCAGGATGTCGATGGCCTTGCCGATCGGGCCGTTCACCCGGTCGCCGATCAGCGGTTCAAAAGCGGAACTCACCAGGAACGGCCGGTCTTTCTTAAAGGAAAAGTATCCGAGGGCCAGCCCGCCGATCGCGAAGATCACCCATGGGTGAAAACCCCAGTGGAAGAACACCGTTTCCATGGACTCATACATGGCGGCCGCTGTCTCCGGGGCGGCGGTGGGCGGCGATACGTAATCCATCAGCGGCTCCGCTACGGAATAGAAGACAAGGCCGATCCCCATGGAACCGCCGAACAGCATCGTGAACCATTGAAAATCTGAAAATTCTGGTTTATCGTCTGGTTTCCCCAATTTTAACTTTCCCATAGGACTGAGTGCGATAAAGAGTGCAAAAATGACCATCAAGAAAACTGTGATCAGGTAAAACCATCCGAAATGATCGGTCAGGGCGGCAAAGATCATATTGGCTGCCGCGCCCAGGGTATTTGGGAAAAAAGCGCCAAATGCGACAAATATAGCGACGATGATCACGGAGACCACCAGCACATGGTTACTTTTTTTGTCTTGTGCCATACACATACCTCCTCATATGACCAATGGCTTTGGCCAGGGTGATGTTATCATGTTATTTACAGTGACTGCTTTTTACGTAAAAAATTAAGTCATATCTCCCAAAAAACGGCTTATCAGATGGAGATATATGTGCTAAATTATGAAAATGCATCTTCGGCTCCTGCCTCTTGATGTTATCATGATAACATGATCCATCGGACTTCTCAATACACAGATAGCACAATATTATGAGATATATTTTGTGGATCTCTGACAATTTCCAGATAAAAAAGATGATATGGGAGAATGATCGATAAAAGAATATTTTGGCAGAGGGGCGCATAGATTAGTAAACAACGTCTGGGGAGTATAGGATGTTAAGAGAAAGGCTGAAATGGATGGCGGCCTGGATGGCCATGGCCGTGTTCGTGCTCGGCGCGATCCGCTATGTGCCGGAGGTGGTCAGTGTCACCACCAGCGTGGACGGGAGGGAGATGCCCATCTGTTCTGTGGATACGGCAAGAGAACAGGTCGCTCTGAGTTTTGATCCTGTCCGCGGGGAGGGGGATCCGGAGGAGACGTATGAGATACTGAAGATCTTGGAAGGCCATGGCGTGGAGGCGACTTTTTTTGTGACGGGGGTCTGGGTGGAGGAGCATCCGCAGGAAGTGGAGGCGATCCATGACGCGGGGCACGATCTGGGGAACTTGGGCGAGAGTTACAGGGATATGACAGGACTGAGCCAAGAAGAGATCGCGGCGGGACTGGCCGGGGTACATAGACGGGTGAAGGAGCTGACAGGGACAGAGATGGAGCTGTTTAGGCCGCCCCTGGGAGTTTTCGATGATGAGATCATCCGTACGGCCGGGGAGAGCGGGTACCATACTGTCCAGTGGTCGGTGGACAGCATGGACTGGAAAGATCATGGGGCAGACGCGATCGTGGAAACGGTCTGCACCCATAAAGACTTAGGAAACGGAGCCATCATCCTGTGCCATAACGGCGCAAAGTATACGGTCCAGGCGCTGGATCCCCTGCTCACCCGGCTCTCGTCACAGGGGTATGAGGTGGTCCCGGTATCCCGGCTGATCTATAAGAGCGGCTTTCATATGGAGCCGGGCGGACGGCAGACATTGGATCATTGATGCCGTTGATTGGCGGCTCTCTTGCGCTCCCTGGAATCTAAGATCTTCTTGCGGATGCGCAGGCTGGCCGGGGTGACCTCCAGCAGCTCGTCGGTGTTGATGAATTCCAGGGCCTGCTCCAGGCTGAGTATCCGCGGGGGCGTCAGCTTCAGGGCTTCGTCCGCGGAGGAGGAGCGGGTGTTGGTCAGATGCTTGGTCTTGCAGACATTTAACTCGATGTCCTCGGCTTTTCCGTTCTGGCCGATGACCATGCCGCTGTAGACCCGCTCTCCGGGGCCGATGAAGAGGGCGCCTCGGTCCTGGGCGGAGAAAAGGCCGTAGGTCACCGCTTCCCCGGCTTCGAAAGCGATGAGGGAGCCCTGCTTGCGGTAATCGATGTCGCCCTTGTAGGGGCCGTAGCCGTCGTAGGTGGTGTTCAAGATCCCGTTGCCCTTGGTCAGTGTGAGGAATTCGCCGCGGAATCCGATCAGACCCCTGGCCGGGATGTGGAATTCCAGTCGGTTGGAGCCGTCGCTGGCCACGCTCATGCCCTGCAGTTCCCCTTTCCGTTCGCTCAGCTTGCTGATCACGGATCCGGAGGATTCCTCGGGGACGTCGATGTACGCGATCTCCATCGGTTCCAGTTTACGGCCTCGCTCGTCTTCCCGGTACAGGACCTCGGCCTTGCTCACGGCAAACTCGTAGCCTTCACGGCGCATGTTCTCGATGAGCACGGAGAGATGCAGCTCGCCACGGCCGGAGACTTTGAAGCAGTCGGGAGAGCCGGTGTCTTCCACGCGCAGGCTCACGTCCGTGTTCAGTTCCCGCATCAGCCGGTCACGCAGATGGCGGGAGGTGACGTATTTTCCTTCCTGCCCGGCCAGGGGGCTGTCGTTGACCATGAAATTCATGGCGATCGTGGGCTCTGAGATCTTCTGGAACGGGATCGGATCCGGGTGCTCCGGGTCGCAGATCGTATCGCCGATGTGGATGCCGGCGATGCCGGAGATGGCCACGATGGATCCTACCTGTGCTTCGGTCACGTCCACTTTGGAGAGGCCGTCGAACTCGTATAGTTTACTGATCTTGACCCGCTCCTGCTTCTCCGGGTCGTGTTCATTGACCAGGATCACATCCTGATTGACGCGGATGGAACCGTTGTCTACTTTCCCGATGCCGATCCGTCCCACGTATTCATTGTAGTCGATGGTGCTGATCAGGACCTGTGTCCCGGCATCCGGGTCGCCTTCCGGGGCGGGGATGTATTTTAGGATCGTCTCGAACAGGGGCTGCATGTCCTGGGGGGAGTCGGCCAGATCCAGCACGGCATGGCCGGCTTTGGCGGAAGCGTAGAGGAAGGGGCAGTCCAGCTGTTCGTCGGATGCCTCCAGATCCATGAGGAGTTCTAAGACTTCGTCGATCACCTCGTCCGGGCGGGCCTCGGGCCGGTCGATCTTATTGATGCAGACGATCACATGGAGATCCAGCTCCAGCGCTTTTTTCAGCACGAACTTGGTCTGAGGCATGGCGCCTTCGAAAGCATCCACCACCAAGATCACGCCGTCGACCATCTTCAGCACGCGCTCCACCTCGCCGCCGAAATCCGCATGGCCCGGGGTGTCGATGATGTTGATCTTCGTATCTTTATAGTAGACCGCCGTATTCTTGGAGAGGATGGTGATCCCCCGCTCCCGCTCGATGTCGTTGGAATCCATGACCCGCTCCTGGACTTCCTGGTTTTCACGGAACACACCGCTCTGTTTCAGGAGCTCGTCCACCAGGGTGGTCTTTCCGTGGTCGACATGGGCGATGATCGCTATATTACGGACGTCTTCACGTTTGATCTTCATATATCTATCCTTTCTGAAATAAAACCGTAGGCATTGACTGCTCAATATGATAGTTTAGCATATTCTGGGGAGATTGCAAGAAAAATAAAAATACGATCTTCAGGTTCTATTTAAAAAGACGCGCGCATAAATATGATATAGACAAACTACCACAAAGAGGAAGGGGAACTATTATTCATGGCAGATAAGATCATTGAAAACAACCAGGTATCTATTATGGGCAAGATCGCGACCGGCTTCACATTCAGCCACCAGGTGTTCGGGGAAGGCTTCTATACGATGGAGCTCCTGATCAAACGCCTGAGCGACTCGGAGGACCGGATCCCGGTCATGATCTCGGAGCGGCTGATCGACGTGGAGCAGGATTACGTGGGGGAATATATCCAGGTACACGGGCAGTTCCGCTCGTATAACCGGCACGAGGAGAAGCGGAACCGTCTGGTGCTCTCTGTGTTTGCCCGGGACATGAGTTTCGTGGAGGAAGAGGATGAGTCCATGCCGGTCAACCAGATCTTCCTGGACGGCTATATCTGTAAACCGCCCGTCTACCGCAAGACTCCGCTGGGAAGAGAGATCGCGGACCTGCTCCTGGCGGTCAACCGGCCCTATGGAAAATCCGACTACATACCGTGTATCTGCTGGGGGCGGAACGCCCGCTATGCGTCGGCCTTTGAGGTGGGAGGCCACGTCCTGATCTGGGGGCGGATCCAGAGCCGGGATTATATGAAGAAGATCGGGGAAAATGAGACAGAGAAGCGCACGGCGTACGAGATCTCGGTGAGCAAGCTGGAATATATGGAATAATCTTGCATTCTTTAGGGAAGTGGTGTAAGATACATTTCATGAGGACAAACGTGAGAAAATGCGGGCCGCAGGCCAGCCGGCATCAAGATACAGGAGAGGTGAGGATATGTACGAGGGATGTGTGGAAATATTCTGCGGGAATGGGAGAGGGAAGACGTCGATGGCTCTCGGTAAGAGTATCCGTTCCTGTTCGCGGGGCAACAGCGTGGTGATCATCCAGTTCCTGAAAGGGCGCGAAACGGGGGAATTGAGCTACCTGAGCAATATGAACATGGATATCAAATTGTTCCGTTTCGAGAGATCTGATAAATTTTACGAGGAACTGGACGAATGCGAACGGGCCGAACAGAAGGCAAATATACTCAATGGCCTGAATTTTGCCAGAAAACTATTGACGACCTGCGAATGCGATCTCCTGGTCCTGGATGAGATCCTGGGCGTGCTGGACTATGGGATCGTACAGACGGAAGATATCATCCAGCTCATCGTCAAGGGCAGGGAAGAAGGGATGCATATGATCTTGACCGGAAGATTCATGTGCGATCAGCTGCGCCCGTATGTGGATTCGGTGACGACGGTGGAGACGGAGGATCTTAGGGCTTAGAGCGTGAGTGTGATCGATATGGTGAGGAGGCCGCTTTTCTGACGCGATCGGATGTCAGAAAAGCGGTTTTTCAGAATTTATGATCGCGTTTGCTGTGTGTCGCGATCTTATTTTTGTATCAACTGTTACATGGCGGTCGGTGATCGGACTGTACCAGATATCGTGGTCACCTTTTCCACGGCGCAAAAATACACATCCGTTCTGAGAAAGGATCTTTCGTACTTTCTTTTCGAACTCTGCCATTAAAAGACCATCCTTTCATGTCTTTCGGATCTAAAGACTAGAGAAAATGGCTGTGGTCTGGATGTGTTTAGTCCGAGCAATTCTGGTATGGCAAAACGTGTACGTTCAAGCAATGCATCAAATGAACCAGATTCTAATACAAGACCAGGGATATCGTCGCTTGTAGCGATCCACACGCTAGCTTCATTGTCCCAGATAAAGGTTACAACATATTCCATAGTACACATCTCCTTTTAATTCTATATGATATCTGCTTAAGATCACAAGAGCTTAAAAAAATCCCGTATTTGTATGGTTTCATAAAAAACTCTACAAATACGGGATTTCAGATCCAGAGGCGCAGACCGGATTTGAACCGGTGAATCAGGGTGTTGCAGACCCACGCCTTACCACTTGGCTACTGCGCCGTATCAATAAAATATGCTATTGCAAAATGACTCCAAGGGGATTTGAACCCCTGTTACCGCCGTGAAAGGGCGGTGTCTTAACCACTTGACCATGGAGCCAT
>CAJTYN010000099.1 GCA_910584115.1 uncultured Lachnospiraceae bacterium
TGCCGGAGCATCTCCTTGCGCTACTGCCTGTTCCGCCGGTGTCGCAGCCGGTATCTTGGATGTATCCACCTTCACCTGACTGTTCTCTGTAAAAGCCAAGTTCGAGATATCTGTCGCTCCATCCACGGTCACCGCGGCTTTTGACTCAGCCGGTATATCCATCGTGCCGCCTGTGGCTACCAGATGATCCACCATCGCCTGGGACCATTCCGTATCGCCGTAGACGGTCCCTGTGCCTGTTCCCCTCTGGTAAACGGTGCCTTTTTTGAGCTTCATGTCTGCCGTGGAATCCGCAAACAGCAGGACGTCGCCGTTCAGCACATTGTCCTTGCCGTCTGTCTTTCCGTTGATGGTCCCGGCATCTATGACACCGCCGCTGAACTCCATCTTTGTCCCTTCGCCGCCGGATCCGCCGCCGATACCGCCAGCCGCCGTGATCGTACCGCCGGCTATGTCGATCTTTGAAGTTCCTTTACCGGCTGCTCCGCCGATCGCCGCCGCGCCTTCTCCGCCTGCTGCGACCAGAGTACCGCAGGATGAATCACAGACATGGCCCGGGCTGGTATTGCCGCAGGTGATCTTCAGCTGTCCGCTCTTACTGGAACTCTTGCCGTTGGTGCCGCTCTTCTGGATCGCCGCCGCGCCATCTCCGGCCTGCAGGTTATTGGTGCCCTCAAGTGTCACGGACACGTCCCCGTCCGAATCGTCCGCGATCTCGAAGGGACTCTGTCCTTCTCCTGTCCGGCTGATGTTCACGTTCGACAGGACGATATTGGCGTTTGCCCCGTCCGCGACCTTTATGGAATGATCCTGGGTGGAGCCGGTGACCACATATCTCGGACTGGTCTTGGTCACCTGATTTCCTTCTGTATCGTATCCTGAGATCTCTTTTCCGCTGATGAGTATGTCGCCCTGCCCGATATCCAGCGTTACACTGTCGGCCTTGGAGGATCCTCCCGAACCGTACGCCTGGGACCGGGTCTTTTTCTGTGTGTCCGTCTGTGCGCCTTCATCTTTATCTGAGTCGTCTCCTCCGAATATCTTCTGAAAGAAACTCCCCATCACCGCTGGCTGGGCTGCTACGGACACCCCTGTCATATTACACGTCATAGCCGTAGCCAGCATCACGGCCAGAAACTTTTTCCACCTCATAAAACAATGTCCTCCCTTTGACTGTCGTATATGCTGTCAAAATGCTTTTTTGACAGTCCTTAATCATATATCGGCATTTTTTACTGATGACTTAAGGTCATTGGGCCATGAATGTCTGTACACTCACCTCGGAGAGATTGCCCGCATCATCGGCCGCGACCACAAAGAGCTGGTAGTTTTTTCCCGCTTCCAGGTCTGTGTAGGTAAATTCGCCAACAGCATTGTCTTTCGTCGCCTTATTTTTGATCAGTGCCTTGCGGCCCATGGTCTTGATCTGTGACTCCGGCTGTACCAGGCAGTAGAAATGGCGCGTGCCGCTCACCTGTTCTGTCCGGCTGGTGTCGTCTTTTGCCTTTGCCCGGATCCGCATGCCGCCGTCCACATGCATGACGGTCACGCTGTCCACGATGGGCGGCAGGCTGTCGATGTTCAGGCGGATCGTCTTCACGTCTGTGGTCAGGTTCGTGCCCGCCTCCCTCAGATAGTATTCGTAGTCCCCTGAACCGCCGTCGTCCGCGACTACCAGCTCTTCCACCCATCCCACGGATCTGCTGTGGAACGCCTGGTAGCCGTCCGGCGCTTCTAAGACCACGTTGCCTTTGTACCAGCCGTTTGCCCCGTCCGGGGACTTTGGTGAGAGGATCGTGACCTTCTCATTTGTCTCCAGGTAAGACATCTCCGGGACGATCTCTACGCGCACCGGACTTTTGCCGGGGTCTTCCGGGGTGAAGACTCTCGTATAGGATGTGGTCCCGTCCACGATGGGGTAGGTCTTGCCGGGGTCTTCGTCCTCCGCCCAGCTCCAGGCGCCGGGGACGCCGCCCTCGATGGCCTGATCCGTGACGTCAAGCTGTTCGAGCGTCTGCCCGTATATCCCTTTTGCCGCAGGCGATCCCTGCTGCCCGAGGCGTGTCTCCTCCTGGTCTGCCGATACGCTCCCTTGATCTTCCGTCTCTTCCTGTTCTTTTTCCCGCTCCTGATCGGCGGAAACACTGCGCGCGGCTTCCAGTTCCGGCACCCGCAGGGTATTCTGGACTGTCCAGGCGACGCCCGCCGGGAGGATCAGCCGCCCGCCGTCTTCCCGGGTGAGCTTTTTGTCTTTTAAGATGCCCGCCGCGTTGGCCTTGGTGACGGTCACCGCGCCGTTGATCTTCCCTTCATTTCCATTGAGGACGATCCCTCTGTAAACGGTCACCCCGCCCATGGAGCCGGCCTCCACGATGCAGTCGCCGTTGACGGAGTTCTTCTCGCTGCCGTCCACGCCGCCCAGGGCCAGATTGCCTTCCCCGGACACCGCGGACACCTCGCCGCCGGTGATCCATATGTTGCTGCCCTCGCAGTAATAGCCGCCCCCGATGCCTGCGCTCCCATAGCCGCCGCTGGCCGATATGCGGCCGCCCTGGATCTGGATACGGTCCGTCTTCCGGCCGTCCCCTCCGCCGATCCCCGCGCCTCCGTTCACGCCGGATGCGAGCAGCGCGCCGCAGTCCTCGTCGCAGATATGGCCCTCTTCTCTGTACCGCTCACAGCGGATGGTCAGGGTCCCGCAGCTGCAGTCGCTCCCGCTCCTGACGCAGGTGGTCTGGTTGCAGCTCTTTTCCAGTCCGGCGCAGTGGGAACCGCTCTTTAGCACATTGTGGCCTCTTAGAGTGACTGTCACGTCGCCTGTGGAAGCCTCCTCGATCTTCAGCGCGCACGCATCCGCGTCCACCAGGCTGATGTTGACATTTTCCAGAAGGATCTCCGTCGAGACGCCTTCTTCTACTGTGATGGAATATGTATCTGTCTCTCCCACTATGTGATAGCCGTCCCGGTTGCTCTGTGTCACCTGCTGCCCCTGCGGGCTGGTCCCGCTGATCTTGGAGGCGCCGATCTTGATGTCTCCTCTGCTTATGTCCAGCTCGGTCTTCGCGGCTGCCTGCATCTGCACCAGACCGCTGGACGCCTGGCAGTCCACCGCTGCCGCGATCCCGCATAAGCCCATCGCCAGAGAGACGGCCAGGGAACAGAGCAGGCCCTTTTGAAACAGATCCTTCCAGAATAAATCCTTATCTCTATCCATCTCAACCTCTATCTTTCATAAATATGCAAGCAGCACGATAAGCCGGGTTTTGTCGTTGGGTGATCATCTATCTAGGCCTGCCGTTGCCGACAGGCTCCAGCGGCCCACCTGAGAGCGCGACGGGCAGCCGCATAGCTCTCTGTTCGGCCTTGCTTCAGATGGAGTTTACATGTGCCCTGCCTGTTACCAGCCAGGCGGTAGTCTCTTACACTGCCTTTCCACCCTTACCCGCGAAAACGGGCGGTCTATTTCTGTTGCACTGGTCTGGGAGTCGCCTCCACCGGACGTTATCCGGCATCCTGCCCTATGAAGCCCGGACTTTCCTCACCTGGCGCCTTTCGGCATTGCCAGCTGCGACCACCTGTACTGCTTGCAATAGTATCATTCTATCACAATTTACGTGGTCTGTAAATTCCCAATCTCACACATGGAAACAGCTCCCACCCACGAATTCCCGCAGGATGGAATTGTACGGTATGGCTTCGCTGGGGACCGGCACGAAGTAGTCGAAGAATTTCAGGAGCCGTTTCGCCTCGCTGTACTCCGGCTGGTCTTTATCTATGCCAAAAAGGAGCGGTTCCGCGTAGACTTTCAGGCAGGCCAGCTCATAGATGAGCGCCGAGTTGAACATCACGTCCGCCTGCTCCTGGAAGGGGAAGATGTACTCCTCCTCCCCCCGGCGCACCGAATCCCACATGGAGATCGTCTGCGTGGCCGAGGAGCCCCGTGTCCGCGCGTCCCGGACGATCCGCCGTATGAGCCTGGTGTCCGTGGCCGGGATCCGGTTGTGCTCGTCGATGTTCAGGCTGGTCAGCGCGCTTATGTAGATCTTGAACTTGCTCTCCTTTGGCAGGCTGCGGCACAGCCGGTCGTTCAGCCCGTGGATCCCCTCGATCACCAGCACGTCCTCCGGCCCCAGCTGAAGGCGGTCGCCCCTGTATTCCCGCTGGCCGGTGACGAAATTAAAGGAGGGCAGCTCCACCTCTTTCCCTTCCAGGAGCTCCATCATATCTCTGTCAAACTGTTCCACGTCCAGGGCTTCCAGGCATTCGTAATTCTTTTTCCCAAATTCGTCCAAAGGCGTGTCTTCCCTGTTCTTGAAATAATTGTCCATCCCGATCGGATGGGGCTTAAGCCCGTGAGCCGACAGCTGGATAGAGAGCCTGTGGGAGAACGTGGTCTTCCCCGAGGACGAAGGCCCTGCGATCATGATCAGCTTCTTCGTCCCTCCCGCCGCGATCGTACCCGCGATCTGGGAGATCTTCGCCTCATGGAGGGCCTCCTGCACCAGCAGCACCTGCTGGATCCCCGTCCGTGTGACCTGATCGTTCAGCTCGCCCACGTTTGAGATCTCCACCATCTTGCCCCATCTCTCCGATTCTTTTTGCACCTGGAAGAGTTTTGGCTGGGGCGCGAAGGCCGGGATCGTCTCCGGATCCTTGCGCGTGGGGAGCAGGAGCACGAACCCCTCGTCATAGGGGAGCAGGTCGAAATATTTTATGTAGCCGGTGTGATGGACCATGAAACCATAGAAATAATCCTCAAACTCTCCGATACTGTAGATGTTCACCTTCGAGACACGGCGGTATTTGAACAGCTCTTCCTTGTCGTGCATGCGGTGTTCATGGAAGATCTCGATCGCCCGGTCTGTGCTCTCGGAGCGTTTTTTGATCGGAAGGTTCGCATCCACGATCTGGTGCATCTGCTCTTTTACCTGCGAAAGGAACGCCTCGTCGGGACGCACGGATCCTTCGATGGTAAAATAAAACCCCGACCCTATGGAGTGATGGATCACCACATTGTCCACGCCGCTCTTTCCCGCCAAACGGTAGATGGCTTTTAACATGATCAGGCAGGCGCTCCTCTGGTATGTATTGTGGCCCGCCTCGTCGGCGGTGGTCACGAAGGTGATCGCGGCGTCTTTTTTCAGGGTCTTATGGAGTTCCCGCAGTTTCCCGTCCACCATCAGCAGCACGATCGGATATCTCCGGGACTCCTGGTATTCTTTCGCGATATCCGCCAATCGCGTGCCGTATGCGTATGTCTTCTTTTCCCCATCGATCATTGCAGTTACTGTCTGTTGCCCCATGTTCTCTCCTCCTGTCGTCTATTATATATCTGTAAATGGACAGCGTCCCTCGGCGCAGCGGATCGCAAGCTGCGGGAACATCCGCCCCAGTTCCTCCCTCATATGTGAGATGAAAAAATATTCCGTCCCGTAATGGCCCGCGTCGATGATGCACAGTCCCTGATCCACCGCGTCCAGACCCGTATGGTGGTCGATGTCCCCGGTGATCAGCACCTGTGCGCCTTTTGACAATGCAGGATGGATCATGCTCTTCCCCGAGCCGCCTGAGACGGCCGCCCGGCGGATCGGCGTCTCTGGATCGCCGAACATGCGGACTTTCGGCAGGCCGAAACGCTCTTTCACGAACGCGGCGCAGCTCTTTAGCTCCATCGGGGAATCCAGCATCCCCACGCGCCCGATGCCCCGGGGTCCGCCTTTCGCGTCCTCTCCCGTCTCCATGAGCACCTGGGTATCCGTAAGGCCCAAGAGCCTCTCGTTGATGTCTGCCATGGCCAGCACGTCAAAATTCGTATGCATGGCGTAGCAGGCCGTATGGCTCTCCGCCAATCTCAGGATCTTCCGTCCGATGAAGTCCTGATCGTTCACCCGCCGGATCTGCTGGAAGATCATCGGATGATGGGTCACGATCAGATCCGCCTTCCATTCAAGCGCCTCCTGCAGGACTTCATCTGTCAGGTCCAGGGCGATGTACACCTTTTCCACCGGCGCGTCCATCCGCCCCACCAGAAGCCCCACGTTGTCCCACGGTTCGGCACAGGTCAAGGGATACTCTTCCTCCAGCCGCCCGATCACGTCCCTACACGTCAAACCCATACTCTTCTCGTACCTCCTGTATACACTCTTTTTCCCGGAGGATTTCCGCGAGCCGTTCCGCGGCGCGGCTTCCCTCTGCAGAGCGCAGACTCTCCTCCAGCCCGTCCAGTTTTTCTTTTTCCCGGCGCAGGTATTCCCCCAGGAGCGGATGCCTGGCCCGAAGCAGATATCTCCCGTAGCGGTATTCTGCATCCGTCCAGTCCTCCCGGTCGTCTCCCAGCCTGCGCGGCCGCAGACGCATCATGGGATAAAATTTCCCGTCCTCTCTCACCATCTCTTCATCCGTCACGGTAAAGGGGAGCTCCTGCAGAAACCGGCGGAAATGTCCCACGTCCGACTGGGGCTGCAAGATCAGCTCCCGGATGGAAGCGAGCTTCTGCGCCCCTTCCTTCAAGATCCCTTCCATCAGCGGCCCGCCCATCCCTGCGATCACCACCGTCTGGGCTTCCCCTGCCGCCAGGGCCTCAAGGCCGTCACTCTGTCTTACTTCTATGTAATCCAAAAGTCCGTATGCCCCGATATTCTCCCTGGCCCGGGACAGCGGCCCCGGCCGGACATCCATGGCAATGGCTCTTGGTATGCGGCGCTGCAAGATCAGATAGATGGGCAGATACCCGTGGTCGCAGCCTATGTCCGCCAATATATTTCCCTGTGATACCAGCGCTGCGAGAGCTGATAGCCTCTCTGAGATCCGTATCATGATCCTAATCCAGATAATCCTTTAATTTCCGGCTCCTGCTGGGGTGGCGCAGCTTGCGTAAGGCTTTCGCCTCGATCTGGCGGATGCGCTCCCGGGTCACGTTGAATTCCTGGCCCACTTCCTCCAGGGTCCGCGCTCTGCCGTCATCCAGCCCGAACCGCAGCCGGAGCACCTTCTGTTCCCGCTCCGTCAAGGTCCCCAGCACCTCCACCAGCTGCTCTTTTAAGAGGGTGAATGCCGCCGCGTCCGCGGGTACCGGCACATTGTCGTCCTGGATGAAATCCCCCAGATGGCTGTCTTCTTCCTCGCCGATCGGCGTTTCCAGGGAGACGGGCTCCTGTGAGATCTTCAGGATCTCCCGCACCCGCTCCACGGACATGTCCATCTCGGCGGCGATCTCCTCCGGCGTAGGTTCCCGCCCCAGTTCCTGCAAGAGCTGTCTGGAGACCCGGATCAGCTTGTTGATCGTCTCCACCATATGGACCGGGATGCGGATCGTGCGGGCTTGGTCGGCGATAGCGCGGGTGATCGCCTGCCGGATCCACCAGGTGGCGTAGGTACTGAATTTGTACCCTTTTCTGTAATCAAATTTTTCCACGGCCTTTATGAGCCCTAAGTTTCCCTCCTGGATCAGGTCCAGAAACAGCATCCCCCGGCCCACGTAACGCTTGGCGATGCTCACCACCAGGCGCAGGTTTGCTTCCGCCAATTTTTTCTTTGCCTCTTCGTCGCCTTCTTCCATCCGCTGGGCCAGCTTGATCTCCTGGTCCGCCGTCAGCAGGTTCACTTTGCCGATCTCCTTGAGATACATGCGCACAGGATCTTCGATACTGATCCCTTCGGGTACGGACAGATCGAGTTTCTCTATATCTACGTCGTCTTCCTCCTTGAGTTTTACTTCATCGTCATCATCCAGGATCAGAGGTTCAGGATCCCCTTCCGTGATGCGCAGAACATCAATGCCGCTCGCTTCCAGGAAGTCAAAGACCTTCTCGATCTGATCCGGCTCCAGCGGAGTGTCTTTGAAGAAATCATTGATCTCCTGGTATTCCAGCACGTTTTTTTTCTTCTTTGCCAGCTCCAGGAGCTCTACGAGTTTCTCACTGAATTTCCCCATGTTTATTTCCATCGGTGTTCCATCCTTCCATACGTTGTTTATATTTTATCCTTATTCAAAAGAAATATGCAATTGTCCACGATCCATTTTCAGCTTCTTCAATCCAATTTCTTTTTCCATGTTCTCCTGCAGGCCCCTGATGTCGCCTGGCTTTAGATTTTTCCTCTGTTCCTGCAGACTGTCCTCCAGGATGCGCAGCAATATGTCCGTGAGCGCCTTGCCCTCGCCCCTGTCCAGTCCCGCGGGCAGATCCCCGTTCAGCAGAGAGGCCATCTTCCTGCGTTCCTCCTCATCCTCGAAAGCCTCCCAGACCCGGACCGGCGTGAACGCCCCTTCCTTCTCCTGCTGCTCGTAGAGGATCTTCGCGGCCCTCCGGTAGAGCGGCGTGGTAAAATCCTCCGGCTTCAGGTATCCTGATATCTTGCCGAAGATCTCCGGCTGATCCACCATCCAGGCCAGCATCAGTTTCTGCGCCCTCTCCCGGGCGTTCTCTGTGTCCTGCTTTTTTTTGGCGGCATTTTCAGGTCCCTGGATCTCCCGTCTCTCCTGCTGCCTGCGCATGCCCGCGCCTGTGAGCGCCAGGCTGTTGACCATCTTGTGGAGCTGCTCTTTTGGCAGCCCGTACTGGCGGGCGATGGCCTCTATGTAATTCTCCCGCTCCAGATCCTGCGTAAATCCCAGGAGCCGCTCCGCGACCGCCCGGTAGAAGTCCGTCTTGCCCTGGGGATCGTCCAGGTCATACTCTGCTTCCAGCATCCGGATCTGGAAGAGGAAACTGTTCTGCGCTCTGGCAAGACGCTCCTGAAACGCCTCCGGCCCCAGCGCCTTGATAAATTCATCCGGGTCTTTGTAGGGCTTTAAGTCCACCACCTTAGCACGGATCCCCGCGGCGCGCAGGAGCGGGATCCCCCTGAGCGCCGCTTTGACTCCCGCCCCGTCGCTGTCGTAGAGCATCAGCACTTCGTCCGTGTAGCGCCCCAGCAGGCTGGCATGGCCGGCGGTCAGGGCCGTCCCCAGGGAGGCCACCGCGTTGGTGAAGCCCGCCTGGTGCATGGCGATCACGTCCATGTAGCCCTCGCAGATCAAGATCTCTTTCTTCCGCGACGCCCTGGCCCGGCTCAGCCCGTAGAGATTCCTGCTCTTGTCGAAGATCTTCGTCTCCGGCGAATTTAGATATTTCGGCTTGCCGTCGCCCATCACCCGCCCGCCGAACCCGATCACCCGGTTCTTCACGTCCGTGATCGGGAAGATCACCCGGTTCCAGAATTTATCGTACATCCCCCTGCGCTCGTCCATCTGGAAAAGACCGCTCTCGTGCAGCAGCTCATCCGTATAGCCTTTTCCTTTCAGATAACGGTACAGGCCGCCCCCGGATTTCTCCGCATAGCCCAGTCCGAACTGCTGGATGATCTCCGGCGATACACCCCGGCCCTTGAGATATTCCCGCGCCTGCGCGCCGCAGTCCTGTTTGAGCTGGTAATGATAGTAGGCGGCCGCCTGCTTCTGGAGTCCCAGGAGGGCACTCTTCTGGTCCCGCTGCCGCCTGTCTTCCCCGGACTCCTCCATCTCGGGCAGTTCCACGCCCGCCCGCTGCGCCAGATGCTGCACCGCCTCCGGAAAATTGAGATTCTCATATTCCATCAGGAACGCAAAAGCATCCCCGCCGGCCCCGCATCCAAAACAATAATACATCTGCTTGTCCCGATTGACCGAAAAGGACGGCGACTTTTCATTGTGGAACGGACAGAGCCCAAAGTAGGAACTCCCTTTTTTTTGCAGTTTTACATATTGGGAGACGACATCTACGATATCACTCCTTGAACGGACTTCCTCGATGATATCCTCTGTGTAACGCATTGTCCTCCTTTTATCAATAGACCGACCAGCACTTCGGCACAAATATCTGGTTGAACTTGTCCATAGAATACTGATCCGTCATGCCTGAAATGTAATCACATGCCACGCGCTCCACCGGCGCCCCCCGGCTTACGATCAGCTCCCGGTATTCCCTGGACATCTCTTCCGGGTGCTCTATATAATAATGAAACAATCCGATCAGCATGTCCGTCGCCTTCTTCTCCTCTTTCTTTGCGACGGGGTTCCGGTATACATTCTGGAACATGATCGTCCGAAGATCCATCATCGCCTCTTCTATATCTGCCGACATGCAGATCGCATCCTTGTCCACGCTGCTCTCCACGATATCGTGGATCAGCGTGTTCAGGCGCTCTTTCGTGGTGTATCCCAGGACCATCCGCAGAGTGATGGGGATATCGTCCTCCGTGAGCATCCCCGCCCGCTGCGCGTCGTCCATATCGTGGTGTATGTATGAGATCTTATCACACAGGCGCACGATCTGCCCTTCCAGGGTGTGCGGCGTCCCGCTGGTCCGGTGGTTCAAGATGCCGTCCCGGACTTCCCAGGTCAGGTTCAGCCCCTGCCTGCCGCGGCTGCCGTTCTCCAAAACTTCCACCACCCGCACACTCTGCTCATTGTGGGCAAACCCCTCCCGGCTCACCTTGTTCAGCGCATGCTCCCCCGCATGGCCGAACGGCGTATGGCCCAGGTCGTGGCCCAGGGCGATGGCTTCCACCAGATCTTCGTTCAGGCGCAGGGCCTTCGCGATCGTCCGCGCCGTCTGGGACACTTCCAGGGTATGCGTCAGGCGGTTCCTGTAGTGATCCCCCTGGGGCGCCAAAAAAACCTGTGTCTTATCCTTCAGCCTTCGAAAAGATTTTGAATGCAAGATCCGGTCCCGGTCCCGCTGGTACACCGTGCGGATATCGCACTCTTCCTCCGGCCTGTCCCTCCCCTTCGAATCCCTGCTGTGGGAAGCGAACGGGCTCAAGATCTTCATCTCCCGCTCCTCAAGGCTCTCCCGTATATTCATAAACTCCTCCATCCTCCAGATACAGATACACAACTCCATGGAGTGACAAAAAATCTTCTATAATAGTATATTCTACATATAAAAGAAATTTCCTCTTTTCATGTAAAAAATAAAAAATAGATATTGACGTATACTCCGATGCGTGATATAATGATTTTCGTTGCAGGGGTAAAAAATTTATACAGGCAATATGCGGAAGTGTCGGAACTGGCAGACGAGCAAGACTAAGGATCTTGT
>CAJTYN010000100.1 GCA_910584115.1 uncultured Lachnospiraceae bacterium
TGATCGTTCGCCTCCTATAATACTTCCGGAGCGAGAGAAACGATCTTCATGAAATGTTTCTCACGCAGTTCACGCGCTACCGGCCCAAAGATACGTGTACCCCTTGGGGTCATATCTTCTTTGATGATCACTGCAGCATTTTCGTCGAACCTGATATAAGAACCGTCCGCGCGGCGGGTCTTGTTCACCGTACGCACGACTACTGCCCGGACCACGTCGCCTTTTTTTACAACGCCGCCTGGTGTTGCATCTTTGACAGTAGCGACTATGACATCTCCGATCCTTCCGTATCTCCTTGTGGAACCGCCCAGTACGCGGATACACAAGATCTCTTTTGCGCCTGTATTATCAGCAACTTTCAGTCTGCTCTCCTGTTGGATCATGCGGATATCCCTCCTTATATTATTTTACTTTCTCAACGATCTCTACGAGTCTCCATCTCTTTTCCTTAGACAGGGGCCTTGTCTCCATGACTTTCACGGTATCACCGATACTGCACTCATTGTTCTCATCATGCGCTTTTAATTTATATGTTCTCTTTACGATCTTCTTATAAAGAGGATGTTTTACATGATCTTCGATCGCAACGACGATGGTCTTATCCATCTTATTGCTCGTCACTTTACCTACGCGGGTCTTCCTAAGATTTCTTTCCACGACTGATACCTCCGTTGTTATTTCGCAGCTGCTGCTTTCTGAGCGATCACTGTCTGGATCCTGGCAATATTCCTGCGGACTTCTTTGATCCGGCTGGTATTGTCTAATTGGTTGGTTGCATTCTGGAACCTCAGATTAAAAAGTTCTTTCTTGGCAGCTACTAACTCTTCATTCAGTTCCACGTCAGATTTTGCCCTTAACTCTTCTAAAAATTTATTAATCTTCATTGTGATCACCGCCTTCTAAGTCTGCGCGAGAAACGATCTTACATTTACATGGAAGTTTATGCATTGCCAGACGCAACGCTTCACGAGCGATCTCTTCTGAGACACCTGCGATCTCGAACATCACCCGTCCTGGTTTTACCACGGCTACCCAGTATTCCACGGCGCCTTTACCGGAACCCATACGTGTCTCAGCCGGTTTTGCTGTCACCGGTTTGTCCGGGAAGATCTTGATCCATACCTGGCCGCCCCTCTTGATATATCTGGTCATGGCGATACGGGCCGCCTCGATCTGATTCGATCTGATCCAGCATGGCTCCATAGCGACCAATCCGTACTCGCCATAATTGATCTTGTTGCCCCTCATCGCTTTTCCTCTGATGGATCCGCGGAACTGCTTACGATGCTTTACTCTCTTAGGCATTAACATGATTATTTATCGCTCCCTTCCTTTGTTCCTTTTTTTGGAAGAACTTCGCCGTGATAGATCCAGGCTTTTACGCCGACTTTCCCATATGTGGTATCTGCTTCTGCAAATCCATAATCGATATCTGCGCGAAGTGTCTGCAGCGGGATGTTCCCCTCGCTGTAAAACTCTGTACGGGCCATATCTGCGCCTCCGAGACGTCCGGATACGGCGGTCTTGATGCCCTTTGCACCTGCTTTCATCGCTCTGCCCATGGTGGATTTCATGGCGCGGCGGAATGAGATACGGTTCTCCAACTGGAGTGCGATGTTCTCGGCTACGAGCTGGGCATCTTTATCCGGCCTCTT
The DNA here is from genome assembly GCA_910584115.1 of uncultured Lachnospiraceae bacterium. Taxonomy (GTDB): domain Bacteria; phylum Bacillota; class Clostridia; order Lachnospirales; family Lachnospiraceae; genus MGBC164599. The sequence goes on from CAJTYN010000100.1 coordinate 1,656, forward strand.
CACCTCTTTGATGTCCACGATCAGCTTCTTGTCCGTGTATTTCTGCAGTTCGGCTTTTACCTTTTCGATCTCAGATCCGCCTTTGCCGATCACGATACCCGGTTTTGCTGTGTAGATGATGATCTTTACCCGGTCGGACGCTCTCTCGATCTCGATCTTGGAGATGCCTGCCGTATATAATTTCTTCTTTAAAAATTTACGGATGTTGTAATCCTCTATCAGATAATCTGCAAATTCTTTTTCTGCATACCATTTGGAATCCCAGTCTTTGATGATCCCCACGCGAAGGCCATGTGGATTAACTTTCTGTCCCATCTTTTCCCTCCTTATTTCTCATCCAATACGATGGTGATATGACTCGTCCTCTTCTCGATGCGGTAAGCCCTGCCCTGTGCCCTGGGTTTGATGCGCTTCATCGTCGGTCCTTTATTCGCATAGCACTGTGCGATGTACAGGTTTTCCGCCATCAGGCCCTGGTTGTTCTCCGCGTTCGCAACGGCGGACTCCAGCAGTTTTTTGATCAGGCTGGACGCATACCTGGGATTGTAAGCCAGGATGCCGAGTGCCGTCGGCACATCTTTTCCACGGATGGCATCCAGCACAAAACAGGCTTTCTGCACGGATACACGCGCGTAGGATAGTTTTGCATGCGGTCTTGTCTCTCTATTATTTGCATTCCTTGCTCTTTTGATCTGGGATCTATGTCCTTTTGCCATTGGTTTAGGATCCTCCTTTCGCTACTCCTGTCGTTCTATCTAAACTCGGGCGCCGATCTTTCCTAGATCACCGGCGCACCCCTGATTTCTTCTCGTCTTTGCCGTGTCCGCGATAGGTCCTGGTGGCCACGAATTCTCCTAATTTATGACCGACCATATCTTCTGTCACATACACCGGCACATGTTTCCTTCCGTCATGGACTGCAAATGTATGACCCACAAACGAAGGGAAGATCGTGGAACGGCGTGACCATGTTTTGATAACTGTCTTTTCGTTCGCAGCATTGAGAGCATCTACTTTTTTCAATAAACTTTTGTCTGCAAACGGTCCTTTTTTCAGTGAACGAGCCATGCTCTAACCTCCTTTATTTCGCTAATGCCTTGCCATCTCTTCTACGTACGATGTACTTGTTGGACTGCTTGTTCTTCTTCCTCGTCTTAAGGCCCAGTGCAGGTTTGCCCCAAGGTGTGCACGGCCCCGGACGTCCGATACCGGTCTTGCCTTCACCACCACCATGCGGATGGTCGTTGGGGTTCATGGCTGAACCGCGGACTGTGGGACGGATGCCCATGTGACGCTTGCGTCCTGCTTTACCGACGTTGATCAGGTTGTGGTCGCCGTTTCCGACAACGCCTACTGTGGCGCGGCATACGATCGGCACCATGCGCATCTCACCGGACGGAAGGCGCACGGTGGCATATTTTCCTTCTTTTGCCATGAGCTGAGCGCTGTTCCCTGCTGAACGGACCATCTGGCCGCCCCTGCCCGGATATAATTCGATGTTGTGGATCAGTGTACCTACAGGGATCGCGGACATGGGCAGGCAGTTCCCGACGCGGATCTCTGCGTGCTCTCCGTTCATGACCTTCTGGCCTACTTTCAGGCCTTCCGGCGCGATGATATAGGTCTTCTCCCCGTCTGCGTAGGCGAGCAGCGCGATGTTCGCGGATCTGTTCGGATCGTATTCGATGCTCTTTACTGTCGCCGGGATGCCGTCTTTTTTCCTCTTAAAATCGATCAGTCTGTATTTTCTCCGGCTGCCGCCTCCGCGGTGCCTGCATGTGATCTTTCCCTGGTTATTACGCCCCGCGTTCTTTTTGAGAGATACGACCAGTGACTTCTCCGGCTTCGTTTTCGTGATCTCAGAAAAATCAGAGCCAGTCATATGTCTCCTAGAAGGGGTATATGGTTTGTATGATTTGATCGCCATTGTGATCCTCCTTTCAGATTTCCGGCTTATAAGCCTTCGAAGATTTCAATATCCTTGCTGTCCTCTGTTAAAGCCACGATCGCTTTTTTCCTCTTCGCCGTCCTGCCGTATACCATTCCCCGTCTCTTTTTCTTGCCCGGGAGGTTCATGGTGTTGACTCTCTTTACCTTTGTCCCTTCGAACATCTTCTCGACAGCTTCTTTGATCATGGTCTTGTTGGCTTCCGGATGTACAAAAAAGGTGTATTCTTTCCTGCCCATCAGCTCCATACTCTTCTCTGTGATCACCGGCCTCAAGATAACATCATAATATTGTACGTTTGCCATTATGCGTACACCTCCTCGATCGAAGCTACGGCATCTTTCGTCATGATCACCGTGCTGTACCTCATCACGTCATATACATTCAGCATCCTGGCGTCGATCGTATCCACATCCGGGATATTCCTCGCGGAGAGCATGACGTTCTCGTCCACTTCCGGCATGACCACCAGTGCTTTCTTTACTTTCAGGTTATCCAGTACCCTGACCATCTCTTTTGTCTTGATCGCGTCTAATCTCAGGCTGTCTAAGACGATCAGCTTGTCTGCCTCGACTCTGGATGTGAGCGCGGATCTGAGGGCCGCCCTCTTCTCTTTCTTGTTCATCTTCTTGGAATAATCCCTGGGTGTGGGGGCAAATACCACGCCGCCGCCTCTCCACTGAGGTGCGCGAATCGATCCCTGTCTCGCGTGCCCGGTGCCTTTCTGCCTCCAGGGTTTCCTTCCGCCGCCGCTGACTTCAGAGCGGGTCTTCGCTTTCTGTGTCCCCTGACGTTTGTTCGCCAAATGGCGTACCACCGCCTGGTGCACCAGATGTTCATTTACTTCTACACCAAATACGGCATCGTTCAGCTCCATCGTGCCGACTTCATTGCCTTCCATATTATAAACAGATACACTTGCCATCTGTGTATTCCTCCTTTCTCCGTTAGACAATAACTTTGACTGTCTCTTTGATGGTGACCATGGACTTCCTCGGTCCTGGTACAGCGCCTTTGATCAACAGCAAGTTATTTTCCACGTCCACCTGCACGACCTCCAGATTCTGGACTGTGACTCTCTTGTTACCCATCTGGCCGGGCATCTTCTTGCCCTTGAATACCTTGCTGGGATCGGAAGCCGCACCGTTGGAACCTGCGTGGCGGTGATATTTGGAACCGTGGGTCATCGGTCCTCTGGACTGTCCGTGTCTCTTGATCGCGCCCTGGAAACCTTTACCTTTTGAGATCGCGGTGGCGTCGATATGATCTCCCACCTGGAAGATATCCGCCTTGATCTCCTGGCCCACTTCATATTCGGATGCATTCTCAAACTTAAATTCCCTGAGATATCTCTTATAGGGAACGCCTGCCTTGTCAAACTGACCCTTCAACGGCTTGTTGACGAGCTTTGCACGCTTGTCCATGAAGCCTACCTGGATGGCGCTGTAGCCATCGTTCTCTTCCGTCTTGATCTGTGTCACCACACACGGCCCTGCCTGAAGGACAGTCACCGGGATCAAGCTCCCGTTCTCGTCAAAGATCTGGGTCATACCTACTTTTGTCGCCAATATGCCTTTTTTCATATTTTCTATCTTCCTCCTTATAGCGGATCGCCAGCGTCTTGATACCGCGGCGATCATATAGTGATCACATGTTATTTTTTCTTCATCTTGATATCGATATGGACGCCTGCGGGCATCTCCAGCCTGGAAAGGGCATCTACGGTCTTCTGCGTAGGTGTCAGGATGTCGATCAGTCTCTTGTGGGTCCTCTGCTCGAACTGCTCCCTGGAGTCTTTGTATTTGTGCACTGCCCTTAAGATCGTCACGATCTCTTTCTTCGTGGGCAGCGGCACCGGCCCGCTCACCTTCGCTCCGTTCTTCTTCACTGTTTCAATGATCTTGCTCGCTGATGCATCGACCAGCTGATGGTCATATGCTTTCAAAGTGATCCTCATTACCTGATTTGCCATAAAAAAAGCCGCCTCCTTTTCGCACTTTCTTCGATCAGTACGACAAGCGGTGACTGTACACGACTCCGTGTGTGTCCTGACGGACCTTACACGCTCCCTGGTGTTTCCTCTTCGTCCTCAGAGAAAACCTGCCTGGGCTTTTTTCTGACTCTCTCGCCCGGCAGTCTTCTATTGTACAGTGACTTGTCGCCAGTTTTATTTCGTATACCTGATCTTGCTCTCGCGGTATACTTGAACTTGACATTCGCTCCACGGAAAAACCTGCCCAGGATGGGGCAGCAACCTCACGCTTCACAGCTATCAAGGCCACAACAGTAGTCATTATAACCCATGATCCCATATATTTCAAGGGTTTTTTTGATCCTTTTAGATTTTTTTAACTCGCGATGCCCTGGGGCCTCTTTCCTATCCGCGCTGTGCGCCCGTATCTCCTCGCGGCATAGATGTACGCGTCGATGTTCTCTCTGGGCGTCCCGATCGGGACCTGGCACCCGGTCATGAGCATATAGCCGGACGGGCTGTCGCTCCCTTTCATGATCGCTGTCCTCACCGCCTCGATCACCATGTCGATCGTCCCCAGCCGCATGACATCCACCGGCGACACATTGCCGGAGAGGAATACCTTTTCCCCCATCACGTCCTTGGCCTCTTCCAGGTCCTCGCAGTCATCCAAGCTGAAGTTGTCGATCCCGATCTCCATCAGATCTGGCCAGATGCCCTTTGTATGGCCGCATATATGCACCGATGGGGAACTGCCTGTGATCTTCTCTATCCCGTCCACCAGTTTTTTCATATAAGGTTTTGAAAACTGCAAGAAATCGCCCCGACCGAGGATGTCTGTGGTGGTGACCGGATCCGCGATCCCCACCGTCCGGCATCCGGTCCTGCGGCAGAACGCCTCGACCCATTTCAGGGAACATCCGACGGCACAGGAGAGGAGCCGATGGACCTCATCCGGCCTTCTGCGCATATCACGCAGGAGGAGTTCGATCGGCCGCATGGCGGCCGCTGTGGAAAAAGGCCCCGCCACGTCCGTGGAGATCCCCATATCCGGAAACAGCTCCATGAGTCTCTCCCCCTCTTCGATCTTCCCGCACAACAGCGCATTCTTTTCCACCTCGGATGTCTCCAGCGCATCTAATGCCCCGTAGTCCATCACCAGGTATTCTTTCACATAGTCCACGGCGTTCTCCGGGTACGCCAGCACGGAGCCTGCCGCTTCCGCTATCCCCCGCAGCCCCATCGGGACTGAGAGGCCGCTGATCTTGTACTCCTCTTTTTTCCTGCGTATCATCTCACACCGCACATCAAAGGAACGGTGGACCTGCCCTTTCGTATACCCCCATATATGCGCCAGCGCGTCCTCCGGCGCCAGCAGCCCGTAGGGCAGACAGTCTGTCTCCTCGCCCCGCAGATATGCCGCCAGACGTTCCCCGGGCTCCATCTCTTCTCTCTGGCCCGCCAGTTCTCTATATAGTCTCTCTTTATCCATTTCCCTCTCCTGACAGATCATTCCTATTTCATCTTGCGGTAGACCCATTTTCCTGCTGTCTCGATGATCTGGACGAATACGATCAGGATCCCCGCCGTGAGGACCATGACCACCTCATTGAACTTCTGATACCCATATGTGATCGCCACCGACCCTATGCCGCCCGCCCCCATCGCGCCCGCCATGGCGGTGGAGCCGAGGATCGCCACCATCGCCAGGATGACTCCCGATATGATGGATGGCAGCGCCTCCGAGAACATCACCCGAAAGACCACCTGTGCCTCCGATATGCCGAAGGAGCGCATGGCCTCGATCAGCCCTCTGTCCACTTCCTGCATGGCGTTCACGATCAGTTTCGCTATGAATGCCGTCGCCGATACGATGAGCGGCACCACCGCCGCGCGCACGCCTATGGACGTACCCGCGATGATCTTTGTAAAAGGGAGCAGGAAGATCATCAGGATCAGGAACGGGAACGACCGGATCACATTCACGATGAAATTGAATATCCCGTTGATAAAACGGTTCGGACGGATGCCGTCTTTGTCCGTCACCAGCAGGACCACCGCCACCAAGAACCCGAAAGCCGTGCCCAATATCGTGGTGATGATCACCATCTGGATCGTCGCCGTAAATGCCGGGGCGAGGATCCGCTCCCAAAAATTCATCTGATATTCTGTCAAAAATCTCGACATGACGTTCCCTCCCCGCTCTCTGTCCGGTAATATCTCCAGATGATGCCGCTTCGATCCAGGTAGTCTCCCACCTTTTCCATATGCTCCTTCGCACAGTCCAGGATCAGATACCCCAGATACTCATCCCTGTAACGGTCCATCTCACTGTTGACGATCGTAAAGTCGATATCCAGAGTCCTGGACATCCGGCTTAAGATCCCTTTCGACCCATCCTGGTCGGAGAGCATGACCTGTATATACGTTTTGCCCTCTTCTGCGCGGAACTGCTCTTCACCTAAAAATGTCTTCAATTCTTCCGGCTGGTCCATAAAGAGCTCGTCCACCGGCCCCGACACCACCAGCTCCCCGGACTCTAATAATGTCACCTTCTCACACACATCCTTTATGACGGACATCTGATGGGTCACCACGATGATCGTGATGCCCAGCTTCTCATTGATATCCCGGAGGAGCCGCAGGATCGCGCGCGTCGTCACGGGATCCAGCGCCGATGTGGCCTCATCGCTCAATAGGATCTTCGGCTCCATCGTCAGGGCCCGTGCGATGGCCACCCTCTGCTGCTGCCCGCCGGAGAGCTGTCCCGGCTTCTGGTCCAGTTTCTCTGAGATCCCGACCAGCTCGGCCAGCTCCTTTACCCGTGTGTCGACCGCAGCCCGGCTGTATCCCCAGCAGCGCATGGGGAACGCGATATTTTCATACACGGTCTTGCGCGTCAACATGGGAAAATGCTGGAAGATCATGGATACGCCCTTGCGGAATGTCCGCAGCTCCTTCCGGCTCAGATCTTTGATCTCTACGCCGTCGATCTTCAGGCTCCCTGCGGAATACTGTTCCAGCCCGTTGATGCACCGCAGGAGCGTGGATTTCCCCGCACCGCTCTTCCCCACCAGCCCGTAGATCTCCCCGTCACCGATCGTCAAGTCGATGTTATTGAGCACTTTCAGCTCCCCAAATGATTTCTGTAACCCTTTGATCTCGATCATCTTATTCTAAAAGACCGCCTCAAAACCCGTCTCGGGTTTCACGTATTCTTTCGCCTTATCTGACGTGTATGCCTCCATGATGTCTTTCGCCCATTGTGTGTCCGCGTTCTCGGGCATGACGCACATCCCCAGAGCGAGGGAATCGTCCGTAAATGACTGCAGCAGGTTTTCCGTGGGATCCACGTCAAAGGACGCCATCGTATTCGACGTGCCGATCACCAGCGCGTAATCATCCATGTTCGTGTATTTGATGTGATCCGCCTGGACAAATTCATACTCGTATGGATTTTCCACGATATCCGCGATGTCATACTGATCCTTTTCCTCGTCTGTCAGCTTGATGATCCCGGCCTCCTGGAGACGCCGCAGGTCCTGGTCGATGTTCGATGCGTCTTCCGCGACTCCCACGATCCCGCCTTTCGGGAGATCCTTGATGGAATCCGTCTTGACAGAATAGATCCCCGCCCAGAAGTTCCAGAGCTTCGGCTCCAGCATCTCTATGTCCGTCCCCTTCTCGTCATTGTATGTATCGAGGAAAGGCTCATGCTGATAGAAATTCGCATCCAGGGATCCCTCGACCAGCGCTTCGTTGGGAAGGAAATAATCGTCAAAGACTTTCAGCTCTACTTCATATCCCATGTCTTCCAGCACTTCCACTCCCGACTCCGCCAGCTCGACAGACACCGACGACGTGCCGATGACCAGCTTGTCCTTTTTCTCCTGGCCATCCTGCCCTTCATCCGTACTCTCCGCGGATGTCTCCTCTGCTGTGTCTTCCTGCGCCGGCGCACTTTCTTCTTTTCCTCCGCATCCTGTGAGCAGCGCGGCCGTCATCAGCCCGCATAAACATACGCTCAGCACTCTCGTCCTCAATCTCATTTCCATAAAACCTCCTGATAGTGTTATTAATATACATAATATATCATATATCTGCCTTTATGAAAACATCTTTTATCCGCGGATCCCACGATCCGGAAACGGCGTTTCTTTTTTGCACGGCTGGGGATAGCGTCCGTCCGGGAACAATTGCTGTTTTTGTCTATTATCACCATATGATCGGTGAAAAGATCATGCATTTCGCCAAGGTCATGTCTCCCTTTCTTTCATCGGTCTTATGATCCTCCTGTTTTCCCTGCCCAATAACAAGACTGCCGCCGCAAACGCTGCGAGCTCCACCATGGGGAACGCCCACCATATCATGGACCCTGCTTTTCCAGACTTGAGATCAGCCATGCCAGCGGCAGCACGACGACACAGAGCCTGATGAGCGAGACGATCAGGGAGTCCAGCGCGATCGTACCAGCCAGCATGATCACCTCAACATAAAGGATCCCATTTTTGTCAACAAAAAAGCGCAGACCCATCATCTGGATTTACGCTTTTCGCCACTCGACGATATTATCATAAACGATCTTCACCGCTTTGTCATACCAGATCTTCCGGCCTTGCGGCCCAAGGGTGCATCTCAGGCACAAGGCTTCCGTGGATGGACAAGACCAGCCCCTTGAACAGCTTATATCACATATCTACGAAGCACCGTACAGGGCACTGCGTGGATATCAGATCTCATCACCTGCACCGATCCTCTGTAACAGGATGGACGCATGACTGACCGCCTGATGATCTATTCCCGTCCCTGCCAGATGATCAACGGTAGCGGATTTATTGCGCAGCGTCACAGTGGATCCAGCGGCGATCGAGGTAATGAACATTCCCGTCAATTCAAGGCGTTCCGTGCCCGCAAGGCCATTTACATATTCCCCGAAAAACGATAGCGGATCTTCCAGGTCATTGATGGCTACGGCATACGCAATATTCAGCGATCCGTTGGCCGGTCGGACCAAAACAGCATAATCTATCCGGTAAACTCCTCCTGTATTGACTATGATCTCCGCTGTATTCGGGGTAAACGAAAAATCGCCGGACTGATATGCGAGTAAAAATCTGACATCCCCTTCTGGATGCACGTCCTGAAACCCGCCCTGCATGACCGCATTAAAATATGCCGGCCGCACCCCTGGGCCTGCCGGACCTTGAGGACCGGGCACTCCCTGCGGACCTTCTTCTCCGCGCGGGCCCGCAGGGCCTTGGGGACCGGGCACTCCCTGCGGACCTTCTTCTCCGCGCGGGCCCGCAGGGCCTTGGG
>CAJTYN010000101.1:0-6309 GCA_910584115.1 uncultured Lachnospiraceae bacterium
CTAGTATCTCTTCAAATAACTTCATACTCTAACTCCTTCCCTCATCTATAGAGTATCTATCTGCTGCAGCGGTAGCACAGGTTGTCCCACCTGCGGTCCACTTCTTTCTGGAATTCCTCGATCAGGTACTCGTTCCCTTTTTTGAACAGGTGTTTGAAACGGCCCTGCTTGATCAGGAAATCTTCGATCGGGAGTTTTTTCTTCGGCTCGTAGTTGAGCGTCCACTTGCCCTCTTCCACCTCGAACAGCGGCCAGTAGTTGGTCTCCACGCCCAGACGGCAGATCTCCATGATGTCCGCCGTGGGGTACTGCCAGCCCCTGGGGCAGGGTGCCATGATGTTCAGGAAAGCCGCGCCTTTCGTATAGATGGCTTTTTCTGATTTTACATGGAGGTCTTTGAAATTCTTCCAGAAGGTGGTCTGCGCCACGTAGGGCACGTCGTGCTCCGCGATGATGGAGGCCAGGTCCTTCCTGTTCTGGGGTTTTCCGTTGCTTTCGCTCCCCACCGGGGTTGTGGTGGTGTTGGCGTACATGGGCGTGGCGGAGGAGCGCTGGATGCCTGTGTTCATGTAGGCCCCGTTGTCGTAGCAGACGTAGACCATATCATGGTTCCTCTCCATCGCCCCGGAGAGGGACTGGAAGCCGATGTCGTAGGTGCCGCCGTCGCCGCCGAAGGTGATGAATTTGTATGTCTCATCGATCTTCCCTTTTTTCTTCAGCACCCGGTAGGCCGTCTCCACGCCGCTCAGGGTCGCCCCGGCGTTTTCAAAGGCGTTGTGGATGTAGCTGTCCTCCCAGGCCGTGTACGGGTACATGAAAGTGGAGACTTCCATACAGCCCGTGGCGTTCCCGATCACTGCCCGGTCGCCCTCGTGGAGCCCGCGCAGGACATTCCTGGCCGCGATCGTGCCGCCGCAGCCTGCACACATCCTGTGTCCGGGAGCCAGACGCTCCGGTTTACTCATTGTCTCTTTAAAATTATAGGCCATGATCTTTTCCCCGTCCTTTCTACTCTCTCAGTCCCAGATAGCGGTATGCGTCCGTCACTTCTCCCGCGGCCGCGACCTGCTCCAACTGTGCGAATACATCCTCGATATGCTCTACGCGCACATCCCTGCCGCCCAGGCCGTAGATGTAATTCACAGCCAGCGCCTGGGATCTTGCACGGTACAGGGCCGCCATCACTTCCGCGCCGAGGGGGCCGCCCTGGGATGAAAGGCTCTCGGCCCGGTCCATGACCGCCACGGCTCTGACATGAGCGAGGGCCTGGGCGATCTCCTCTGCCGGGAATGGACGGAAGAGACGGATCTTCAGGATCCCCGCCTTGATGCCTTTTTCCCGCAGGTCGTCCACGGCGTCCTTGGCCGTGCCTGCCGCCGAGCCGATGAGCACGATCGCGTAGTCCGCGTCCTCCAGACGATACGCCTCGAAAAGCCCGTACTCCCTTCCGGAAACTTCGGCAAATCTCTTGGCCACGTCCAACACCACCTGTTTTGCGTTGGCCATGGCCTGGGCGTGCTGTTTTTTCGCTTCCATATAGTAATTCGTCACGGAATAGGGGCCCACCGCCATCGTCTCTTTTTCATTGAGCAGATAATGCTCCGGCTGGTACTCCCCGACGAAGTCCTTGACCTGGGCGTCGTCCAGCAGTTCGATGTTCTCCACCGCATGGCTGGTGATGAAGCCGTCCTGGCAGATCATGATCGGCAGGCGCACGTCCGCATTCTCGGCGATGGGGTATGCCTGGATGAAATTGTCGTAGGCTTCCTGGTTGTTCTCCGCGTAGATCTGGATCCATCCCGCGTCCCTGGCGCCCATGCTGTCTGAGTGGTCGCAGTTGATGTTGATCGGACCGGACAGGGCGCGGTTTACCAGCGCCAGCGCGATGGGCAGACGGTTGGACGCCGCCACGTAGAGTTCCTCCCACATCAGGGCCATGCCGCAGGAGGATGTGGCCGTCAGTGTCCGGGCGCCCGCCGCCTCGGCGCCGATGGCCGCGCTCATGGCGCTGTGCTCGCTCTCCACCGGGATGAACTCCGTGTCCACCTGGCCGTTTGCCACAAAGGAGGAGAAGTACTGGGGTATCTCCGTGGACGGCGTGATCGGGAACGCGGGCATCACGTCCGGGTTGATCTGGCGCATGGCGATGGCCACGGCCTCATTTCCTGATAAACGATCTCTTTTTCCCATATCTATCTTACCCCCTCCATCTTGATGGCGCCTGCAGGACAGGCATTCACGCAGATACCGCAGCCTTTGCAGTGGCTGTAGTCAAAGTCTCCCCTTTTCTGGTCTTTTACAGGGATGGCGCTGTCCGGACAGACCGGCACGCACAGGAGGCACTGGTTACAGCTCTTTTCTATGAATTCCGGTTTGACCGCCGTCCACTCCCCGGTGGCAAACGCCGCGGACGTCCCGCCCTGGTAGATCTGCATCCCTTCTGTCAGATCTTTCCAGCTACAGTTTTCGCTTACTTTATGTAGATCCATTTACCGCACCTCCTGTAATGCCATTTTCAGTGCCTTCATGTTGCCCTCGATCACTTCCGGCTTGGAAGCGAATTTGTGCTTGAAGGAGCTCTCCATCTCCTGCATGAATGTCTCCTCCTCCATCACGCCGCTGACTTTCACGATGGCCGCCAGCATGGGCGTGTTGGGGAAATATCTCCCCAGCGCTTCCAGGGACACTTTCTTGGCATCGATGGTATAGAGTCTCCCCTCGTAGCCTTCCAGATGTTTCTGGATCTCTTCCTTGGGCTTGTCTGTGTTGACCACGACGGCCCCGTCTTTCTTGAGCCCCTGTGTCACATGGACGGTCTCTAACAGGCTCTCGTCTACCACCACCACAAAGTCCGGCTCATATATGTTCGAGTGGACCCGGATCTTGTCTGGGCTGATCCGGTTGTAGGCTGTGATGGGCGCGCCCATGCGCTCCGGCCCGTATTCCGGAAAACCCTGTACATACTTTCCTGTCTGGAATGCCACGTCCGCCAGCAGCAGCGCCGCTGTCTTCGCGCCCTGGCCGCCCCGTCCGTGCCATCTGATCTCTACCATATCTCTCATGCTCTTCCTCCGATCCCTCGCACTCCTGCTCTTGAGTGCGCTTACTCGTATCCGCGCTTTTTTTGTCGTACCGCCGATACATTACTTTATTGTAATAAAATTTATGTAGAATTACAAGTTTTTTTTTCGGCACCCACGGACAAGAGGGCCTCCCACCTCATGGGAAGCCCTCTGTTCAGCACTCATCTCAATATGTGATCTTGACGCTCTTCTTAGCGCTCCACGGTCCGCGGTAGATCTTGGAACCGTTTTTGTAATAGGCGCGCACGCGCACATAATATCTCTTCTTCGCCATCTTCGAGTACGTCCGGCTCGAATGCTGGTTGGATACCTTCTTTGTCACAGCGCCCTTGAACTTGCTGTTGGTCGCATACTGGATCTCATACCCGGTCACGCCCGAGTGCCAGCCCCAGCTCACATACAGCCTCCTGCCGCTGAAATTAGAGACATATGGCGCTGACAGCCGCTTGGGCGTCACGATGATGGTATATACGCTGGACCTGTTGCTCTCATCCTGGGCCGATGCGGTGATCTTCACCTTGCCGGCTTTATTGTATATGGTCACTTTGCCGGTGTTCCTGTCAACCCATGCGATGGATGTGTCGCCTGAACTCCATTTCACGGTCTTGTCCGTGGTGTTGGACGGACTTACGGAGGCTTTTAAGTAAAATGGACTCGTACCCGCTACGACCTGTTTCTTGCCGGAGATCGTGATCTTCTGGGTCAGGATCTTCTGTGAATATTTCAGTGTATATTTACCGGTATAACTATTAGACGCCGGATAGATCTTCACATAGTATGTCCCCGGATTCAATGTCTCTTCATATACATGCGTCACCGGAGCTGTTTTTGACGCGCCCCATACCGACCTATTCGCATTATCGAGCGGTATCTGATCGCTGTTCCAGATCTGCATATAGGAACCACCGATGTATGAAGTATAGATCAGCCTTACTCTTCTCCTCGTGGGGACCGATATCTTAAAGAAGTCGACCCGATCATCCATGGATAAGAACCCCGTCACTGACTGATTATAACCCAGGCTCATCGCAGTCTCAAAGTTATCGTCGTTCGTCTTCTCGTTGTTATTTGCCGCTTCAAAAGAGGCTTTCAGTCTATATGCCCCTGTATTCCTGTCATAGATCCCCCCTATCTTGATATAATACGTCCCCGGCTCAAGAGCCAGCACGGCAGACCTTGTGACAGGATTATTCTGGCTGGATCCGTATATGCTCTCATTCCAATATCTCCTATCCTGATCATTATTGAGCACATTGACATAAGAATTGACCACAGTAGATGCCTGATAATGGACCGTGACCCATCCGGCTTTCCGTGTGGTGAACTTATAGAAATCCACTTCCCCCTGCGTGCTGATCTCCCCGGATATCCACGCATTGTCAAGCTGCATGGACATCTCAGAATACGCCGCCTCTGCCTTCACAGGAAACAGCATGCACAGCAGGAACAACAGCGGCAGGACCGCGATCCCCATCTTCTTCGTGTTACTCATAAAAACTCCTCCCTCTTTCTCCTTTTTTCTTTACAGTATACCATCTATGCCCTGTTTCTTCAATGACCCCGGCCCACATTTCCGCCGCTTTTTGCCTTTTTTGCCGTTATTTCTGGAGCCGTCTGGCGATCTCGTTGGCGCGGGCGTAGATCTCCTCCGGGTCCTCGCCTACAAAGAACTGCCCGTCTTCGTAGAGGATCCGGCCGTCCACCATGGTCATACGGATGTTCTGCTTGCTGCCGCTGTACACGAGGTTTTTTGGGATATGGTTGAGCGGCTGCATGTTGGGCTGATGGAGGTCTACGACGATCAGGTCCGCCAGCTTTCCCGCCTGCAGGCAGTCGCATCCCGGAAGGCCCATAGCATATGCGCCCTGGCGGACCGCCATGCGCAGCACCTCCCGGGCGTCCACGGCTGCGGCGTCCTGCTCTCTTAATTTTGCCAGGGCGGTGGTCAGGAACATCTCCCGGAACATGTCCAGGCAGTTGTTGCTGGCCGGCCCGTCGGTGCCCAGCGCGATCGGGATCCCCATTTCCAGCATCCGGGCGATGGGCGCGATCCCGCTGGCCAGCTTCGCGTTGGATCCGGGATTGGTCACCACGTAAAGCCCCCGCTCCCGGAAGATCTCCATATCTTCTTGGGTGAGGTGGACGCAGTGGTAGCCCCCGCCGCCGTACCGGAACATGCCCAGCTCGTCCAGGAAGGCTGTGGGCGTTTTTCCGTAACGGCCGATACACTGCTCCACCTCGGCTCTCGTCTCCGAATTGTGGCAGTAGACCGGCGCTCTGTATCTTTCCGCCAGGTCCGCCACCGCCTCCAGACGCTCCCGCCCGGTGGTGTACTCGGCGTGGAAACCCAGACAGAAACTGATCAGCGGATCGTACGCGTTCAGCTCCCTGTACCAGCGCTCCAGATCCTCCGGCGACTGGCTGAAGTCGTTCATGGCCCCCACCAGCACCGTGCGGAAGCCTAAGTCCACGGAGGCCCGCGCTACCTGGCAGGGATCTAGGTACATGTCGAAGTTACAGGTGATCCCGCTGGTGAGATATTCCAGGATCGCCACTTTCGCCAACTGGTACATATCCTCCCCCGTCAATCTCGCCTCCAGGGGAAATACTTTATCATTCAGCCATTCCTGCAGGGGAAGATCGTCCGCATAGCTGCGCAGGAAGGTCATGGAGGAATGGGTGTGGGCGTTCTTGAAACCGGGCATGATCAGGTCTCCCCGCAGGTCCACCTCCCGTTCAAAAGCCTGCGCCGGACGCTGCCCTTTTCCTACATATGTTATGTACCGCCCCTCTACCCAGACTTCCCCCTGTTCCACCGCAAGGTCTCCCTGCGTTTCCTGCATCGTCAAGACCCTGCCATCGTAAAAACGTATCCGCATATCTCCAGTGCCCCTTCCCGGTCATGCCAACTGTTTCAATTTTTCTGAATGATCCATCACGACTCTCTTTAGGATCTCCACATCGGCCTGCATCGACTCATACCCGGCCACGCTCTCCCGATACCGGTCAAAAGTCGTCCTGTAACAATCCTCGATGTTCTGCAGCCTCGGGATCACATCATTTTCCAGCTTCATCTCCACGCGCTTCAGCCGCATGTCCATAGAGTCCAGCTTAGCCTCCCACTTCGCATCCATGGCAGCCAGCCTGGCCTTCCACTCTGCGTCCATGGCATCCATCTTCGCATCCAGAGCATCTGCTCTGGCTTCCAGCGCTTCAAACCGGACTT
>CAJTYN010000101.1:6409-10883 GCA_910584115.1 uncultured Lachnospiraceae bacterium
TCCATCTTCGCATCCAGAGCATCTGCTCTGGCTTCCAGCGCTTCAAACCGGACTTCCATCCTCGAAGCAAATGTGTTCAGCCTGTCCTCCCATTTCGCGTCCAGGGCGCTCATCTTCTTGTCCAATAGCCCGGAGATTGCCAACAGGTCTTCATTTGTCAATGCCATATCCTCCACCTCCTCCTGTCCCATTTCCCACATTATAACACGTATCAAAAGCAAAGTCACGGTTTTTACAGAATTTATCTGTCCCCAAAGGATTGACAAAGGATGAATGTCCATGTTAGGATAGTGCTGTCATATGGTTTTAGTCTAATAAATTGATAAAGTGAAGGGAGAAGGAACGATGAGAAAGGGATTGGCACTGCTCACAGCCGCTGTGATGGTCTTCGGACTAGCTGCATGCGGGGGAGCGGACAAGGAGACAGAGACGACAAAGGACGCCGCCGTTACGGAGACGGAAGCCGCCGAGAGCGAGACGACAGACGACGCTGAAGCGACTGAAACGGCGGAGGCAACAGGAGCGGCAGAGGATACGGATGCCAGCGGGCAGACTTTTACGGTGGGCTTCGACGCGGAGTTCCCGCCTTACGGATATATGGACGAGAACGGCGAGTACGTAGGATTTGACCTGGATCTGGCGGCGGAAGTCTGCAAGCGTCAGGGCTGGGAGCTGGTCAAACAGCCCATCAACTGGGATACCAAGGATATGGAGCTCTCCTCCGGATCCATCGACTGCATCTGGAACGGCTTCACCATGAACGGCAGGGAAGATGACTACACATGGTCTTCACCTTACATAGACAACAGCCAGGTGTTCGTCGTCGCAAAGGACGCCGGGATCTCCACGAAAGCCGATCTGGCGGGCAAAGTCGTCGGCGTGCAGGCGGACTCCTCTGCTCTGGCGGCTCTGGAGGACGAGGAGAATCAGGAAAATCTGGATCTGGCGGCTTCTTTCGGATCCCTGAACCAGTTTGCCGATTACAACACCGCATTCATGGAGCTGGAAGCCGGATCCATCGACGCGCTGGCCATGGACATCGGCGTCGCCAACTATCAGCTGAAACAGCGGGAAGGCTATGAGATCCTCGCCGGGAACGACCCGAACGAATATCTGGCGACGGAACAGTACGCGATCGGTTTCCTGAAAGGGAACGACGAGCTGAAGGATACCGTGGAGGCCACATTGATGGAGATGGTCGACGACGGGACCTTCAACGAGATCGCTGAGAAATACGACGTGGCCGAGACCGTCTGCCTCGGTAAATAAACCTGCATGCGCCTTGCAGCGGGCGCATTGGGCATACCTGGATCTATGCCGCCTATCCGGCGGCGGCATTCTTAAGGTAAAGTATCTGATGACAGGAAAAGGGATGGTATCTCCGTCCCTTTTTTCCGTCTGCACCGCACATATCAAAAGGAGTACGTTATGAGTATGACGACTATGCTGCAGCTCTTGGGCAGCGGGATGCTCAAGACCGCGGCGATCTTTTTTCTGACACTTTTGTTTTCCCTGCCGCTGGGGCTGATCTTTTCCTTCGGGCGGATGTCCCGCAATGCGGCCCTCAAGGGCGTGTCGAAATTCTACATCTCTGTGATGCGGGGGACTCCGCTGATGCTGCAGATGATCGTGGTGTATTTCGCGCCCTACTATGTCTTCGGCATGCGCATCGCCGCCGGATACCGTTTCGTGGCCGTGATCATCTCTTTCGTGCTGAATTACGCGGCTTACTTTGCGGAGATCTACCGCGCCGGCATCGAGTCCATCCCCAGAGGGCAGTACGAAGCCGCCGAAGTCCTGGGCTACAACAAGGTCCAGACTTTCGTGAAGATCATCCTGCCCCAGGTGATCAAGCGGATCTTGCCGCCGGTGACGAACGAGATGATCACCCTGGTCAAGGACACGTCGCTGGCCTTCGTGCTGACGGTGGTGGAGATGTTCACCGCCGCAAAGCAGATCGCGGCAAAAGAGACGTCCATCCTGCCGCTGATGGCCGCGGGGCTTTTCTATTACTTATTCAACCTGGTGGTGGCCGCTGTCATGGAACATGTGGAAAAACGCCTGGATCATTACAGATAGGGAGATGTATCTATGGAAGATAAAGTATTGTCGATCGATCATATGAAGAAAGTGTACGGCGACCTGGTCGTATTAAAGGACATTTCCCTGTCGGTAAAAAAGGGCGAGGTCGTCTCGGTCATCGGCCCCTCCGGCTCCGGAAAATCCACGCTCCTGCGCTGCGCGACCATGCTGGAGAAGATGGACGGCGGGGAGCTGACCTATCTGGGCGAGCGGGCGGCGTACGAGGAAAACGGAAAATGCGTGTACGCCCCAAAGGCGGATCTGAAGAGAATCCGCAAGCATTACGGCCTGGTGTTCCAGAATTTTAACCTCTTTCCCCACTACACCGTCTTAAAGAACATCATGGACGCGCCGGTGTGCGTGGACAGGGTCCCCAGACAGGAGGCGCGTGAACGGGCCATCAGCCTGCTGGGGCAGCTGGGGCTGGAAGATAAGATGAACGTCTATCCCTATCAGCTCTCCGGCGGCCAGCAGCAGCGTGTATCCATCGCCCGCGCCCTGGCACTGCAGCCGGAGATCCTATTCTTTGACGAACCCACGTCCGCCCTGGATCCGGAGCTGACCGGGGAGGTCCTGCGGGTCATCCGGGAACTGGCCGCGCAGCATATGACCATGATCATCGTGACCCACGAGATGCAGTTCGCCCGGGAACTTTCGGATCGGATCATCTTCATGGAGCAGGGGATCATCCAGCAGCAGGGGACGCCGGAAGAGATCTTCACGGCGCCGAACGCGCGGGTACGAGAATTTATCGGAAAATTTGCGGGATGAGGAACGTACGCGTCCGCCGGACCTATCTCACAGAAAAACCCAGAAAAAGTAACATTTTTCCGGGTTTTTTTATTGATACTTGCCGGCGGGCATGTTATGATATCTGGCATATGGGTAGAGCAATATATTTTTATGGGAGGTTTAGATGAGATGAAAGAAGATACGACCGCGGCGCGCAGCAGTTTTTCAGGAAGGCTCGGGTACGTCCTGGCCGCTGCGGGATCGGCTGTGGGCCTGGGGAATATCTGGCGTTTTCCGTACCTGGCGGCAAAATACGGCGGAGGGATCTTCCTCCTCGTGTACCTGATCTTGATGCTCACGTTCGGCTATACGCTGATCATGTCGGAGACTGCGCTGGGCCGTATGACCCAGAGGAGTCCGGTGGGGGCTTTCGCTTCCTTTGGGAAAAAGATCCCTTTTCGGTTCGGCGGGTGGATCAACGCGGTGATCCCCATGCTGATCGTACCTTATTATAGTGTGATCGGAGGCTGGGTCGCAAAATATCTGTTTGAATATATACGGGGAAATACGAAGCTTTTGGCGGAGGATACGTATTTTACGGACTTCATGGCTTCCGGCGGGAGCATGGAGTTCTGGTTCGTGTGCTTCAGCCTGCTCGTGATCCTGGTCATCATCACCGGCGTAAAATACGGCGTGGAGCGCGTCTCCAAGATCATGATGCCCTTGCTGATCGTCCTGGCCGTTTTCGTAACGGTCTATTCCGTGACCCGCCCCGGCGCGATGGAAGGCGTCCGCTATTTCCTCATCCCGGACATTTCGCATTTCTCCTGGATGACGATCGTGGCCGCCATGGGACAGATGTTCTATTCCCTGTCCATCGCCATGGGGATCCTATACACATATGGTTCTTACATCAAGAAAGACGTGGATCTGGAAAAGGCAACGACCCAGATCGAGATCTTCGACACGGCCATCGCCATGCTGGCCGGCCTGATGATCATCCCGGCAGTCTTCGCTTTCTCCGGCGGCGACCCGGATACGCTGCAGGCCGGGCCTTCACTGATGTTCATCACGCTCCCGAAGGTCTTCGCCGATATGGGTTCCGGGACTGCTGCAGGGATCATGTTCTTTCTGCTGGTGCTGTTCGCGGCGCTCACCAGCGCCATCTCCCTGGCCGAGTCCGGCGTGTCCACTTTCGAGGATCAGCTGGGGTGGGGCAGAACGAGATGCAGTCTCCTGATGGGCGCCGTGATCATCGTCATCGGTTCGGCTTCCGCCCTCGGATCAAATGTGCTGGATTTCGTGCAGATCCTGGGGATGTCCATCCTGGACTTTTTCGATTTCCTGACAAATTCGATCCTGATGCCGATCGCCGCGCTGGCCACCTGCCTTCTGGTGACCCGTGTGGTGGGCCTGGATAAGATCGCGGGGGAGATCGAGCAGTCCTCGGCATTTAAGCGCAGGAAGATCTACGATTTCTTTATGAAATATCTGGCGGCCGCATGTATCGGGATCATACTGATCAGTTCTGTCGCGAATGTGCTGGGGATCATCTCTATGTGATGAGAGCGGTGCATTGACAGGATCCAAAAAGCCTGGCAGGAAATCCCCGCCAGGCTTTTTTATGGTCTTTATACAGATGCAAGCAGCTTCAATAATA